>MEKT01000222.1 GCA_001767435.1 Acidobacteria bacterium RIFCSPLOWO2_02_FULL_65_29 | reverse complement strand
TCTCCTCACCGTCAGCCGCGGACCGTCGGCGCTCGAAACCGGGTCGTTCGTGCTCAGAATTGGCGCCGACGGACTGCAGCGCGCGGACACCGCCGGAGGCGCTCGAGGCGCCCCGACGCCGGAAGTGGCGCCCAAACCTGCAGACACGAAGAACGCGGCATTTTCGGCAGCGGGCAACGAGGCGGCCGCGCAGGTGGGCGATCGCGTGATCACGATCGCTGAAGTCGATCGCGAGTGGCGTCGCACCGATCCGGCCGGCTATCTGGCGTTGGGCAGGGAGCTGTACGACCAGCGGCGCCGTATCGTCGACACGATGGTCGCAGACGAGCTGCTGGCGCGGGAAGCTGCCGCGCGAGGCCTTACCACCGAAGCCCTTCTCGAGCAAGAGATCCCCAAGCGCCGGATCGCGCTGCCGGATTCCGCAGTGACTTCGCTGTACGTGGGACTCGGCGACAACACACGCGGCGCCTCACTGGAACAGATGAGACCCGCGCTCCGCGCCTGGCTGGAGCGGAACACCGAGCCCGAGCTCGCGAAAATGAGCTACATCGAGGAGCTGGTGAAGGTTTCCACGCGCGCCGAGACGTTCCTCGCGGCGCCCCGCGTACAAGTCGAGCGCTCCGTGCAGGACGTGGTGCTGGGCGCGGTGAACTCCGCGGTGGAGATCGTGGTGTTCGGGGAGTTTCAGAGCGCCGAGTATGCGAGGCTGGCACAGGCCTTCAACCGGCTGCGCGACACCTTCGGCGACCGACTGCGTATCGTGTTCAAGAATCTGCCGGCGATCGGACCGGAGTCCGTCGATGCGGCCGAAGCGGCGCAGTGCGCGAACGCGCAGGGCAAATTCTGGCCGTATCACGACGCGCTGCTGGTTCAGGCCGGGGCCACCATGTCCGCCCGGCTCGCCCAGTCGGCGACCGCCGCGGGCGTAGATCGCGAGGCGTTCAAAGTCTGTGTCGACAGCCGCCGGTTTCGGGACGTGATCGAGCAGGCGCTGGACGAGGCGCGACGCTACGGCCTCGAGCGCAGCCCCAGCTTCCTCGTCAACGGCCGGCTGGCGCCCGCTCCGCCGCCATTCCTTCCGCCGTTCGAGTTCTTCAAACGCCTCATCGAAGAGGAGCTCTCGCTAGTCGTTGGTCGTTAGTCGCTAGTCGTTAGTCAGTCGATAGTCGCTAGTCGCTTTGCGCCGGGGTGTAGGGCAGGACTTCAGTCCTGCCTATCACGGCGCGTTGCGCCGGGGTGTAGCATTGCGCCGGGGTGTAGTGCAGGACTTCAGTCCTGCCTATCGCGGCGCGTGCATGTCTGAAGACCTTCGCTACACCGTTGAAACAGCACGACTAACGACTAGCGACTAACGACTATCGACTAAGCAGTCCAAGCTCTTCGTCGACCGTGACCACCCGGTTGGGCCCGACATCAGCAAACGTCTGAGTCTTGCCCGCCGGCCACTGCACCTCGAGCGCGGAAACCCGCGGATCGGCCCCCAGCCCGAACGTCAGGGCCAACTCGCTCTGCGAGGCGTAGCTCGATCCGCTGTGGACCGTCTGCCACTGCGTACCTGACGCGCTGGTCACGCGCACGACGGCCCCGAGGCCACTTCTGTTCGATTGGGATCCGATCGTCCGGACGCGCAGCCAGTTCCGTCGATTGCCACCGTCGTTTCGAAAGAGATACGCCGGTCCGGCAAGCGTGGCGACGACCACGTCGAGATCCCCGTCCCCGTCGAAGTCCAGGTACGCGGCGCCGCGCCCCATGATCGGCCGGTTGAACGCTGCGCCGAGGGCCGCGGTCACATTTTCGAACGTACCGTTGGCGCGGTTGCGCAGCAGCAATGGACGCTGGCTGAGCCTTGCCCTCGAATCCATCGCCTGCGACTCGTCCGTCCCTCCGTTGGCTGCGAAGATGTCGAGAAACCCATCGAGGTCGTAGTCGAGGAAGAAGACGGCCCAGGTGACGTTCAACAAGCTGGCGCGGCCCACTTCCGACCGCGGCGCCACGTCCACGAACGCCGTGCCGTTTCGGTTGTGATAAAGACCGAGCATTTCGTTGAGGAAGTTGCCGACAACAAGGTGCGGCCGACCGGAACGATCGTAGTCGGCCGCGTCCACGCCCATGTTGGCGCGCGCGGCGCCGTTTTCGCTCAGCGCCACACCCGCGCGCAGGCCCTCGTCGACGAAACCGCCGCGACCGTCGTTTCGGTACAGCTTGGCGGGAACGCGATCGCTGCCGACGAACACGTCTGGCCAGCCATCGACGTTGTAGTCGAGGACCGCCACCCCCATCGCCTTGTCGGTCGGATGATCGAGCCCGGCGCGAAGCGTGACGTCCTCGAAGCGGCCGCTGCCCCGATTTCGGTACAGCTTCGGCGCGCGCGGTTTGTACGTGTTCGGTCCGCAGTATCCGCGCACGCCGTCCTGTGCACAGATCACCTCGGTCTCGGGCGACCACTGGACGTAATTGCCCACGAAGAGGTCGGCGAGCCCGTCTCGGTCGTAATCGAGCCACGCGGCGCTGACGGCGAAATCGGCGCTGCGAATGCCGGCCTGCGCGGTCACATCGGCGAACCGGCCGTTCCCCGCGTTGTGGAAGAGCCGCCCGCCGTCAACGGTCGTCATGAAGACGTCGTCTTTGCCGTCGTTGTCGTAGTCTGCGACCGTCGCGCCCAGACCGTACACGTCGGCGGCGTCGACGCCGCTGCCCGCTGAGACGTCCCTGAACGTGCCGTCGCGATTGTTCCGGTAAAGGCCGTTCGGTGAGCGCCGACCGCTGGGCTTCCAGTCCTTGCCATTGACGAAGAGCAGGTCGGGCCAGGCGTCGGCGTCGATGTCCAAGACGGCGACGCCCCCGCCAAACAGCTCCGGATACCACTTGTTGCCGGCGGCGCCGTTGTGATGGATGAACCTGATGCCGGCGGGCCCGGTGATGTCCGTGAAGACGATGGGGGCCTGAGGCTGGGTGGCGCCAAGGCCGAGCATGGCCGCCAGGCCCACGGCGGGAAGAACCCAGTGGTTTATCGCCCTCAGGGACGCCCGGGCCTTGCGGCTTTTCATGACCTCCATATAGTGCGCGGAAAGCGGGTCTCGGGGCGAATGCCTCCTGGGACGGTGCCGGAATCACGGCAACCCGAGGGGTTTCTTCGGAAATTTGGTGTACGACAGTTGGGTGTCAGATTGTCATGTAAATGGCACTTGACGGCCCTGGTGACACTCCATAATATCGCCCTCATTCATCGCTCTTAATAGATCGAGTATCGCGACCTTATTCGTGGCAACGCCGTACTGGTACAACGACTTGTCGGAGCTTGCTGACAAGCTTGAGGAGGCGTGGGTGACAAGAAAGAGCCTTGGAATCGGTTTCGCCGTTCTCATCGTCGGGTTGGTGCTCACGCCCGCCGCGCGGGCCCAGCAGGCCTCCGGCATCGCCGGCGTTGTGAGGGACGCCGCGGGCCTGGCCATGCCTGGCGTCACCGTGGAGTCCGCCAGCCCGGCCTTGATCGAAAAGGTCAGGACCGTCACCACCGACGGCGAGGGTCGATACAACATCGTCGATCTGCGCCCAGGCACGTACACCGTCACGTTCACGCTGACAGGCTTCTCGACGGTCAAACGTGACGGTGTCGCGCTCGGCTCGGGCTTTACGGCGACGGTCAACATCACCATGAGCGTCGGCGCGCTCGAAGAGACGATCACAGTGAGCGGAGCCGCCCCGACGGTCGATACCCAGACCGTCCGGCAGCAGGAAACGCTGAACACGCGGGATCTCGAGTCGCTGCCAAGCGGCAGCATCGGCCTGCAGACCATCGCGTACATGACCCCGGGGTTCGGCTCGACGCTCGCCGACGTGGGCGGCACTCGTGACACGTGGTCGGCGCAGGGCGCCTACACCAACTACCACGGCAAGACAGGCACGCGCGCCGCGTTCGACGGCTTCCGGAACCAGTACTTCATCGGCGCCGCGTCCGGCGTCGGCTACGTCACCGACAGCGGCACCATCGACGAGCTGCAGCTGGAAACCACCGGCATGGGCGCGGACGCCGGCTCGGGCAGCACGAACCTGAACGCGATTCCGAGAAGCGGAGGCAATACGCTACGAGGCACCTTCGAGGGGTACTACTCGAACAAGAACATGCAGAGCTCGAATCTCGACGAAACGTTGAGGTCGTTTGGCATCACGACGGCCGGAGAGATTCAGCGCATCTATCGAATCGGCGCGCAGCTCGGTGGCCCATTCGTCAAGGACAGGTTGTGGTTCTTCGCGGCGGTCGGCCGGTGGGGCCAGCGCGTCAACCAGCCGGGTGCGTACTTCAACCCGCTGCAGGGGCAGTCAGGTAACCCCGTGACGGCCACGCTCTTTTATCCGGGGCAGCCCGGAACGCCCTATGCGACCATGGCGCCCGGCGGTCGCCCGGCGGCGGGCTTCGACTGGTACCGTAACCATTCGCTCAGGACGACCTGGCAGGCCACGGACCGCCAGAGACTCAACTTCTTCGTCGACATCCAGAAGTCGTGCCGCTGCACGACCGGTCCCTTCACGGGAGCCAACGCGATCGAGGCGGAGCGCGGCTGGGACTGGTGGCCCTCCGGCGTGGTCAACGCCACGTGGACGATGCCGGTGACCAGCCGGTTGCTCCTCGAAGCTGGCGCGAATTGGCAGAACACGAATTGGGTCAATTTTGCCGAAACCGGCGTGACGCGAGACGACCGGTCGATTCTCGAGACCCGGACGAACTACCGCTATGGTGCGGCACCAAATCTCACCGCGCCGAGGGCACGCACCGGCCGGAGCACGTTCCCGAAATTCTCGATGTCTTACGTGACGGGCACGCACAATCTGAAGGTTGGCTTCAGCGATGAACAGGGGTGGAACGACCAATCGAACGATCGGAATCATCGTGACGGCTTGAACTACGACTTCCTCGACGGGAAGCCGATCCGCCTTCAGTATACGGCGCTGCCGTACTTCCAGCAGGAGCGCCAGAACCACGAGATCGGCATCTTCGCACAGGATGCGTGGAGGATCCGACGTCTCACCCTGAACTTGGGTCTGCGGTTCGATTACATCACCGCGGGCTTCCCAGCCGCAGCTCTGGCCGCCGGGCCGTTCGTGCCCGCTCGTCAAGTCGACGAGCTGAAGGGAGTCCCGGAGTGGACGGACATCAACCCACGATTAGGCGTCGCGTACGACGTCATGGGCAACGGTCGTACAGCGGTCAAAGCGTCGATCGGCCGCTTCAACCAGCTCAGTCGCAGCGACATGACGCAGCGCTTCCATCCGTTCCGTTCCTCGATTCTCGCCGCGAACCGCAACTGGGACGACGAGACGTTCCCTGTGGGCGATCCCCGGCGCGGGAACTACATTCCGGACTGCGATCTGGCGAATTTCGCGGTGAACGGCGAGTGCGGGCGGATCAGCAACGAGAACTTCGGGAAGTTCCTCCCGCGGGCGACGATCTTCGAGGACTCCGTCATCAGGGACAATCGCGACTTCCTCTGGGATGTGAACTTCTCGGTCGACCACGAGGTCACGCGCGGCCTCTCGGTCAGCGCCGGCTACAACCACAATTGGGACGGAAACTTCGTCGTGACGGATAACACGTTGTACGGGCCGGAAGCATTCGACGAGTTCTGCATCACCGTGCCCGTCGATCCTCGGCTGCCGACCGGCGGTCAGGAGCTTTGTGGATTCTACGAGCTCCAGTCGCAGTATTTCGGTCGCGGCGTCCTCCGCGTGACGAACTCCAAGGAGTTCGGAAAGCAGCAGCGGTACTGGGACGGCTTCGTGTTCTCCGCCAACGGCCGTCTGCCGCGCGGGATTACGCTCGGCGGAGGTCTGGACATCGGGCGGCAGGTGGACGATCACTGTTACACGGTCGACTCTCCGAGCCAGCCGAACGACATCAACAACGCTCCGATGCCGGGAGGGCCGTTCTGTCGGCAGGTCAGGTCGTGGGCCAACCTCGCCGATTTCCGGCTGCGCGGCAGCATTCCAATCAGAGGCGGTTTCAACGCCAGCTTCATCTACCGAAACCTCCCTGGTGCGGAGCAGTCAGCGACGCTGGCGATGGCGGCGACCTCCCCGCTCATTCGATTCAAGGACCCGACCCGGACGAGGCTCAACCAGGCGAGGGCGGTCAACCTGTACGCGCCCAACCTGGTGTTTGGCCCGAGGTTCAACCAGCTCGATGTGGCGGTGAGAAAGACATTCAACGTCGGCGTCACCAGGGCGCAGGTTGCGCTGGACGTTTATAACGTGCTGAACGGCAATTCCGTTCAGAACGTCGTGAGCGCCTTCGGAACGCGGTGGCTGACGCCGACGCAGTTCCTGAGCGCCCGCGTGGCGCGGATCACGGCGAGCATTAACTTCTAGCACTTGGCATTGAGAAGGACTCTGTCCCAACCAGAGTCCTTCTAACTTCTCAGTTCTAACTTCTAAGTTCTCTAGGAGCAATGATGAGTCGATTCGTCGTTTTGAGCCTGCTCGTGTCGCTGGGCAACACATCCGTTGCGTACGCGGGAGAGACCTTGCGTAGCGCCGTCAGTCGAGTGGCGCGCGAGGCGGCGCAAAGCCAGGCGTCCTACGGGCCAAAGTCCGCCGCGGTCACAGCCGCTCAGCGACATTGGACCGTTCCTAGCGTCGCGGCGACGATATTGCCAGGTCAGCCTGGCTCGAGCGCTCTGATGCAGGAGCAGCCAGGGCTCTCGTCGAGCGGCCTGCGCAAGCGAACGAAAGTCCTGATTTTCCTCGCCGCCGCAGTGGGAATTGCGGCCGCCGCGTACACGATCGACCATAAAGTCGAGGACAACACGCCTTCAAGTCTCGGCTTGCGGGAGGACTAGGACGCATCTCATTTTCTAGTCCTCACGAAGCCTCTCGAGCCCACGTTCGAGTCGTCCGGTCGCCCTCGTAGGCCCTATGAAGCCGGCAGCCTTTCGTGCATTCATCTGCTCGGCAGCCGTGCTTCTCCTCCCGCCAATCTCGGGATGCTCCAGGGGCGGGACCGAGCCTGGCCCCTCCACATCTGCGTCTGGCCCCTCCGCAAAGGAAGAACGCGTCGGCACCGCCCCTGCCCCAGGCGAGTGGTTCACGGAAGAGGCTCATGCGACTGGCCTCGATTTCGTCCATTTCAACGGCATGTCCGGCAAGTTCTATCAGACCGAGATCATGGCGCCCGGCGTGGCCATGTTCGACTACGACAATGACGGCGACCTGGACGTCTATCTCGTGCAGGGACGGATGCTTGGAACCGGTCAGCCGCTGCGCCCGCCCTCTGACGCGCGGCCGCTCGGGGATCGACTCTATCGCAACGACCTGGACGTGCGGCCGAACGGGACACGCACGCTACGCTTCACCGATGTGACGGCGGAGAGCGGGATCAGGACGCGTGGCTACGGGATGGGCGTGGCGACCGGGGACATCGACAACGACGGCCATGTCGACCTGTACGTCACGGGCGTCGGCCGCAATCAGATGTTTCGCAACAACGGGAACGGGACGTTCACCGACGTGT
>MEKT01000221.1:514-12327 GCA_001767435.1 Acidobacteria bacterium RIFCSPLOWO2_02_FULL_65_29 | reverse complement strand
CCGTGGCCCACGTGGCAACCCAGGGCTCGCGGCCGCTCTGCTGCGCGAGCGCCGGGTGGAGCGTCAGCAGGAGGGCGGCGGTGACGGCAGCGACGAGGGCCGCGGCCGTGGCTCTACAACCGCGTCGCCGTGAGAGACGATCGGTCTCGGTCATACACGCCTCCTCTTGAACTACGTGGGGCTCCGCCCCACACGCCGGCTCGGTCGCTTGCGCCGTTCGACAGGCTCACGGCGCCCTGAGCTCGTCGAAGGGCGGGGACCCCTACGCCCCGCGCCGCTCCCTCGCAGGCGCGCCGTGCGCGCCTAGCTCGTTATGCGGAATGCAGTGCCCGATGTTCTACGCAGCTGGTTCCATAGTCAACTGCATACTCGGGAGGAGCCACACATGGGAGCCCCGATGATTCTTGTCGGCAGAAACGGCCCTCGTAGTTGCCGTGCTACCATTCCGCCGGCTGATGGCCCAGCGCATCCCGATCAAGCTCCACGTTGCCAACGCCCTCCAGTGGCTCGGCACGCTCTACCGCAACCCCGCGGACGCGCTCAAGGAGCACGTCAGCAACGCCATCGACGAGCACGTCAAAGCGAAACTCGTCGGCGCGGCGCACGATCGTTGCGATGTGTCGTTCACGCTCGATCGGCGTCACGTCACGATCGACTACCCCTACGGGATGAGTCGCGCGGAGCTGGAATCGGCGCTCCATCGGGTTGCCGATTCCGCCAAACGCACGGGATCGGCGCGGACGATCGGCCGCCTTGGGATCGGCATGTTCAGCTTCCAACAGGTCGGACGCCGGTGCACCTTCTATACGCGAAAGACGACAGCCGCCGAGACGCTGCGCATGGTGTTGAAGGAAGGCTCGGACGAGGCGACCGTCGAAACCGCACTCGCGCGCGACGCCTTGTCCCGGCCGGGCCTCCGCGTCGTCATTTCCGAACTGAAGTTCGATCCGACCCGGTCGCGCGGACCGCTGGCCCCCGACGCGCTTCGCCGTTACCTGGCGGAGAAATTCGAGGCGTACCTGCGCGAAGGATGGCTCACGATCGAGATCCGCACGGGCGTCGGCCGGTTCGATGTCGCACCATCACGCGTTCGCCTCCCACGCTTGCTGACCGATATCCGGGAGCTCGTGCTGCCCGAGGCGCCAGACAAGAAGGCTGCGCTCGAGCTGTACTTCGATCCATCCGGCAGGGGCCGCGTCGCCATACGCCACCACGGGGTCGGCGTGGTCGAGGACCTTTCAATGCTGACGGCGTACGGCCTGGAAGACAGCGCCTGGGCGCAGGGGTTCGTGCGCGGCTTTCTCGACGCCGATTTTTTGAACCCGCTGCCGGCACGATCGGGCTTCGAGGAAAACCAAGACTGGGTCGCATTGCTGGACTTGCTCGACAAGTACCTGCCGACGCTCGAGGCGGAGCTCGAGGGCCATCTGGCCGCGCACCGGGCGCAGCAAGCGTCCGCCATCGGCGAGCGAGCGCTGCGCCTCGCGCGCGATATTCTGGATCTCGACGAGTTTCGCGATCTCGCGCTTCCCGGCGGGCTGGCCAGGCGCGGACGCCCGCAGCCCGACACGCCGCACGCATCGGAGCGGAAGACAAAAAAGCGGGTGGCGGGCAGTCCTTCCCCGCGTCCGGGCACCGTTCAGTCGCCGCGCGGGCATCGGATTCGTTACGAAGAGGTCGCGTTCGAAGCCGGCTCGCGGGCTCACAGCCGGTTCGTGTCGGGCGTCGTCCAGGCCAACACGCTGCACCCCGATTACCAGAGAGCGGCGCGATCGACGGACTCCCGCCTCGCGTACGCCGCGTTACTCATCGGCAAGGAGTCGATCGCGTTCAATGACCGGACAGGTTCGGCCGGCGACTATCTCGAAAAACTACTCGACTTCCACTTCAGGTTGCAGACGCGAAAGAGAGGGCGGCCAGGCAAGCGTGCCGCCACGGCCGAGCAGGCACCTTTAGGGCTTGAATCGAACGAGCGAAGTGGAAGCAGCGCTCGAAATTGACTTTTCGCCGGTAAACTGCTACATCTCTATACCTTAGATGTCTTTCACGACGTGCCGCCGATGCGCTTGTAGTTGTACCAGGACCGCCGAGGTCCCCGCGCTATCGGTCTTGCCGCGTCGATGACAGACATCCGTTAGCTACCCAAAAACGGAGCGAGACCAAAGCCCGGGGACGGTCCCCGGGCTTTTTTTGTACCGAAGCCAGGCACGAAGGCGCGCCACGAAGGCACGAAGACACGAAGAGGATCTGGGCCACGAAAACACGAAAGCACGAAACGGCGACCATCAGGCAACTTAAACACGAAAACCTGAAACGATGACAGCGACGATCAAACCGTTCCCCGAACCCCGCGCGGCCGCGCCGGCGCCCGGCTACGACCACCTGCGCGCGCTCGAAGCCGAGAGTCTCCACATCATGCGCGAGGTGGTGGCCGAGTTCGAGCGGCCGGTGATGCTGTACTCGATCGGCAAGGATTCGTCGGTGATGCTGCGGCTGGCGCAGAAGGCGTTTCATCCCGGGCCGATTCCCTTCCCGCTGCTCCACGTCGACACCACCTACAAGTTCCGCGAGATGATCGAGTTTCGCGATCGGTATCCGGCGTCGATTGGCGCGAGGCTGATCGTGCACGCCAACACGGAAGCGATTGCGGAGGGGACGCAGCCGTTTCTCGTGGGCACCAAGGCGTGCTGCGGCGCGCTCAAGACCAAGTCGCTCCTCGACGCGCTCGAGGCGGGCGCGTTCGACGCGGCATTCGGCGGCGCTCGTCGAGACGAGGAGCGCTCGCGCGCCAAGGAGCGGATCTTCTCGCTGCGCGACGCCAACGGCACGTGGGATCCGAAGAACCAGCGGCCCGAGCTGTGGCAGCTCCTGAACAGCCGCATCCACCAGGGCGAGAGCATCCGCGTGTTTCCGCTCTCGAACTGGACCGAGATCGACGTGTGGAGCTACATCCACGTCGAGAAAATTCCTGTGGTGCCGCTCTACTTCGCCAAGGAGCGCGAGGTGGTCGTCCGAGGCCACTCGCTCATTTCGCTCGAGCAGTCCTTCGTGCCGCTCATGCCCGGCGAGCGCCCGGAACGCGTCATGTGCCGCATGCGATCGCTCGGATGCTCCCCATGTACGGGCGCGGTTCGATCGACCGCCGACACGGTGCCCAGAATCATCGAAGAGCTGATCGCGACGAAACACTCCGAGCGGCAGCTGCGCGTCATCGACCACGACCAGGATGGGTCGATGGAGCTCAAGAAGCGCGAGGGCTACTTCTGATGTCCGGCTTGCTGCGCATCTGCACCGCCGGAAGCGTCGACGATGGGAAGAGCACGCTCATCGGGCGGCTGCTGTACGACTCGCGGTCCGTGTACGAGGACCAGGTGCACTCGGTGCAGAAGGCCTCGCGCAACCGCACGGCCGGCCCGATCGACTTCTCGCTCTTCACAGACGGCTTGCGCGCCGAGCGCGAGCAGGGCATCACGATCGACGTGGCCTATCGGTACTTCGCCACGGCGCGCCGCAAGTTCATCCTGGCCGACACGCCGGGGCACGAGCAGTACACGCGCAACATGGCGACGGGAGCGTCCACGGCCGACGTCGCGATTCTCCTGATCGATGCGACGCACGGCGTGCGCGTGCAGTCGCGGCGGCACGCCCAGATCGCGCGGCTGCTCGGCATTCGGGACTACGTGCTGGCCGTCAATAAGATGGACCTGGTGGACTTCGACCGCGACGTCTTCGAGAGCATCACCGAGGAGTTCGACAAGATTCTGCCCAATGCGAACCTGCACCCGATTCCGCTCTGCGCGCTCCACGGCGACAACGTCATCACGAAGAGCGATCGCACGCCGTGGTTCGACGGCCCATCGCTGCTCGAGTTTCTCGAGACCGTGGTGGTCGATCGCAATGTGTCGGCGAAGCCGTTCCGATTCCCCGTGCAGCTCGTCCTCCGGCCAAGCCATGAGTTCCGCGGTTACGCGGGACAGATCGCGTCGGGCACGGTGCGTCCGGGCGACACGGTGACGGTCCTGCCCTCGGGGCGCTCTACTCGCGTGAGACGCCTCGTCACGTGGGACGGCGACCTCGACGTGGCCCGCTCGCCGATGTCGGTCGTGCTGACGCTCGAGGACGACATCGATATCAGCCGCGGCGACATGATCGCGGTCGGCGAGACCGAGGTGGGGCGGCGCTTTCGCGCCGACGTGGTGTGGATGGACGAGCGGCCGCTCGACCCGGCGCGTGTGTACCTACTGAAGCACACGACGCGCACGGTCACCGCGGAAGTCGATCACGGGCTGCTGCTCAATCAGATTGCGTCCCTCACCGTGTCCACGGCGCGGCCGATCATCTTCGATCGGTACGCCGACAACCGGGGGACGGGCAGTTTCGTGCTGATCGATCCGGTCACCAACTTCACGTCCGGGGCCGGAATGATTGCCGAGGCCGTTCGCGACCGGGCGGGGGCGTCGGCCGCGAGGCCGAGCGCGGCGGAGAAGCTCGCGCGGCTGGCGCGGACGGCCGGCGGTGACGCGGAGGCGGTCGAAGCGGTTCGAAAAGCGCTCGATGACTTGTTGCGTTGACGGCCACGAAGGCACGAAGACACGAAGAAGAAAAGGACTCACCAAAGCATTCTCTGCGGTCTCCGCGGTCTCCGCCCTTCGACTTGGCTCAGGGCATCCCGAGCCTGTCGCGGGATGCGTTTATCGTCGTGGATTTCGAGAAGAGTCGTGGGTTTCGAGGGCAAATGACGTCAGAGGCAATCAAAGAGGCCGCTCGCGATCTCGAGACGGCGTCGGCCGCCGACATTGTGCGCTGGGCCGCCGATCGGTTTGCGCCACGGCTGACATTCGCCACGAGCCTTGGCATCGAAGACTGTCTGGTCACCGACCTCATCGCGCGTGCGAAGCTGCCCGTCGATCTCTTCACGCTCGACACGGAGCTCCTCTTTCCCGAGACCTACGCGCTCTGGAAGCGGATCGAGGAGAAGTACGGTGTCACCATCAAGGCTGTCAAGCCGGCCCGCACCGTCGCCGAGCAAGCGTCCGCCGAGGGTCCCGCATTGTGGACGCGCGAGCCCGACCGCTGCTGCGATCTGCGGAAGATGCGGCCGCTTGGCGCCACGCTGGCCAACTACGACGCGTGGATCACCGCGATTCGGCGCGATCAGACGCCCGAACGTGCGAATGCGCCGGTTGTCGGGTGGGATGGCCGCTTCGGGCTCGTCAAGATCAATCCACTCGTCCGCTGGACGTCCGACCAGGTGCGCGCCTACGTGGCCGAGCACGAGGTGCCCTACAACCCGCTGCACGATCGGAACTACCCGAGCATCGGCTGCATGCCGTGTACCAGCCCGGTCATGCCCGGCGAGGATTCGCGCTCCGGCCGCTGGCGTGGACAAGAAAAGACCGAGTGCGGACTTCATCTCAGAATACCTGTCAGGGCAGAGAGCTAATTGGAAGTTAGAACTTAGAAGTGAGAAGTTAGAAGGACAGCGAGGGCGGCTTCGCCGCCCGAAAGACTTCGCCACGAAGGCACGAAGGCACGAAGGCACGAAGAAGAGCCACGAAGGCACGAAGACACGAAGAAGAAAGGCCTCGCCCAAGGATTCTCTGCGTGCTCTGCGGTCTCTGCCCTTCGACCTGGCTCAGGGCATCCCGAGCCTGTCGAGGGATGCGATGATCGTCGTGACCAGGAAGGCACGAAGAAGATAGAGAGACCAATGATGACAACGAAACTCAATCGCGAGACCGGCATGACGCGGCGTGATGCGGTGGGTGTGCTGGCGGCCGGTGGAGGGGGAGCTCTCGCGGCCTGGATCGGCCGTGACGCGGAGCTACTCGCGCAGGTCGGCGGGCCCTCACGATCGGTGACGTTTCCGACCGGGGCGGTCGGTCAGGGGGCCGTGACGTTCCCTAGAGGCGCGATCATTCGCACGCTGCTCAAGGACGTCCCGCCAGAGTCGCTCGCTGGCGGGCCGACGCTCTTTCACGAGCACTTGTCGATCAACCTCTCGGCTGACAACACGCCGCATTACACGGCCGATGTCGCCCTGATGGTGGAGGAGGCGAGGGCCGCCGCCAAAGACGGCGTCGCGTGCATCGTCGATGGCGGGCATCCCGACATGGGGCGCGACCTCGAGGCGCTTCGGCGTATCGCCGCCGAGTCGGGTCTGCCGGTCGTGGCGAGCGGCGGCTACTACATGCAGCGGACGTATCCGCCGGTCATCGCCACGAAGACCGCCGACCAGATTGCCGACGACCTCGTGAAAGACGCGATCGCCCAGCGCCTGGGTGCCTACGGCGAGATCGGCCAGCAGGGCGGCCAGCTGACCGCCGACGAGCGCAAGGTGTTTCAGGCGATCGGCAAGGCGCAGGCGCGCACGGGCATCCCGATTTTCACGCACAACGCGTACACCGGCAGGCGCCAGGTGCAGACGCCCGTGCCGCGCGAGGCCGGACTCCGCCAGCTCGACATTCTGGAAAAGGAAGGCGGCAAGCCCGTCAACATTGCGATCGGCCACGTGTGCTGTTTGGACGATCCGAAGGCCGAGATCGCGATCGCCATCGCGAAGCGCGGCGCGTTCGTCGGCTTCGACCGCGTGACGCTGGCGACAATGCCAGATCCCGATCGTGTGATCATGGCGATGGCGATGGCCGAGGCCGGCTACGCGGACCACCTGCTGCTCTCCTCGGATTTCTATTCCGAGCGCGCGCTCAAGAAGAACGGCGGCCCCGGCCTCGCGCAGACCGCCACGGTGTTCGGGCCGATGCTGATCAAGGCGGGAATGAGCGAAGGGACCCTGCGCCAGATCTTGGTGGACAACACTCGCCGGTTCCTGGCGTTTACGCCCAAAAATTAAAAGTTAAAAAAAGTTAAAAGTTAAAAGTGAAAAGTCAAAAGGAAGTGCTCGCCTGCGGCGCTCGAGACGAAGACACAGCTGCAAGCGGGTAGCTACTTCCCGTCGGGATCGCTGCTACCCGTGGCTCTGTTCCGTTTTTGCTCACCCGATGGTGGGCCTTGAGGCGCCGGTTCTTTGGCCGTCCTCACCGTCGCCGTGTAAATCCCGACCAGCTCGTTCGCCTCGGCCAGCAGCGGCTCGACGGCATTCGGATCGGCCAGCCCGCAGGCTCGAATGAGACGCAGCCAGAATTTCGACTCGCGGGCTTCGCGCAAAACCACCGCGTTTCTATAGGCAAAGTCGCGTCGGCCGAACGAGGCCTTCGCCTCCTCCGCGTTCGCCCCAACAGAGGTTCCGGCGCGAAGCAACTGACCGGCAATCTGCCTCTGCGCGCCGGCCGTGCGGCTCATGGCCATGCAGAAGGCCACAATATCGCGGGCGAAAAGAAAGGTACGCTCGCGAAGGTCGCGTGGTTTTGTACTGGCCATGCCTGGCCCACTTCAAGGAACGGGCCAAAAGGGACGGCCGCGCCGCGTGTAGAGGCAGGCGGAGGCGCGCCGGGACGGCGAAGCCACCGCCGTCCTTTTGACTTTTAATTTTTGACTTTTAACTTTTGAACTACCCGTTCGAACCGCTCCATGACCGTCCTTCGGTGGCTCCGCGTGTGCAGCTTGACGCAGTCGTCCTCGAGCCGGACCTGCTCGGGCGATTGCCACGATGCCGCCTGCCGTCGTAGGTACGTGCGGTAGGCGATCCGGCATACCGTCTCGAGTCCGTTCCACGGCCACGCGAGCGCCATCTCGACACCGCGCTTGACGCCGTCGAACATCCTCGTGCGATGGAAGGGGAGCGCCGGGGAGGCGGCCTCGTGGAAGTTCGGATAGAAACGCGCGACAAACGGGTTGGCCGCCACGAACGCGCGAAAGACGTCGCGCCCCACGAGCGGCTTCAAATGCACGATCTGGCTCGCCGTGAAGAGATCCGGCTCGTCGAGCGTCAGGCGCGAATCGGCCACGACGTAATTGGCGCATACGATCGCGCGCCGCCGCATCAGCTTCGCGAGCACCACCACCGCCACCGCCACGCTCCAGACGCGGCGGCCCCGCGTGACGATGAAGAGGTCCAGATCGCCGTGGCCTTCGAGGTTGAGGTGGGCGATGCTGCCAGACAAGGCGGCCATGCGCACGTAGGGGATGAGGCACACCAGCGTCAGCAGCAGATGATGGCGGCGCAGGAACGCACGGCTCCGCGCCTCGCGCTGTCGGCGCTCGTCGATGAGGTCGGCGCGACCCCTCGGAAAGAAGAACCCGTCGCGGTGCTCGACGGCCGCTTGCAGGGACGGACTCGCGCTGTACGCGTGGAGAATCTCGGTTGGCGTCACGCGCGATTCGATCAGCGATTGGCGGAGCTGCGCGAGCGTGAGCGGGTAGTCGAACAGGGACGCGTACAACACACTGCGCGCGATGGACAGCTCACGTTCCGTCATCACGGCAGGACTAAAGTCCTGCACTACATCCCCGGCAGGACTAAAGTCCTGCACGACATCCGAGCGTCTCGGTTCGGCAGGACTACAGTCCTGCACTACGTCCTGCGCGGCGGCCGAGCGTCTCGAGATTCTTGCGAGCTGCGTGGCCATCACGCCACCGTCGCGGCAAGAGGTTCCGCGCCCGGACCGAGCGGTGTGAGCCGCAGCGCGGCCACGCACCCAATCGTGAGGAGCGCCTCGGTCCAGAGGGTGGCCCACGCCGCGCCGGCGATCGACATCGTGGGAATCAGGCGCGCGTTGATGGCGACGTTGAAGAGCAGGGCCGCTCCAGCGAGGGCCGCGAACGCGCGGTGGCCGTTCCAGCCCACGAGCTGGTGCGTCAGCGCGTAATTCAGAGACATCAGGGGAAACGACACGAGAAGAATGCGGAACGCCGGTACCGCTCCGCTGTACGCCGCGCCGTACACGAACGGCACGAGCCAGCCCGCGGCGACCCAGAGCGCCAGCGAGACGACCATCGCGAATCCGGTGACCAAAGCCGAGACCCGCACGAGCGGACGCACGTCGATTGCGCGGCACAGGGACGGGAGCGCCACGGCCAGGACCGCGGCCGGAAACAGACGAAGCGCCTCGACCAGACGGAATACCGCGTTGTACTGCGCGACGGCCTCCGTCCCCCTCCACCCCTCGATGAGGAACACGTCGACGCGGAAGTACATCGCCGACAGCACGATGCCCAGGCCGATCGGCATGACGTCGCGCGTGAAAACCTGTCTTGTCGGGAACGGAGAGCGCGGCGGCCCGTTCCCTCCGCGCCCTCCGTGAGCCATCTTCGACGCCAAGCGCAGGCTGTAGGCGAGCGTCAGCACCGCCGGCACCAGCATCGCCACCGCCAGCGTCGTGACCTCTGGACGCCAGGCGAGCACAACGCCGGCGATCACGAGCATGCCGAACCGCTGCCAGAGCGTCAGCGTGGACTCGATGTCGCTTCGCGACAGACCGCGATAGAAGTAGTACAGGAGCTCGACGAGCCCGCTGATGATGTAGACGAGGACGAGAAGGATCAGCGCGGCCCCGTACGGATCGCCGAAGCCGGTTGCGGCGAGGCCCAGGGCCACGACGGCGAAGACCGCGGCCGATGTCCACACGCGCGCGCGGAGCCACGAGCCGAGCAGGGCGCCCGCCTCGGCCGGTCGCCGCGCCACTTCGCGCGCGAGATGCAATTGGATGCCGAAGTCCGAGACAACGGCCGTGAGCCAACCGAGCGTGGTGCCGAGCGAGAAGATGCCGAAGCCGCGCGCCGAAAGGAGTCGCGCGGCGAGCACCGTGACGAGAAAGAACGCGCCCTTGCCGGCGACGTCGGAAAATGCCCGGTAGGCAACGAGAGTGGCTTCGCGATGCACGTCGTAGCTCTTCTTCGTGTCTTCGTGCCTTCGTGGCCTATTTCGGCTCGCGAAAAAAGATTTCCGCCACCGTAAGCGAGACAACTCGTGCGCGCGAGGCGTGAGCGGCGCGCCCACAGCCGTTCGCGCGCGATCGACGCCAGTCGGCGCCCGATCGAGCCGGATCCCGTGGCAAACGGCGATATTGGCCCATGCACCGGCCGTGCCTGGGCTGCCGGGGTTCGATCAGGCCGTGGCAAGGTTCTTGGAGCGCCCAACCCGGATCGATGTCCGTTTCCGCGGCCATGGTCGGTGGCGACTCTCGCGTCTACGGCGACCGCGCGGTGGCCGGCGCCGGTACCCGCTCGAGCGCCGTGGCATGGTTGGGCATCTGCCTGCTGATCCTCGTTGCGCCCTTTGAAGCTCTCGATCCGATCGTCGAGTTCCCGGGCCAATCGCTCAGCAGTGTCGAAGTCGCGCTGCTCGTCGTCATCGCCTCCTGGCTGCTGGCGGCCACGGCCTTGCGAGACGCACCCGTGTGGCGTACCCCGCTCACCTGGCCCTGGATCGCGTTTCTCGGCGCCATGCTGGTCGCCGCCGTCGCTGGTTTCGACCGCTCCAATGCGCTGCACATGGTGGGACGCTTCGCGCTCGCCTTCGGCGTGTATCTGATGACCGTCAACGGCGTGAACGGCGTGGGCAGGCTGCGCGGGCTGATCGCGGTGGCTTCGATTGCCGGCGCGATCGTCGCCGCGCTCGCCGCGCTCGAGTACCTCGGCGTCGAAGCCGTGCTGCAGGCGTTGACGCTCTTTCGGCCGCGAGTCTCGGTCATCGGCACGCAAGTGCGTGCTGGTGGGCCGTTCCAGTACCCGACGATCGCCTCGATGTACTTGGAAATCGTCTTCGCACTGTCGCTCGGGCTGCTGCTCGTCGCGATCGACGCCGATCGCGAGAAGCCGGCGCGCGCGCGCCGGATCGCCATCGGCGTCCTCGTCGGCGCGATTCTGCTGATCTCCGAAGCCGTGACGCTCACGTTCACGCGGTCGGGGCTCATCACGATGGCCGGCAGCCTGGCGCTGCTTGCCGTGTTGCGCGTGTGGCTGTCGGGCCTCGATCGCGGCACGAAATGGCTGATGGCGATCAGCGCGCTGATCGCTCTGCAGATCCTGACGTCCCGATCGTTCGAGTCGCTTCGCCTTCGGCTCACCACCGAAGGGCAGGAGACGTGGTACCGCGCCGCGATCAGCGCGCCGTCGCGGGTCACGCTGCAGGCGGGCGCGATTGCCACAGTGCCCGTGACGCTCACCAATTCCGGACTGAGCACGTGGGATTCGCACGCCGTCGTGCCCTTCCGCGTGTCGTACCACTGGCTGCAGGCGGACGCCGACTCCATCGTGCATTGGGAGGGCCTGCGCACGGAATTTCCTGCGCGGGTCGCGCCGGGAGAGACGGTCACGATGAAGGCGGATGTTGAAGCGCCGCCCGAGCCGGGCGACTACCGGCTGATGTGGGACATCGAGCAGGAAAAACGGCTCTGGTTCAGCAGCGAGCCCGGCGCCGATCTGTCCGTGTCGCTCGCGACGATCCGAGGCCCGGCGGTCGCCGCCAGGGTGCCGGAGCCGATTCGCCCGGTGCCGCGTCCGGGAGGGCGGCCCGGTCGAGGCGTCCTGTGGCGCGCGGCGACGAGCATGGCGGCCGATCATCCGCTGCTCGGCGTGGGGCCCGACAACTACCGTCTGCTGTACGGCGGCTACGCGGGCATCGCGAACTTCGACTCGCGCGTGCACAGCAACAACATGTACCTCGAGGTCCTCACGGGCGGCGGTCTCGCCGGCGGCCTGGCGTTCGCGTGGCTCTGCTGGCGAGCGGCCAGGCGCGCCGTCCATCCGGTGCTGCGGCCCTCCGATCCCGCCGTGGCCAGCCTCGCCGCGGCGGTGTGCGCGGCGGCGGTCGCGATCGCGCTTCACGGGCTCGTGGACTCGTTTCTCGGTTTCACCGGCACGTACATCCCCATTGCCATCGTCCTCGGCCTCGCGGTCGCCGGCGATGCGCTCAA
>MEKT01000221.1:0-495 GCA_001767435.1 Acidobacteria bacterium RIFCSPLOWO2_02_FULL_65_29 | reverse complement strand
CATCGCCTTTGACGGTACGACGCTTCGGCCCGGACGCACCGGTGTCGGCTACTACAGCGAGCACCTGCTCCACCACCTCGTCGAAAGCGGCGACCACGAAGTCGTCGTGGTGTCGAACCGGCCAATCGACACGACCCGGCCGCTTCCGGCCGGGGTGCGCGTGGCCACCTCGTCGTGGCATGCGCCGCGCGTGGTGTGGATGCAGGCGCTGGCGCCGCGCCTGTTACGCCGGCTCGATCCCGACGTGGTGCACTTCACCAACGGGATGGTGCCGTTCGCGTCGCCCGTGCCGACCGTGGTGACGATTCACGACATGAGCCTGACGCTCTATCCGCACTATCACCCGCCGCGGCGCGTGCTGCTCAATCGGCCGTTCGTCGACCTGGCGGCCCGCCGTGCCGACGCGATCATCACCGTGTCCGAGAGCGCGAGGGAGGACATCTGTCGGATCTACGGCGTGTCGTCCGAGCGCGTGCACGTCGTGCACGAGGCGGC
>MEKT01000220.1:5855-7488 GCA_001767435.1 Acidobacteria bacterium RIFCSPLOWO2_02_FULL_65_29 | reverse complement strand
CACCGTGCGCTCGTCGCCGTCGAGGCGGCGCAGGTACGGCGCAAACGCCGCGATTCGCCCGAGTACTGCCGCCCGCGCCCCCTCGGCGGTAAACGCTTCGAGATGGAACACCGCATAGCGCACGCCGTCGCGCTCGAGGCGCGCGAACGCCTGTCGGCTCGGAAAATCGGCGATGAGCGGCAAGCTCTCCTGGAAATCCGGCGGGATGAAATCGCTGTAGGCATTCACGAGCGGCATCCAATGCATGGTGGAGCTCAACATGTAGCGGGCGCGCAGGAACCGGAACTGGTGCGAGTAGACGGGCAGCTCGATCAGCGGACCGCGGGGCAGGGTGGCGAGCGTGCGGTAGACGGGCTCGATCGGCGGCGCCGGAGACAAGCGCAGCGGGCTGACAACGTCCGCGATCGCGAACAGCGCGAGGGCGGCAGAAAGGAGCGCCGGCCTGGAGCTGCGCTCGAGAAGCGCGGCCAGCCCCATCCCCGCCACGGCTAGCAGTGCCAGCGGCACGACGAGGCCGGCGCGGCTCGGAGCGCGCATGAACGTGAAGCCGGGAACGGTCGAATACAGCAGGCTGTACAGGCCGCCGGACGGACCAAGCGATACCCAGAACGCGAGCGCGGCCAGCGACAGATAAAAGACGACGTGCTCGCGTGAACGGCCCTGCGCCCGCGACAGCCGAAGCGCGCCGTAAACCGCAAAGAGAATCGCCACGAAGCCGGGGAACAACAGTTCTCCCTGACCGCCGGCGAATGCCGCGATGGGTCTGTGCAGGTACGCGTTGGACAGCAAGTACATGCGCCAGCCGGCCGAGTACTCGCGCGCGGCGTCGAGCGATCGTGCAAAGCCCGATTCGCGCTGCAGGAGAAGATAGGGCAGGGCGACCGGCAGAACCGAGACCACCGCGACGCCCGCCGCAGCGAGCACCGCTTTCCAGTACGCGGCCTCGCGCCACAGTCGCCGAGACGTTGCGGTGAAGAGTACGGCGTAGCCGACGATCAGAACGGCGAACACGCCGTAGTACGCGCAGAACAGCGTTTGAAGCGTCAGCGTGAGACCGAGCGCGACGGCGCGCCCCGCGCGCGGCTGGTCGGCGAAACGGTGAAACGCGAGCAGCGTGAACGGGAGGCCCGCGGTCATCAGGAGCTGGATGTGCGGGATGTGGCCGAACAGATAGGGACAAAACGCGAAGCCAATCGCCCCGATACAAGCGGCCCGGCGGTCGTGCGCGAGGTAGCGAAGGAGATAGTACGTGCCGATTCCGCTGGCCACGAACGACAACAGCAGGGCCGCGTTGAACGCTGCATACGGATTTCGCGTCAGCCAGTACACGGGGGCCGCCACCAGCCCGGCGCCGAAGTTGGCTTCCGAGTACGCGAGCGTCCAGCGATGCGGGTGGAAGATATTGGCGTCGAGCAAGTGCAGCGGATCGGCGATGAGGGTCCGGGCCACCCAGGCGACGTTCCAGATGGCGAACTGTCCATCGGCGTTGTCGGTGCGGCCAAGGCTGCCGGGCTGGAGCGCCAGCGGGTAGGTCAGGACGACCGTCAACGCCGCGAAGCCCAGCGCCACGAGCGTCAGCTCGCGCAACGGGCCTAGCCGCGAAACCGCCATCGCGCCGGAGTATAGCTTGTGG
>MEKT01000220.1:0-5843 GCA_001767435.1 Acidobacteria bacterium RIFCSPLOWO2_02_FULL_65_29 | reverse complement strand
GGTCGGAGTGGGGTCGACCCCACTCTGACCCCACTCCGCCCCACGATGTAACCTCTCGAGAGGCAGGCGGGTCTAACCGAGTGAAGCCGGTTCCTCAACCGGCTCCCACAGAAGGTGGACCGCGGCATGGCCCGAGCGCTCGCGTGGACGACACCCGGTGCGACGAAACTAGACTGGGGCTTGACCGTGGTGCAGCCCAATCCGGCAGCAGCCGCTGACGCGGTGTCGGTCCGGCTTCACGAGCTCGGGGAGCCCGAGCTCGTGGCCGCGTGCCTCGAGGGCCGCATCGGCGCCTTCGATCTCATCGTCGAACGGCACCGGCGCACGGTGTATCAGCTCTGCTATCGCTTCGTGGGCAACCACGAGGACGCGAGCGACCTGTCGCAGGACGTCTTCTTGCGCGCGTACCGTGGGCTCAAGAATTTTCGTGGCCAGTCGTCGCTCTCGACCTGGCTGCACCGCATCAGTGTGAACGTGTGTCTGAACCGCGTGAGCGTGAAGGCGCCGCAGACCGAACCGATCGAGAACGAGCAGCACGTCGACACGCGCAGCGAGTCGCCGAGCGAGCATGTGCTGCGCGGCGAGCGCGCCGTTCGCGTGCGCGCCGCCGTGGCCCGATTGCCCGAGAAGCAGCGCGCCGCGTTGATTCTCCGCATGTACCACGACATGTCGCATCAGGAGATCGCCGATGCGGTCGGGAGCTCGGTTGGCGCCGTCAAGGCGAACGTGTTTCACGCGCTGCAGAATCTGAAGAGACTCATCGGCGAGGATGTTCGCTAGTCATGCATCTAAACGAAGGGCAGCTCATCGACCTAGCTGAGGGCACCCGGCCCGAAAGCGCGGAGCCGCATCTCGCCTCGTGCGCGCGCTGCCGCGCCGAGCTGTCCGAGCTCCGCGCCGTGATGTCTGTCGCGGCGGGCGTCGAGGTGCCCGAGCCGTCGCCGCTCTTCTGGGATCATTTGTCGATGCGGGTTCATGATGCCGTGGCAGCCGAGGCGACGCGCCCGCGTGGCTCGGCCGCGCTAGGGCTAGGACGGGCGTCGAGTCTGTGGAGCTGGCGCGTCCTGCTGCCGGCAGCGGCGCTGGCCGCGCTGGTCGCTGCGGCAGCCGTCAGCATCCGCTCGCCGTCGGACATGGGCGGCGGTGGCTCGCCGGCCGGGACAGCGTCGATCGGCGGCGTGGACTCCGGCGTCGATGTCGCTCGGCTCGTCGACGATGATCCGTTGCTCAGCCTGCTGGCCGATCTCGCCGGCGAGCTCGACTGGGACGACGTCGTGGGGGCGGGCCTGACAACGAGCTCATGGTCGGTCGATCGCGTGGTCTTGGAGATGTCGGCGGATGAGCGGCGGGAGTTACGGCGGATTCTGAGCGAAGAGCTCACCAAGAGTTAGAAGTGAGAAGTGAGAAGTGAGAAGTGAGTAGTTAGAAGGACAGAGCACCGTGATTACAATTGCCCTGCGTCGATCGGTGGCTGCTGGCACTCTCGTGTGTACGCTGGCGTTGCTCGGGGTGTCGCTTGAAGCGCAGGGCCCTGAGGCGCGGGGGCGCGCGGCACAGCGCCCCTTGGGGCCGCTGGCGCCAGGCGCCGCGCCGGCCGAGGCCGGAGTGTCGCCAGGCGAGATTCAGCAGATGTTCGACGCGTACGTCCTCGTGCAAGCGCAGGACGTGCTGCAGCTCAAGGACGATCAGTACGCGCAGTTCGTGACACGTCTGCGAGCGCTGCAAACCGTACGGCGCCGCGGCGAGAATCAACGGATGATGATCATCAGCCAGCTTCGGCGGCTTCTGCAGGCCGCCGATGGCCGGCTGGACGAGTCCATGGTCAGGGACCGGTTGAAGATGCTGAGCGACCTCGAGGCCAGCGTCGCGGCCGAAGCCAAGACGGCACAGGACCGCCTCGACGACGTGCTGGATCTGCGTCAACAGGCCCGCTTCCGGATCTTCGAGCAGGAGATGGAGCGGCGCAAGGTCGAGCTGGTCATGCGCACTCGCCAGGCGAACCGCCCGCAGGCGAACAGGCCCCGCAACTTCTAACGTGGGGCTCCGCCCCACACCCCGGCTCCGTCGCTTGCGGGGACCCCTACGCCCCGCGCCGCTCCCTCGCAGGCGCGCCGTGCGCGCCTAGCCCGTCATGCAGCGCTTAAAAGCGTACAATTAAGGAATCAGGAGTGACGAACTAAGAATGGGCGCCCGGCCGCGTCGTTGTGCTGTCGTCGCGCTGCTCATCGCTCATGCCCTCTCGCTGGCGGCTGCCGGCCAGGCGCCGCTTCGCCGGGATGCCGATCAGCTGAAGCAGAAAATCGCGGCCATCACCGAGCGCGGCACGACGGTGTCTCGGCAGGCCTTCACCACAAGCGTCACGGAGCAGGAAGTGAACGCCTACCTCGCATTCGAGGCGGCGCCCGACCTGCCGGTGGGCGTGATCGACCCGAGCGTCAGCATGCTCGGCGACAGCCGGGTTGTCGGTCGTGCCGTCGTCGATCTCGATCGCGTGAGACAGGGGAGCAGTGCCACCAGCCTGCTCGACCCGGTGAGGTTTCTGCGCGGGCGTCTGATGGTGAAAGCCACCGGGATGCTGCACGCGACGAGCGGTCTCGCGCGCTTCGACCTCGAGTCGGCTGACGTCGCCGGTGTGCCCATCCCGAAGATTCTCCTGCAGCAGATCGTCACCTACTACTCGCGCTCGAGGGAGCATCCAGCCGGTATCGACCTGGATGATCCGCTCCCGCTGCCCGCGGGCATCAGGGAGCTGCAGGTCGAAGCAGGGCGAGCGGTGATCGTTCAGTAACCTGTAATTAAGAATTAAGAAATTAAGAAGTAAGAATTAGGAATGCGTCAGGACGTGCAGCAGGTGCGCGACGCCGGTGACGAATTCTTGATTCTTACTTCCTGATTCTTAATTGATTACGTCTGTCCATATTTCGTGTCTCCGTCCATGCCAGATGACGCGCTCTCGACGCCGCTTCAGTATTTGAAGGGCGTCGGCCCGCGGCGGGCGGCGGACCTCGCGAACGCGGGTCTCGTCACGGTCGAGGATCTGCTGTATCGGTTTCCGATCCGGTACGAGGATCGCAGCCGTCTTCAACCTATCGCGTCGATCAAGCCCGGTACGACGATCTCGATCACGGGCAAGGTGCTGAGCTGTGGGCTGCGGTCCACCCGCCGGCCGGGCTTCAAGATTTTCGAGGCGCTCGTCGGTGACGCGAGCGGCGCGCTCCGCGCCACGTGGCTCAATCAGCCCTTCTTGAAGGACGTCTTTGCCAGGGGCCAGCACGTGGTGCTCTTCGGGCAGTCCGAGATGCGGGGCGGGGGCAGCCTCCAGCTCACCAATCCTCAGTACGAAATCCTGGACGAGGAAGACGCTGAGACGATTCACACCGGGCGCATCGTGCCGGTGTACGAGAAGACCGGAGTGGTCACGCCGAAGATGCAGCGGCGACTCGTGCACGACGCACTCGATCGGCTTCCCGCCGATTTACCCGAACAGCTGCCCGACGCGCTGCGGCTGCGACTCGGCCTGCCAGCCCGGCGCGCGGCGCTTCTCGCCACGCATTTCCCGCCGGTCGAGGCGTCGATCGACGTGCTCAACCGGTTTGCCACGCCGGCGCAGCAACGGCTGATTTTCGAAGAGGCCTTTCTCTTCCAGACCGGCGTGCTGGCCCGGCGCCTCTCGGCCGAGGCCGACCACAAGCCGGGGGCGATTCACGTGGACGACCGCATCCGCGAGTCGGCGCGCGCCGTGCTGCCGTTCAGGCTGACCGCCGGCCAGCGCCAGGCGCTCAAGGAAATCGTCGACGACCTGCAGCGTTCCTCCCCCATGAACCGGTTGCTTCAGGGCGACGTCGGCGCCGGCAAGACGATCGTCGCGCTCCTGGCGGCTCTGGTCGCCATGGAGAACGGCCTGCAGGTCGCGTTCATGGCGCCGACCGAGATTCTGGCCGAACAGCATTTCGCGAACATCGCCCGCTTGTTGCAACCCTCGCGGTTTCGCGTCGCGCTCTTGACGGGCGCGACCGGCACGGCTGCGCGCCGCGAGCAGCTGGCCGAGATTGCGTCTGGCGCCCTCCATCTCGTTGTCGGGACACACGCACTCGTCGAGGGTGACGTCCGGTTCAGTCGGCTCGGCCTCGTGGTGATCGACGAGCAGCACCGGTTTGGCGTCATTCAACGGGCGACGCTCCGCGAGAAGGGCCTGCATCCGGATGTGCTCGTGATGACCGCCACGCCCATTCCTCGCACGCTCGCGCTGACGCTCTACGGCGATCTCGATGTGTCGGTGATCCGCGATCTCCCGCCGGGCCGGCTGCCGGTCCACACGATCGCGAAGCCCGAGTCGAGACGCGACGACATCTACGCGTTCGTCAAGGCGCAGCTCGACCTGGGGAGGCAGGCGTACGTCATCTACCCGCTGGTCGAGGAGTCGGACAAGATCGATTTGAAGGCCGCCACGGAAATGGCGGACCATCTGGCGCACGAGGTCTTTCCTGCCTATCGCGTGGGCCTGCTGCATGGGCGCATGAAGCCGGGCGGCAAGGACCACGTGATGAAGGCGTTCGCCGAAGGCGAGCTCGACGTCCTGGTGGCCACGACGGTGGTCGAAGTCGGCGTCGACGTGGCGAACGCCAGCGTCATGGTGGTCGAACACGCGGAGCGTTTCGGCCTGTCACAGCTTCATCAGCTTCGAGGACGCGTCGGACGGGGTGTGCACCAGTCGCACTGTTGCCTGCTGTACCAGTCGCCGCTCTCCGAGGACGCGCGCGGCCGGCTCCGCGCCATGACCGATACGACCGACGGATTCGAGATTGCCGAGCGCGATCTGCTGCTGCGCGGCCCCGGCGATTTCTTCGGGACGCGCCAGGCGGGCGTCCCCACGTTCCGGACCATCGACCTCTTGCGCGACCGCGAGCTTCTGGAGCTCGCGCAGCGGGAGGCGGCGGCCTATATGAGCGACGTCGCTCCGACGCCTGCCGCCACCAGGCAACTGATCGAGAACTGGGAAGCCAGGTTCAGGCTCATAGAGATTGGGTAATTGGATAATTGGGTAATCGGGTAATTTTGGCCATCGAGTAGTTGGAGTAGATCGAGCAATCAATTACCCGATTACCCAATTACTCGATTACCCGATACAGCGATGCGTATCATAGCCGGCTCTTTGAAAGGCCGCCGTCTAAAAGCGCCCACATGGGACGGCCTGCGGCCGACTTCCGACAAGGTGCGGGAGACGCTGTTCAACGTGCTGGCGCCGCGCCTGGCTGGCGCGCGGGTGCTGGACGGATTCGCCGGCACGGGCGCCATCGGCATCGAGGCGATCAGCCGGGGCGCCCGCGAGGTGGTGTTCATCGAAGCCGATCGGCGGGCCAGGGCGCTCGTCGAGGCCAACCTGGCGCATTGCGGCGTTCAGACGGGCTATACTGTCGTCGGCGGGTCCGTTGCGCGAGCACTCCACGCGCTCGCCGCCACTCCCGGGTTCGTGCCGTTCGATATCGTCGTGTTCGATCCACCGTACGACGCGGCTCCGGCCGAGACGCTTGCCGGCGCCGACGCGGTCATGGCGCCCGGCGGCGTGCTCGTGCTCGAGCATCGTCGCAAGGAGACGCCGCCCGAATCGTCGGGACGACTCATACGCGTGCGACAGATCGCATCGGGCGACTCGGAACTGACGTTCTACCAGGTTGGGGAATTGCCGGCGAAGTAACCGTTAGGTCCTTCTAACTTCTAACTTCTGACTTCTGACTTCTAACTTCCTGTCCTATGTCCACCCTCGCTGTGTTTCCTGGCTCGTTCGATCCGCTCACCAACGGACACGTCGACATCATTTCGCGCGGATTGCGGATTTTCGACCG
>MEKT01000219.1:4197-5166 GCA_001767435.1 Acidobacteria bacterium RIFCSPLOWO2_02_FULL_65_29 | reverse complement strand
GTGGCGTAGCTGCGGGAGAGGTCAGCCACCATGTAGTTGAATGACTGGCCGAGCTGGCCGAGCTCGTCCTCGCCCGCATGCTGCGCGCGTACCGTGAAATCTCCGACGCGGACGCGGCGCGCGCACTGCAGCAGGTCGGCGAGCGGCACGATGACCTGCGCGTGCATGAGGTACAGGGAGATGAACATCACCGCGATAATCGCGAACAGCGCGGTTCCCTGAATCAGCCTCAGCATCTGGATGCGCCGCTCCAGATCGTGTTCGAGCAGGTACACCAGCCTGTCTACATCGAGTACGTATGCGGCCATGCGCGAAACGAATGCGTCGCGGGAGGGCGCACCCTCGACCACGGCGCGGGCGATGGCGGGCTGGAGCACGCTCGACCAAGCCGACGAAATGCGCTCATGCGCACGGCGCGTGGGGTGGTCGGCATCGGAGGGCAGGCCGCCTGTCAGCTGTGGGTTGTTGAGTCGGGACTCGAATTCGGCCATCGCCTGTTTCAGCTCGGCCGGCGGCTGCCCGCTGCCCCCCGAGCGCAGCACCTGCACCGTGATCCAGTACGACTGCATCCTGAGACTGCCCGCCAGGTTGATCGCGGCGGCCTTGCCGGTGGACAACTCGGTGAACACGGTCGCACTGATCGTGGCGGCGAGCGCGAGCGCGACGATGGTGCCGAGCGCGATCCCCAGCCTCACGACCAGCGATTCGACGAAAAAGTGATGATCGATTTTCATGACGCGAACTCCCGGGCGGCATTGCCTACTGCATGCGCTTGGATGTGTATTTTGCCATTTTGCCCGTTTAACCCGATTCAGGCCACCGCGGATTGGACCAACGGACGCGACCCCGGGCTTGGGAGAAGTAGGGGGAAGGCGGCTTGCGCATTTGTCTTCCCAAGGTGGGAGAGCGTAGGTCGGGACCACCCGAAGAGGTGGGGATTTTCACCTCAAGAAAGATCAAGATCTCGCG
>MEKT01000219.1:0-4109 GCA_001767435.1 Acidobacteria bacterium RIFCSPLOWO2_02_FULL_65_29 | reverse complement strand
ACGAGCATGACCTGCTGCTCGCCATGCCGCACGAAATATCCAACGTGCAGTGAATGCGCCGCCGCTCCGGCGGCCGCGATTTTCTTGATGGATATCAAGGCGAAATCGGGGTGGCTGCCTATTGTACCGGTACAGATTTCGCACAATAGGCCACCCAATGACCAACATCACCACTGTCCTCACCGCGGATCACCAATACGGAGATCAACTTTTTGCTGCAGCTACGCAGGCTGCGGAACAGGGCGACTGGTCTGCGTGCTGCCGGCAGTTCGAGACGTTTCTGCGCGCACTGAGGCGCCATATGAAAATCGAAGAGCAAGTGCTGTTCCCGGCGTTCGAACAGGCGAGCGGCATCAGTGGCGGCCCGACATGGGTGATGCGTGAGGAACATCAACAGATGCTGGCGATGCTCGACGAGATCGCGTCCGCGATTGCCGCGCGCAACGCGGAGGACTTCCGTGCTTTGGCACAATTATTCGAGGGGCTCCTGACGGCCCACAGCACCAAGGAAGAGCGCGTGCTCTACCCGCTGTGCGACGAGGCATTGCCCGATCTCGGCGGCGAAAGGCTGCAGGAATTGGTTTCGCAGCGCTGAGCCGCGCCGCCTCGAATGCATCGTCATTCAAGCGGGCGCGCCGTATCGTTCGCACATCCGCGACGCAGGTCACGTCATGAACTTGCAGGAGGTCAATGAAGGTGTCGAGCTTTCGGTCTGAATGACCGATGGTCACAGCTACCGACCCTCATTTCGATCGGCGGTCAATCGGGATATGCCGGGGATTTCGCACGCATGCCCTCGGTGCCATCCCGTGGCTTCAAGCACGCGCAGGACATGCGTCTTCTCCACCTCGCGCAAACGCCATTCGGTTACCGCCGAGTTTCTGGCGTCATGCCGGCCCCCTGCTCTCCCGGCTTTCCCGCGCTAGCCGCGAGACTTCACGATCACATCCCGTCGCTGTCGATCGCGCCGTCAGTCCCGGATATCTTGATGGGAATCAAGGCACGGCGCACGGCGGACACTTATGCTGATCGCTGCCAATGGTCAACAATCTCCCCACGCGCGAGCCGGGTCATGGGCGCATGGCATCGGAAGATGGAGCAAAGCAATGGGCGGAAGCGGCGAAAACCCGGTGAGAATCTTTGAGACGATCGATGCCCGCGGATGGGAACCGCCCGAACCAATAGTGCGCGTGCTCGAGACGCTCGATCAATTGCCGCGCGGGAACAAGATCGTGATGCTGCTGCACTGCGAACCGCGCCCGCTGTTTCGCGTCCTCACCCACAACGGCTTCCACTACCGCTGCCGCTACGTTCCGGAGGGTCACTTCGAAATCACCATCTGGCACGCGGCGGACACGCTTGCATCGTCGGCCGGCCTCGACTGAAAGACGAGGCTCAATAACGATATCAGGAGGGATCCAACGCGGCAAATTCCCAGCCTGCCGTTGCCGCGACCGCGTTACAGCCGGGAAAGCTCGTGCACGCTACCGATGCGTGATTTGCGCTCACCAGCGTGCCCAGGCTGAATTGCATCGCGAGCAGCATCATTCCGAGAACGCCCGCCGGCAACAGACCGGGAGCGCCGGTGTGCCGGGGCGCGGAGGTCTCCAGCTGGAGCCACCAGAACAGTCCCAGCATCGTCAGGCCGCCGAGCACATTGCCCAGCGTGACCGCCGGACGCTGCGAGCCCGGAGTGGCCCTGCCGAGAACCGCGAGAAACAGGGTAAGCGCAAGCAGGCTGGCGGAAACGTAGATTACGGGACGTTTCCGCGCAAGATCAGGGAGTACGTCTTCAACAGGAAGATACTGACCCTGCCTGCCGCGATCCGCGCAAGCAGCGCTCTGACAGCAGAGACGTTCGGACTGGCTGACCGCGGCAAGATACGCGAAGGCTTCTTTGCCGATATCGTGGTGTTCGATGAGACGACCATCGCCGATCGCGCCACGTACCTCGAACCGACGATCCTGCCGACTGATTCGCGACACCGAGAGCGGTGCGGCTGCGGCGATCGCCGTCTGGGTGTAGCCGCCCTGCAGGCAGGCGAGCGCGATTCCAATCTCGCGTCGCCCAGAAAGATCTGTCCGCTCACGGCACTGACCGCAGGCCGACGGGCTCACCACGGCGCAAGCAGCGGGATCCGTTCACGTCCGTTGCGGCGGTAGGCGACGAAGTCGTGGTCAAGCGTGAACACGCACGACTCACGGTGAAGCTCGCTCATGCGCGCGGGGCAGGCATCGGCAAAGCTCATCGGGGTATTCGAATACTTACGCAGCAGACGCAACGCAGACTCCCGCTCGTCCTGGAAATCGAACCGGACTTCCAGAATGCCTCTATCGACGAAGGCGGCAAGCGCCTCGCGCCCCCCGGGGACGACCTGAAGCAGGAAGAAAGCCTCGGACAGCACCGCCTCGCAGGTCACCATCGGTCCGGACATTGCCGCCAGTTGCGCCCGCGTCCAGCGCAGGCCGGCGCGCCATCGGAGTCTTCAGGGGAAACGCGGCGAGATCGTCGGCGCGGATGGCGGACAGCGCGCCGCCGTACCGGCCGACCGGCGGGATACGCTGCGCTTTCCCGCCCTACGGCCCTCAGGGGCAACAAGTAGCTGTAGGTTGCGGGTGAGCAACGCGAACCCCAACGCACGTGGCGAGAACGCAGGGCATGCACCGCGCGCCGTTCAGTGGTGCGTGATACGCACCGCACTGGACATGACGAGCGTTGGGGTTCCCGGTGGTCACCACCAACCTACGCAAAAGATAACGTAGGGTGTGCACCGCGCGCCGTTCAGTGGTGCGTGATACGCACCCTACGCACTACGCGCCCCGATCGAGATGTTATCCAAGTTGGTCAGGGACGCCGGCCGCTGAACCAGGTTATCAGCACGAGACCAGTCGCCTCTATCCTCAACCCAGCGCGAGTTTCTGGCGGGCAGCCGCTGCCGCCCGCTCGAGGAAATGCCGGTACGCCTCGCCGCGCGCCACAAGGTTATCGTGCGTGATCTCAAGATCGACCGATCCCAGGCCATTCCAGATCCGCACCTTATGGGTTCCCGTCACCATTCCAAATTTCCCATCGTCCCACAGCACGTTGACTTCGGAGACACAGCGCTCGTGGATGTCCTTCGTGGCGCGCATCATTGCGTCTTGATAGGAAAACAGATCGGTGCTTGTCATGGCCACCTCACGAACGGCGCCCGTGATCGCGCGAGAATAGGACCGCATTCACCGGCCTCCTCCGCGCGCAGCGTCTCGCGCGCGAGGCATTACCGCTCGTTTCGGCGACCTTGCGCCGGCTCGGCTCAATCATCACCTCTGCTTGCAAGGGGAGGGCGGGGAGCCGGTCTGCTTTGGGTGCCTGTTCTCCCCTGGGGGATTGCCTTATTCGCCCTCCATCGATGAACGCTACCCCTGGAAGGCCTTGTTCTGCGTTGATCCAGCGCAAGGTTTGGCGCGATTCCAATTGAACTCGCCCTGTGCGTTGTCGGAGAGTCTTACCCGGAACTCATGGCGCCCCGCTCCCACCGTCACGCGGCGGTGAACCGTCGAAGCTCCGTCCCGGCCAAATCCCGTGGGCGGTGCCACGATCCGGTGCGGGAGCTTGCCGTCCATTTCCAGTTCCACCGTCACGTCCGCCCGTTCGCGCGGGCACACCGTCTGCGCGCGCATGTTCGGCGCGACCTTGAATGCATCGGAGAAGCAATCGGGTTCGGACATGCCGTGCGCCACGAACGCCGGATGCGCGGTCTGCACCATCGCCACCGAGCCGCAGGCATAAACCTGGTGTTCCGACAGGTCCGGAAAGTCGGCGAGTATCACCTCGTGCACCAGGCCGGTACGGCCGCTCCAGTTGTCCTCCGGCGCCGGCCCGGACAACACCGGGACAAACATGAAGTTGTCGTGCTCGCGCGCCCACTGCCGCGGCAGATCGGCGAGATAGAGATCGCGGAGCCGCCGCGCGCCCCAGTAGAGGAACATCCTGCGCTTCATCCCGGCGTGAAAAGCATGCTCTACCATGCTCTTCACCGGCGCGAATCCGGTGGCACCGGCCACGAAGATGATGGGCTTGCGGCTGTCCTCTCGCAGGAAGGACGAGCCCAACGGCCCCTTGAATT
>MEKT01000218.1 GCA_001767435.1 Acidobacteria bacterium RIFCSPLOWO2_02_FULL_65_29 | reverse complement strand
AGGACCTGGATCTCGCCAGTGGTGGTGACGTTGCCGTACCGTTCGTTGAGCCGGTTGAAACACCTCAAGAACGTAGTTTTCCCGCAGCCCGAGGGGCCGATGAGCCCGGTAATCAACCCTCGGGGGATATCGACCGTCACGTTCTTCAGAGCCTGGAAGTCTCCGTACCACAGGCTCAGCGCGCGGGCCTGGATGCTCAACGCCCCAGCGGGCAGCGCCTGGGTCATCCGAAATGTCCCCTCACGTAATCGAACGTCACCTGGCTGGCTGGATGTTCGGAGAAGATGACGTCGCTCGGCCCGACCTCGACGAGCCGCGAGCTGTTGAGAAACGCAATCTGATCCGCCAGTCTGCGCGCCTGCTGGACCAGATTGGTGACCACCACGATGGTCATCTTCTGCTTGAGATCGAGCAGCACGTCCTCGATCTTCATCGTCGTGACCGGGTCAACGGCGATGGAGAACTCGTCCAGGCACAAGATCTCCGGTCGGTGAGAAAGCGCTCGAGCGATGGTGAGACGCTGCTGCTGGCCGCCGGAGAGCTTGGTTCCCAACTGGCGCAATCGATCTTTCACCTCGTCCCAGAGCGCGGCGTGCCGAAGGCACGTTTCGACCAGGCCGTCCAGTTCGCCAGGGTCGGTGAGGCCGGCCATCCGGGGCGCATAGGCGACATTGTCGTAGACCGACAGCGGCAGACCGACCGGCAGGGGGAACACCATGCCGATCCGGCGTCGCAGCGCGAAGACATTCCTCGTGCGAAAGACATCCTCGTTCTCGATGCGCACCTGGCCCTGAACCCTGACCCCGGGCACGAAGTCGATCATGCGGTTGATGCACTTGAGAAGGGTGGTCTTCCCAGAGTTCGAGGGACCGATGATCCCGAAGATTCGATTGCGCGGAATCTCCAGCGTGACGTTCTGGAGCGCCATCTTCGTTCCATACGTCACCGTCACGTCCCGGAACACGATGTGCGGTTCCATCGTTGGGACTACCACTTCTTGTGCGAACGCAGGTACACGCGGAACGCAATCGAGATCAGGTTCACGGTCATGACCAGCCCGATGAGCACCACCGCCGTGCCGTATTGGAGGCCTTCGGACACTCCCGTGACCTGAGTGGAAATCGTGAACAGGTGGTAGGACAGCGCCATGAAGGAATCGCGCAACCCGTAGGGAAAGAAGGCAGCCAACCCCTCATCCGGAACGGCCACATAAAAGACGGCCCCCGTGAAGAGAATCGGGGCGGTCTCGCCTGCCGCCCGCGAAACCTGGAGGATCACGCCGGTCAGGATCCCGCTGATCGCGTTCGGCAGCACGATCGTGCGAATCGTTTGCCAGCGACTGGCGCCCATGTTCCAGCACGCCTCGCGAAACGAGTACGGCACGGCAGCCAGCGCCTCTTTCGTGCTCGTGACAATCACAGGCAACGTCATGATCGCCAGCGTGCACGACGCCGCGAGAACCGATCGGCCGAGACCGGCAAACAGCACGAACGCGCCGACGCCGAACAGCGCGTGGACAATGCTGGGCACACCTGCCAGATTGACGACGGCCAGGTTGACGATGCGCGTCAGCCAGTTCTCACCCGCGTACTCGTTGAGATACACGCCCGCCAGCACGCCGATGGGAGCGGCGATGACAAGCGAAATGAACACCAGGTAGAACGTCCCGACGAGCGGCGCCCAGATGCCGCCGGCCGTCATGTAGGCCGATGGGTTCTGGAGGATGAAATCCGAGGAAAGGACCGGCCACGCCTTCACCAGGAGGTAGCCGAGAATGGCGGCCAGAGGCAGGACGAGCAAGGTCGTGATCAGCGCCAACACTCCGAAGACCACCCGCTCGATCAGTTGCTTCCGGCGCTCGATGGCGCCGGCCGCGAAGAGCCCGTGCACGCGGAGGTGGATCGATGTGCCTGGCGTCAACCTGGACGATCCGTGGTCACCGTGCGCACGGACGATCCCGGCCAGGGCCGTCTCCAGATCCGACCACGGGGCCATCTCGCTCCCGTTTCCATCGGCGCCGATCACTTCGGGATCGACGTGATAGTTGACGCATCGTCTCTTGAAGATCCCGCGACGCTCGGCCGGATCTGCGGCGCACACCAGCTCCACCGCATGGGTGCCCGTGAGCGTTCTGAGCCGGCCCGTCTCCTCGTCGCGATAGGAGGCGAGGACGGCGGAGGTGGCCCTCTCGAGGCTTCGGAACGGACGCTCCGCGGTACCATCCCCTCGTTCGTCGCTGCCGGTCGCCGAGGCGACGTAGCGGAGCGTGCGCCCGGATTCTTCAGGCATCCTGCTTCCCCCGAATGCCCTTCACAATCAAATCCGCTGTCAGATTGACGGCAAACGCAATCAGCATGAGCAGGCTGCCGATGACGAACAGCACCCGGTAGTGGTCGCCCCCTTCGACGGATTCGCCCAGTTCTGCGGCGATCGTGGCCGTGAGCGTGCGCACCGGATCGAACAGACTATGAGGAATCCGTACCGAGTGCCCGGTGGCCATCAGCACCGCCATCGTCTCGCCGACCGCGCGGCCGATGCCGAGCAACACCGCCGCCAGCAGCCCGTTTTTCGCCGCCGGCAAGAGCACCTTATAGACCACCTGCCAGCGGTTGGCGCCCAGCGCGACCGCGGCTTCCCGATAGGTGTCTGGCACGGCCTTGAGGGCGTCCTCGCCGACCGACATGATGATCGGCACGCTCATCAAGGCGAGGATAATCCCCCCATTGAGGATGTTGATGCCGATGGGAGCCCCGGTGGCCCAGATGAGGACGGGGTTCAAGACCATGTAGCCCACGAAGCCCCACACCACGGACGGGATGGCCGCCAGCAACTCGATCACGATCTTCAGCGTTTCCCGTGCCCTTTGGCCGCAGAACTCCGAGACGAAGATCGCCGCCCCCAGTCCCGCGGGAACCGAGAGAGCCATGGCAAGGGCGGTCACTGAGGCGGTGCCCACGAGCAGAGCGAGAATGCCGTACTGCGCCTGGATCCGCGAATCCGGACGCCAGTTGACGCCAGTAAAAAATTCTGTCAGGTCGAGACCGCGAAAGAGGATAGGCGCGCCTTCTCGAAAGACAAAGAAGAAGATGGCAAAGACGAAGAAGATGGCGCTCCATCCGCAGAGGCGGATCGTCCACTCCACCAGCGGTTCGGAGAGCTGCACGAGCCGGTGCGTGATCGGGTGGCGCATGCGGCTGGCCGCGGGTCCCTGGCTACTCGGCCTTCTTGACGACTGGGACATACCCGATGTCCCGAACGATGCGTTGCCCGTCTTCACCGAGAACCCAGTCGATGAACTCTTTCACCGGACCCGTAGGGTCCCCGCGCGTGTAGAGGTAGAGGGGCCGCGAGATAGGGTAGGAGCCGTTGACGGCGCTCTCGACCGTGGGCGCAACGCCGAGCTCGCCCTTCTTCGTCGAAATCCGCAGGGTCCTCACACCCGGAACTGCGTAAGCCATTCCACTGTATCCGATGGCGCATGGCGTCCGGGACACGAGCGCCACGACGTCCTTGGATCCACTTTGATCGATGGAGCCCAGCTTGAACTCCCTCGTCTGGCCCAGAACCGCTTCGCGAAAGTAGACGTACGTGCCAGAGTTGTTCTGCCGACTCACCCGGATGATCTCGTCGCTCGCGCAAGCCGCGTTCTTGACGCCTGACTGCGACCACCGGACGATCTGACCGCCGTCGCCATAGATCTCTGCCAGCTCCTCGATGGACGTCCCGTCGAGAGGGTTGTCTTGGTGGACGTAAACGGCCAACGCGTCCAGCCCGACCGTGAAGCCGTTCGGCTCCGCTCCGCTTCGTTGCTTGACCCGCTCGATCTCGTCGGGTGCCATCTCACGACTCGATGCGGCAATATCCAGGATTCCATCGATCAGGCTGGCGATGCCAACACCCGAGCCGCCGCCCGCGACCTGCACCGACAACTCGGGCCGTACTCGTTTGTAGTTTTCGGCCCACGCCTGAACCAGGTTGACCATGGTGTCCGAACCTGTGATGCGAATCAGAGCTCCGGATCCGCCGGTCGAGGCCGACTCGTTCGGGCCGGCGCCCGAACAGCTCGTGGCGCCGAACAGCACGCTGGCCAGGATGCCTACAGGAATCAGACGAAAGGCCACTCGAATCTCCTTGTGGGGGCGGATCGCACTGGCGAGCGAAAGCCGGGGAATTCTACCAGATTCGTTTACACGGACGTTACATTGTTGTGATTCATCCTCGGCGCTGAGATATCGGACCGGCAACGAATATGCTGAACTCGAGGCGCGGGACTGGGGGCTTCAGGGCTGGGACCGTGGCTCGGGGCTCGGGGCTCGCAAGTTCGCGGCGTCAGTCGACCACGTAACTGAACACCTTGAAACGGCCGTCTTTCTCGATCACCGATCCGAAGAGCTGAACGACCTGCTGGCGGCGGGTGGCGTCACGGACCGTGACCTGGCTGTCCCGATGGACGAGGAACGTCCGGTACTGCGTCGTTTCCGCTCGGAACGATACGCCGACGAGATCGAGAACACGCCCGCCGTGAGCCTCGAGGACACTCGCGAGGCCGGCATCGCTTTTCCGGCGCAGGTCGGTCCACACGTACCCGAACGGAAGATTGCGCTCGGGGCGGCTGGCCGGCAGGTCGGGCCACACCAGCTCACGGAACTCCTCCTCATCGAAGGTCAGCGCGCGGAGCGCATCACCGTCCCGCCTGGCGACGGCATCGAGCACGGCGCGCGCCAGCGCGTCCGGCGACTCGCGCCCGTTCTTCAAAGGCGCTCCGGAGCACCCGGCCAAACCGAGGACGCACGCGACGAGCACTCCTTGCCACCACTGGAACATGTCAGGCCATCGTAGAAAAACACGAGCCGGGCGCGGATCCCCTCGATCCGGCCCGGCTCCACGAAGGTAGTCGAACGTCGAATGCTTGAACCTCGAACGTGAGAACGCAGAACGCCGAACGGCCTTTACCGCTGCGGGTACGACGTCCAGCCGGTCGTCCAGTCGTCGGCCGGCGCCGGCGGGACGGCGCCGATGTACGTGGTGACCTCGAAGAACCCGTCGTTGGGTGGCACGATCGGCGCCAGCTGCCCACCGGCCAGCGTCGCAATCGACGTCGGCTGGAAGTTCGGGCTCTCGTGGCGGAAGCAATCGGGCGACAACCCGCCGTCCACGTTCAGCCGCACGTCGGGGAAGCGCGCGCTGGTGATATAGGGCGTCACGCTCGAGTGGGCGGGCGTCGGAATGCCCCAAATGACGCCGGCGCCGATCTGCGTCGTGCCGTTGGCGACCTGACCGGTCGTGTCCGTGTTGGTGGTCTCCATCTGGAGGCCGGTCGTCTTGAAGCCGGTGATCAGGAAGTTTCGCAGGGTGAGCGCCGTTCCGCGGCGAAGATTCGCGGCCCGCACGCTCTCGCCGCCTTCGTTTCTATCGGAATCGCCGCACATCGTCAGGTTGTAGATCTGAGGATTGGACCGGGGCAGCAGGTTGTTGCCGAACTCGTTGTTGTCGGCCTCGATCCCGTTGTCGGCATCGTCGCCGCGCTGGGTGACGGCGGCAAACTGCACTCGGCCGGTCCAGCCGAACGTCCAGTCGAGGCTGTCGTCGGCGGCGTTGCTCATGACCAGGTGCCTGGCGTCGACCGTACCGCCGAAGAATTCGATGGCGTCATCCCGGCTCCCGTGGGCCTGAAGGTAGTCGTACCTGCCACCCCGGCCGACCGCCTGAAAAGCGATACCGTTCAGCTCGTTGTCGGGGCTGAACTCGACGCCCGAAAACTCGACGCGTACGTAGACCAGCGAGCCGCTGTTGTCGTCGGGCTGGTTGCCCCCATAGGTGCCGGTGTCGCCTTCGCCTGCGGCCTCGCCGCCCGGCACGTTGATCGGCGCGCGGCCGTTGATGATGAGCCCGCCCCAGTCGCCTCGCGAGCGGGAGCCGATGGGCTGATCGCTCGTGAAGACGATCGGCTGCGTCCGGGTGCCGATGGCGTTCAGACGGCCGCCGCGCAGGACGATCAGTGTGCCGACGCTGCCCGCCTCGCCGATAATCCGCGTGCCCGCCTGGATGTTGAGGGTCGCCCCGTCACGGACGAACACCGCGCCGCGGAGCACGTAGTAGTTGCTGCTGGTCCAGTTTTCGGTTCCCGTAATCTCATTCGTCACGACGATGACGGGCTTGTCGATGCCGGGCACGTTGACGGGGGGCGCCTGGTCGGTCCATACCGTGGCGACCTGCGCAACAAGCAGGCCCGCGCCGATGGCGAGCCCGCAGCCAATGCGTGTCAGTGGGGTCATGGTGCGTTTTGTCCTCTGGTCCTTGTGCCGTGTCGTGTCAGAACACGTTGAGGCTGACGGAGAGACCGATCGTCCGGCCCAGCTTGAAGACGCGCTGCTCGTCGTCGCCCTGCGTAAACAGGTATTCCGAATCGGTGAGGTTCTCGAGGTTCAGCTTCACGCCGAAGCGGCCCATCCGCTGAGAGATCACCAGGTCGAGAGCGCCGCGGCCCTGCTCGACGATGTCGGGCGCTTCGTTCGAGCCGACGTCCGAGATGCGGTCGTCGAAGTAGTTGAACAGGAGACGCGTCGAGAACCCGCGCATCACGAATTCTCCCATCAAGTTCAGCAGGTTCTTCGACTGGCCCGCCAGCGGGCGCTCGAGCGACGTCTGAACCGTCTGCTGTTCGGGAAGGAGGGAAATCTGCGAGGCGACGTACGTGTAGTTGGCGTTGAAGAACAAATGCTCGCCGACCGGATGGCCCGTTTCGAGCTCGATGCCGAAATTACGCGCGTGCTCGGAGTTCTGGAATGTGACCAGCGGCTGGGCGCCGCCGATGACGATGCGCTCGATCGGCTGGTCGAAGTACTTGTAGAACACGCTGGCGGCGACGATCCCGCGGGCGCCCAGGAACGACTCGAACCGGCCGTCCACGTTCTGAATCAGCGCGCGCTTGAGATCCGGGTTGCCCCTCACGGCGCGATTGCCCACGACGTCGGTGAACTCGAACTCGGCCAGCTCGCGGAACTCAGGCCGGTTCACGGTCGTGCTGTAGCTCACGCGCAGGTTCGACGTCTGGGTGAGCGACTGCACGAAGTTGACGCCTGGGAAAAAATCGGTGTTCTTGTTGGACGCCGTGACGGTCCGCACGAACAACCCGAACGGGTCGAACGTGTTGACCTGCTGATCGAAGCGCTCGAGCCGTCCCCCTGCGACGAGCCGCGACCGCGCGCTGAACGCCACGTCCACCATGCCGTATCCCGCCGCCGTCGTGTATTCGCCGTCGTAGGCGTCCACGGGGCGCGTCTCCTCGTTCAGGCGGAACGCCACGCCGATCTTCTCCTGCGTGAACTGCAGCTCCGGCTCGAGCCTCAGATCGGTCGCGACGGCGCCGTCCTTGGTCGCGGTGATCGGGATGTAGTGGAACCGCCTCGACCGGAAGTCGCGCGTCCGATCCACGAAGCTGGCGCCGAACTTGACTTGCGTGGCACGGCCGGCGGCCGCGCGGAACAGGCTCCAGTTGGCCGCCACGTCGAGCGTCTCGTCGTCGAGCTCGTTGAACATGCGGAAGCCGCTCTGCGACTCGTCGGCCAGCGTGAAGGCTTGCGTCGCGGGCGGGAGCGGCGACTCGTACAGCACTTCGCGAAGGTCCGGTTCGTCGCGCTTCGCGCGCGCGACGTTCACGCGCCAGTCGACCCGGCTATGGGAGAGGCTCTGAAAGAAGTGCTCGCCGGTCACCGCGTTGGAGAGGAGCCCTTCCTCGATGAACTGGAGGCGGTAATTCCGCCAGACGCGCGCGTTCTCGAAGTTGTTGCCCTGAAAGAACCTCCCCTCGTCGCGCCCGCTGTGGGAATAGAAGTTCTCCAGTGACAGGCGGTGGTTCGAGGTGAATTGATACGCGACATTCCCGACGATGCCGAGCTGCGCCTTCTCGGTTCCGTACTGCATCGTGTAGTCGCTCACCGTGTCGAGCGCGGCCCCGGACCCCACGCGGAAGAACCGCCGCTCCTCCTCGGTGTACTGTTCCTTGTACGACTGCGAGACGCTCGCGACGACGCCCAGCTTGTCGAACCGATTGCCGAGCGCGATGCCCCAGTTCTGGCCCGGCGCGCCTTCGGCCGCCCGCGGCTGCCACACGTTCTCGAACAGCTTGCCGAACTGCGCGACCTGGTCGGCCGTATAGCCCACGCTCGGCGTGTAGATCCCTTGCCGGACGATCTTGCCGTCCGGAATGCCGCCGGGTAGCGCCCGCGCGCCATCGTCGTACCCCATCCAGTCGCGCGCACCTGACGGACTCAACAGAATGTTCTTGCCGGTCGCCGTCGAGTAGAAGTTCAGACCGTATGAGAGATCGACCATCGGCCGCGTCGGCAGCTTGAGGGGAACGATCTGCACGAGGCCGCCCGCGAACTCGGCCGACTTCTCCGGCGTGTACGACTTGGCGACCTGGACGCTGTCGATAAGGCCCGCCGGGAACAGATCCAGCGGCACGACTTTCTTGTCGGGCTCGGTCGTCGGCAGCACCGACCCAGCGAGCGTCGTGTTGCTGTACCGCTCGCCCAGCCCCCGAACGAATACGTACTGGCTGTCCACAATCGAGAGGCCGGTCACTCGCGACATCGCCGACGCGGCGTCTGAATCGCCGTTCGCCTTCATTTCCTGGGATCCGATGTTGTCGGTGATCACCTGGGCGTTCTTGCGCTCCGTGAGCTGGGCTTCCGCGGACGAGGTCTCGACCGTCAGCAAGCTGGCGGTCACGTTGACGGTCTCGGCAAACCGGGCCATCGTCAGACCGACGTCGGCCGTCACGGTGCGCTCGCCGGCGACATCGACTTTGAGGGTTCTCGCCTGATAGCCCTCCATGGAGAACTTGACTTCGTAAGAACCCGTCGGAAGGCTGAGAACATAGCGGCCGTCGACATCGGTGTAGACGACCTGGCTGGTCCCGGTCACCTCCACGGGGACGCCTGGCAGCGGGATCTGGTTGATTTCGTCGCGGACCACCCCGACGATGTTGGTGCTCCGGACCTGGGCGGAGGCGTCCAGTGTCGCGAGCACCGCGAGCATGGCCGTGCCAAGAAGCAGGATTTGGGCGACGTTGCGCAGTTTCATAGAGTCCTCGGAAGTCGAGCGTTCTGGCGGTCAAAGCTCCATCGACTGTATGGGCATGGGGTCAACCGACCGTGACGGATGTGTTAAAGGTGTGTTAACTCCATCCGGATGAGCGCGATCAATTGTTCGACCTGCTGGAGATTCATGGGCGCCCTCAGTCGCGATACCGCGATGCGTCCATGGTGCCAGCGGCGCGTCACCGTGGCATGTCGGACGAGCGGCACAGGTGTAAACTCTCTTCGAAGCGGCCGCCGGCGCCGAGGCGGCCTCGTATAATGACGCCCATGCATGCCCATGCTGTGCTGCGAACCGTCATCGCCTGCTCAATTCTGGCTGGCGCTCAAATGATGGCCGTGGCCCAGGGGCGAGGCGCAGGCGCGAAAGAGAACATCGCGCATCGCGGCGCGTCGGCGTACGCGCCCGAGCACACGCTGACGGCGTACCGGCTGGCGATGGTGCAGGGCGCGGATTACGTCGAGCAGGATCTGGCCGTGACCAAGGACGGCGTGCTCATCTGCCTGCACGACGACACGCTCGAGCGCACGAGTGACGTCGCGACGGTTTTCCCCGATCGGTTTTCGAAGCAGCTGGCCGGAACGGGCGCCGGCAGGGGCCCCGCCAGGCGCTACGTCGCAAACGACTTCACGCTGGACGAGATTCGCAAGCTCGATATGGGCCGCTGGTTCAGCGGCAAGTTCATGGGCGAGCGCATCGTCACATGGGACGAAGCGATTGCGCTGGTTCGAGGCCGCCCCGGGACAGGGATGTATCCCGAGCTGAAATCTCCCCCGTTCTACGCTGCGCGCGGCGTCGACATGGCGAAGATCTTCGTCGACTCGGTGAAGAAGCACGGGTTGGAGCGGCCCGAGTCGCTGAAGACCACGCCCCTCATCATCCAGTCGTTCGATGAAGCCACGATCCGGCGCATGGCCACCGAGCTGCCGACGGTTCCACGCGTGTTCCTCACGTCGGAGGCGGCCGATGTCACCGAGGCGCGCTTGAAGGAGGTTGCGACGTTTGCGACGGGCGTCGCGCCCGAGAAGCGCGTGATCACTTCGCAACCAGAGATGGTCGCGCGCGCGCACGCGCTGAAGCTCACCGTGACCTCGTGGACGTTCACGACCGACGAGAAGACCAATCAGGCCGCCGCACGAGCCGAGATGGCGCACTTCCTGAACGACCTCGGCATCGACGCGCTGTTCACGAACAATCCGGACCTGTTCCCGCGTCGGCAACAGCCATAGCCGCGACGATCAACGCAGGGACCGCAGAGATCGCAGAGAAAGACCTCACCACAGAGGGCACGGATAGTCACGCATGGAGGGTCACGGCTCGGCTGGCGGCGTATCGCACGCCGGCCGGCTGTGCCGGCAGTAGCCGCTGGTTACGACGATCAACGCAGAGCTCGCAGAGCGCGCAGAGAACCTTTTTCACGACTCAGAAACTCTGCGATCTCTGCGGTCTCTGCGTTAATGTCGTCGTGGTGCGCCGCTCAGGCCGCGCGCCTCTGGAACCGGTCGCGCAGGACGATCGCGACGGCGTTCATCACGAGCAGCAGACCGAGCAGCACGATGATGCCGGCCGCGGCGTTCTCGGCGAAGGCCGCCTGCGGACGCGACACCCAGTTGAAGATCTGAATCGGCAGGACGGTGAAGGGCGACCAGACGTCGGTCGGCAGGAACGGCACGTAGGTGAGCGCGCCGATGGTGATGAGCGGCGCGGTTTCACCGATGGCGCGCGACAGGGCGAGGATGAGTCCCGTGAGAATCCCCGGCACGGCGGCCGGCAGCACCTGGTGCCAGATGGTTTGCCACCTGGTGGCGCCCAGCGCGTAGGAGCCCTCGCGCAGCGACTTGGGCACGGCGCGCAGCGCTTCGCGCGTCGAGATGATGATCACGGGCAGCGCGAGCAGCGCGAGCGTGGAGCCGCCCGCCAGCACGCTCTGGCCCATCCCCATGGCTCGCACGAAGAGCCCGAGCCCAAGCAATCCGTAGATGATGGACGGCACGCCGGCAAGATTCGCGATGTTGATCTCGATCAGCCCCGACAGCCAGCCGCGCCCCCCGTACTCCTCGAGGTGCACCGCCGCGGCGACGCCGAACGGCACGGCGATGATCGCCGTGATGGCGATCACGTACACGCTGCCGACGAGCGCCGTCAGGATGCCCGCCTGCTCGGCGCGCCGCGAAGGGAGGCTCGTGAGGAACTGCCACGAGAGACGGCCCAGCCCGTCGCCGAGCACGTCGTACAGCAGCGCGCCGAGCGACGCCAGCGCGAGCAGCATCACGAGCAGGCCGAACGACGCCAGCAGCCGATCGCCGGCGTACCGCGACCAGCGCCGACCGGCGGCCAGCGGAGCCGCCGCCTTCGCGCCCTGGCTCCCGGCGCCGCTCATGCATACTCCTCGCGAAAGCGGTTCCGCAGCCAGTTCGAGACGAGGTTGAGGACGAACGTACCGAGGAACAGCAGCATGCCGACCGCGAAAATCGTCCGGTATTCGAGCGTGCCCGCCGGTGTGTCGCCGAGGCTGACCTGCACGATGTAGGCGGTCATCGTTTCGACCGGCACGCGCGGGTCGAGCGTCAGCCGGGGCTGCTGCCCCGCCGCGATGGCCACGATCATGGTTTCGCCGATCGCGCGCGACGCCGCCAGAATCGCCGCCGCTGAGATCCCCGAGAACGCCGCCGGCACCACCACCCGGAGCGATGTCTGCATCCGCGTCGCGCCGAGCGCATAGGCGCCTTCGCGCAGGCCGTTCGGCACGCTGTGCAGCGCGTCCTCCGACAGCGACGACACGAGCGGCAGAATCATGATGCCCATCACGATGCCCGGGCTGAGCGCGTTGAAACCCGACAGGCCCGGCACGAACCGCTGCAGGAGCGGAGTGACGAACAGGAGCGCGAAGTATCCGTACACCACCGTCGGCACGCCGGCGAGCACCTCGAGTACCGGCCGGACCACGCGCCGGACGCCGGCGGTCGCGTACTCGCTCAGGTAGATCGCGGTCAACAGCCCGGCAGGCAGGGCCACGACCATCGCGACCATCGAGGCCAGGAGCGTCCCGGTCACGAGCGGCAGCACCCCGAAATGCTTGTCTGAAAAAAGCGGCGTCCACACCGTGCCGGAGACGAACTCGAGGATCGGCACTTCCCGCAAAAAGGCGAGCGTCTCGAACAACAGGACCAGAATAATCCCGAGCGTGATGAGCACGGATGCGGCGGCGCAGACGAAGAGCGCGCGCTCGATGACGAACTCGACGACGACGCGCGAGCGAAGCCGCATAGGTGGGTGGTCGCTATCTCGACAGACGCTGCTCGAGTGTGACCTGACTGTGGCTGTCGGTGCCTTCGTACATCGACCCGCTCTTCCGACTGCTCAGCCGCCCGCGCACCATCTCGTACTCGCGATCGCTCAGGGGAATGTAACCAACCTCGGTCACCAGCGGGACGCCCTTGCCCAGGTAGAACTCGACGAACTGCCTCACCTCGGGCCGTTCGAGCGCCTTCAGTTTCGGATAGATGAAGATCGGCCGCGAGAGGGGCCGATACGTACCGTCCTTGACGGTTTCGAGCGAGGCCAGGATGGGGCCCTTGCCATTGGCATCGTCGCCGTCGTCGACCGGCACCAGCTTGAGCTTGTCCTTGTTCTCGGCGTAGTACGCATAGCCGAAGAACCCGAGCGCGCCCTCGTCGCCGCTCACGCCCTGCACGATGACATTGTCGTCTTCGCTCGAGGTGTAGTCGCCGCGGCTCGCATCTTCCTTGCCGTTGATCGCTTCGGTGAAGTAGTCGAAGGTGCCCGAGTCGACGCCCGCGCCAAACAGGTGCAGCTCCCGGTCGGGCCATCCCGCCCGCACCTGGCTCCAGCGCATCACCTTCCCCTGCGCCTCGGGCTCCCACATCTTCTTGAGCTCGGCGACGGTCATCGACGTTGCCCACGTGTTCTTCGGGTTGACGACAATGGCCAGCCCGTCGTACGCCACGGGCAGCTCGATGTACTGCACGCCGGCCGTGGCGCACGCCTCGACTTCCGTCGGCCTGATGGGCCGCGACGCGTCCGAGACGTCGGTCTCGTCGCGGCAGAACTTCTGGAACCCCCCGCCGGTTCCCGAAATGCCGACCGTGACGCGCATGCCGGCGTTGGCGCGCTGAAATTCTTCGGCGACGGCCTCGGTGATCGGAAACACCGTGCTCGACCCGTCGACCTTGATGATGTCCGCGCGCACCGGGGACGCTGAGGATCCAGACGGCGACGCCTCCTGCGATCCGCCGCCTCCGCACGCGGCGCATACAAGGGCTGAGGCGAGCACCGTCGAACCGACGGAGATGTATCGAGATAGAAGCTTCATGGGCTACAGCCTACCGTTGCAGCCATTACGCCGCGGTTTCGGGTCTGTTAAATCCGTGTAAATGCCTTCTGCCTTCCTCACTTCTCGCTTCTGAGCTTTCGCTTCAGGCGGCGTCTTTCAGCCTGTTGGAAGTTCACCAACCAACGCGAATGCCCGTTGTCCACGACACACCCGAATACTCCCCGCCGTCGTTGGCGCGATCGTTCATGTCCGCAAATTGAATGCCGCTCTGCAGCTTGAGCTTGTGATCGTAGAAGAAGTAGTTGGCGCCCAGATACAGCTCGTCGTACCGGTCACCCCGGCCTGGGACTACGCGGTTTTCATACGTCCCGAACCGGACTCCGTTGGGGTCATCGCTCTCGAGGCGCGTGTAGCGACCGACGAGCTGGAGCTTGCGGGTGAGGTTGACGTGCGGCATGGCCATCACGCCCCACAGATTGCTCTGGCCCAGGTACCCGGACGCGGCCGACACATCTGCGCGCGCGCCCCACGTGCCCGCATCCAACTTGAAGTTGACAGACACAATGCGCTCGAGCTGTCGAGTAAAGGAGTTAGCCGAATCCGGATCCTGATGCACGTAGTTGCCGGCCAGCAGCGCCTCCTTCACTCCGAGCGGCTTCGCAAAGTCGTAGCCAAGGACGGCAAGAACAAAGACGCTTCCGTTGAACTCGCCGAATTCGCGGTTCGCTTCGCCCGCCGAGTACACGCCAGCACGATAGACCCAGGGGGCGACCCTGCCCGACACGCTTACGCCAGGAATGTATTCCTGCGGAAACCACATGTTGTTGCTCAAGTTGCTTCGATCGATCGCGAGGAGTTCCTTGGACGATGTTGCCCCGTCCATCGTGAAGGGCACGCCGTGTTTGCCGAACGTCAGCGCGAGCCGGCCGCTTCTGCTCCACTGCAAGTACAGGTCCGTCAACCGCACGTATAGTGGGTCGCGTTCCTGCGGGTTGAGTTCAATCTCGCCGTGAAGGGTGAACGTGTGGAAAAGCGTCACTCTCGGGCCCAGCCGCATACGCCGGACATTCCAGTCGTCGAGATCGCCTTCGTCCGCGTCGATCGCTGCGAACTCGTGCTGGTATCGTCCGCTGAACAGCACTCTCTGGACCACCGGATTCGAATCGTTCTCGTACCACTTGGCGAACTTCCATATCTTGTCGTACGTCGATTCCCTCTTCTCATCGTCGCTCGACACTTGCGCGGTTTGCGCAGCGGCAGGCGTCGTGCTGCCGTCCGGAGATCCCCGGGGGGCTGCCACGTTCGCGGCGGTGGCCACCGCCGTCTGGCGGCCTTGAGCATAGGCGAAGGGAGCGCACCAAACGAGAAGCCCAAGCGTGCAACCACGCACCAAGAAGGGTGGTGTGTTGCGCCCTTGTTCCGGTCGCAAAGAACTCATGTGTCAAGCGTACCAACGCCAGGTTTTACATCTGTTACGGCCACGTTAAATCTGTGTAACAGCAGCGTTCGTTCGTGTGGTAGCTGCCACAGCGGCACTTGCATCAAGGTAGATTCGCCTGGTCACTGCATGACGCCGAGAAAGATCAGCACGAGCTCGAGCACGAGAATCAGTACGATGGTGAGCTCGAGAAACTGGCCGCGCGCCATTGACGACTGCTCGACGGTGAAGTGGTAGATGTCGCCAAGCGTCTTGAGCTTCGCCTCGACGTCGGCCTTCCAGCTGCTCAATCCCAGCCGCTCGCCGACCAACCGGAACAGCCGCGCGGCGTAGATGTCGCCCGTGAATTTGAGGGCGTTTTCCGTACGATCGGTAAGCTCCTGGACCTCGATGATGAGCGCGTGCACGCCCCGCGCGGCCCTGGCATAGCGCGAGCCCACCCACTGATCGTACCAGCCCGGCCGCTGCAGCCCCGCGTAGATCGCGGCCAGCTCGTTGTCGAGACGCTCGTCATAATAGCGAAACTCGAGCAGCTGAGAGTTGGCGAACTCCAGGATTTCGAGGGCGGCCTGCGCGCCGGCCGGCGTGTCGTACACGAAGGCCGCGTTCCAGGTGGGAACGACCAGGTCGTCGGCAAGATATGAAATCCGACGCCCGAGAATCGTTTCTCTTTCCTGGTCGCTCAGCCGCTGGCGTTCCCCGCGCAGCATCGCGGCGATGTCGCCGCCTCGCGCGGCCAGCAGCTCGTCGGCCGTCTGCGGCCGATCGAGCTCCGTGATCGCATACACGAGATAATCCTCGCTGAGGTCGGTGGTCCGAAACCCCTTGAGCGCCGGCCGCAGGCGATCGGCCGTCGAGCGGCACAATCCGGCGGCGCGCGCCTCGAGCTCGTCGTTTTCGATGAGGGATTGGCCGAGCGTGACCAGCTCCGGCCAGTCGCCGCTGAACGGCCGCGTGAGCGCGATCGAGATCACGCCGTAGTCGTACAGGCGGAAGCGTGCTCGAAAGCCGTCGATCTCGCCGATGCCCACGGCCTCGCCGTCAAATGACACGGGCGGCTTGTCGTACTGCACGTAGGCGGGCGTCGCGGGCTTGGGAGCAAGGCGGGCCGCCACCGTCGGCCCGCCGATGAGCGCGGGGATGGCCGCGAGATCGACGGTCTCGGCAACGTCGAACAGATAGAACGCCGAGATCTGGGCGGCGCGAATCTCGTTCATTCAGCTATCAGCTCTCAGCTATCAGCTTTCAGCTATCGGCTGCAAGCCTAGCGCAATTGACCGTCTGCAGTTGACAGTCGAATCTGTGACTTTGAACTGCGGGCTGTTGACTAGGCTTCGCGCCGGCATGTCGCGCAGGACTTCAGTCCTGCCGACGGCGGCGCGCGTGCAGGTCTGAAGACCTGCGCTACACCGTTTTGAAAACGGCCGTAGCCAGAGAGGCGCTAGTCAATAGCTGAGAGCTGATCTAATGCGACGTCTTCTCGAGCGGCTCGAGGACGATGAACCAGCTCTCGCAATCGGTGCGGGACCCGCCACCGAGCGTCACCCTGAACGCCAGGTTGAGCGCCTTGATCTCCCAGCGCTGTTTCGCCCGGGTGCCTTCCATCGCGACACGAAACGGTTGCAGCAGGTTATCGGAGGACTCGTGGTCGCGGTGCTCGTCCTGGACCCCCTTGAAGATCGCGAACTCGCGTCGCGGCCCCAGGTGCACCTCGAACTGCCCGACGCCGTTGACGAGGTGGTCGTAGACGCGCTCGGCGTAGCGTCCGTTCTTCTCCTGGCACGACTGCCAGTTGCCCTCGAGGATGTTGTGCGGGTTGCCGGAGAGCGACACGAACTGCGGGGCAGCCGGGCGCGCCGCCAGCAGCACGGCCACCGCGAATGTTCCGCTCACGAGCCAGGACGCGCGGGCAAACAACAGACGCACGGGGCTCCTTTCGGGACCTCAACGGCAGGATAACATCAAATCCGCGGCGAAGTAACCCACATTTAACAGCCTCGATACGACGTCGAAACGTCGCATCAGTAACGTACTTGCACGGCGGCCCAGCGGCGAGAGGCCCGCGGGCGCATGCGGTCGCGCCCCCGGCGCATTCGATGCCCAAACACAAAGTACTCATCGTCGAAGACGAGCAGGACATCGCCCGTCTGATCAAGCACACCCTCGAGCGAAGCGGGGACGCGGATGCGGAGGTCGTCGGGAGCGGCGACGCGGCGCTCAAGGCCGTGGCGGCTGGGCCGCCCGATTTGATCATCCTCGACCTCAATCTGCCGATGCTGAGCGGCGTCGAAGTGTGTCGGATTCTGCGGTCCAGGGCCGACGCCCGCCACGTGCCGATCATCATGCTCACGGCGCGGACCACCGAACAGGATCGGGTCACGGGTCTGGATCTCGGCGCCGACGATTATGTGACCAAGCCGTTCAGCCTGCGCGAGCTGACGGCCCGCGTCCGGGCTGTGCTGCGGCGCAGCGCGAAGACTGAGGAGCGTCCCGCCGCCGCTTACCAAGGGACGCACCTCTCGGCCGACTTCGACGCTGTCGCCGTCGCGGTCGACGGCGAATCGGTGCGGCTCACACGCCGGGAATTCGAGCTGCTCCGTTATCTCGTGCAGAACAAGAACCGCGTGGTGTCGCGCGACCGGCTGCTCGAACGCGTGTGGGGCTACGACCGGCTGGTCGAGACGCGGTCCGTGGACGTGCACGTGGGGCGGCTGCGGGGCAAGCTCGGAGGGGCTGGCCGTCAAATCGAGACCGTCGTCGGACTCGGCTATCGGTTCATCGATTCGTGACCTGCCATCCCCGTGCGGTCAATTCCTCGACTTCCCGCTCGAATGCCGCCAGCGCGCGCTCGACGCGGTGCCAGTCGCGGTAGTGGTCGAGACGCCTGAGCGTCCGGTCCTCCTCGAGGCGGACTTCCCACCCTTCCACCCCGGTTGAACAAATGGAATACTGACGAACGTGGTCTCGGTGGCACAGTCTTCGATCGAACATGGCGCCCCTGCTCTGGCGACGTCGACGCGCGGGTCGACAAGGGCCCCGATCTTTGATCGCTTCGGACCCGATTGGCGGTAAATTCTCTGTAACGAGGACTCCCGTCCCCTTTCTCTCAGGAGGCGTTCACATGGACCAGGGCCAAACCTTTCAGAATCACGGTCGCGTCGAGCCCGTGTACCACATCGGCGTGTTCGGGCTGTTCATCCTCAACTTCCTCTGGTCGGCTTGGCAGATGAGAAACGGGATCACGGGAGAGAACGTGATGGGCCTGCTGCTCGCGATCGGCCTGCTGCTTCTCTTCTTTGCCGTCCGGCCGATGATCCTCAGGGTGCAGGATCGACTCATCCGCCTGGAGATGCAGCTCAGGTTGCAGAAGATCCTGCCGGCTGACCTGCAGCCGCGCGTCAAGGAACTGACTGTCAGACAGCTCATCGCGCTTCGCTTCGCCAGCGACGCCGAGATGGCCGACCTGGTCCGCGAAGTCCTGGGAGGAAAGCTCGCCAGCGGGAAAGAGATCAAGATGAAGATCAAGAACTGGCAGGGAGACTATCTCAGGGCATAGGCATAGGGCATAGGGCTCAGGGCATAGGGCTCAGGGGCATAGGGCACAGGGCATAGGGCTCAGGGCACAGGGCATAGGGCTACTTGCGAAGCTCCCTGAGAATCTTCGGCGTCAGAAACCACCGAAGGGCGCCAGGGCCGGCGGGCGGGAGCGAGGCGATGTCGATCCGGCAGACCGCGCCCTTCTTGAACTCCATCGCTCGCTTGAGTCCGGCCAGGCGCGCCGCCAGCTCGCCCATTCCGGGCTCGTGGCCGACGATGGCGATATTGGCGCGGCGGGCGTGGGCTTCGAGGTCATTCAGCACGGACTGGGTGCTGCCGCCCGGCGACAGCGAATCGATCGTCACAATCGGCGGGCGCGTGTCGAACGCGGCCGCGACGATATCGGCGGTCTGGCGGGCGCGGACGAGGGGGCTCGTCAAGACGGCATCGAATGTGACACCGAGGCGGACGAGACCACGCGCCTCCTTTCGAAGACCGGCCATACCGCCTTCGGTGAGCGGGCGACGGGTGTCGTCGGGCCAGCCATCCCCGCGTTCTTCGGCGACGCCATGGCGGATGAGATAGAGCTTGTGAGCGGCCAAATCGTTTATCCCGCGCGCCGTGCGGCCGCCGACGACGCGCGAACGCCGAGTCGGTCGCACAGGCTGTTCAAGGCGACGCGATCTTTCACGTAGCGCGCGTGCAGGCGCCGGCACTGGCCGTCGAGCGCGATCACCACGGCGTCGAGCTCGCGCCACGCCGCCAGATCGGGCGGCGTCAGCCCCACCTGCACGCGACGTACGCGCTCGACGAGCACCTGCAGGTCGCGCAGGCGTCCCAGCAGTTCCTGCTCGCGCCGCAGCAGCCGCAGGTCGGCCGTGTTCTTGAGGCCTATCGACTCGGCCGACAGCTCGACACCGTACCGCAGCTTCTTGATCGCCAGGCGCACCTGATGCAGCCGCTCGGGCACGAACATGGCGCCCGCGTCTCTGGCCGCGCTCTTGAGCGCCGAGGCGCGATGCGCAACGCGGGCCTCGATGGCCCATCGCCAGCCACGCCCGCGCGCGCGGCCGCGATCGGCCCCTTCGAGCTCCGAGGCGACCGCTTCGAGCCTTCGGAGGACGCGCCGAAGGTCGGCGGACAGGCCTTTGCGAGACCGGCCGCGTTTCTCGTGTTCGCGGGCCGCCCCCAGCTCGTCGGTCAAGCGTTTCAAGGCCCGCGCCGGCACTCGGCTCGATTGGCGAAGCTCGCCGACGAGCTCGGTCAGGACGTCGACTTCGCGCACGCCCCCGAGCCGCCCGGCCAGCTTCCTCAGCCGCCGGCCGAGTTTGTGGGCGGCGGCGGGCTCGATCTGCAGGACCGGCAGGAGCTCGCGGAGCCGTCGCGAGGCGACACGGGCGCGGTGCACGGCGCCCGTGTCCCCGGATTCCACACCCGGTAACGTCCGTGTAAACCTGTCCAGACGTGACCGCAGCAAGTCGTAGCGCCGTATTGTCGACATGGTAAGAGGTCGAAACCTTGATTATAGTGGTAGACGGTCGCGAAGCTTCGCCTCAAACCGCCGAGTAACGGGGTCGGTGCGAATCTTCGCGACTTTAGAAGATGTCTCGCTAAGCGCCCTCAACGATGATTCGCCTGGCCGCCATCGACATCGGCACCAATTCCGTGCACATGATCGTCGTGCAGGTCAGGACCGATCTGTCCTTCGAGGTGATCGACCGCGAGAAGGAAATGGTGCGGCTGGGCGCCGGCGGCCTCGACGGCCGGAAGCTGACGACCGAGGCCACGCACGCCGCCCTGCAGGTGCTGTCGAAGTTCCGCCGCCTGGCCGAATCGCACAGCGTGGACCACACCGTCGCGGTCGCCACGAGCGCGGTGCGCGAAGCGGAGAACGGCGGCGAATTCCTGCAGGCCATCATGCAGCAGACCGGCATCCGCGCACGGGTGATTTCCGGCACGGAGGAAGCACGGCTGATTCATCTCGCGGCCAATTACGGCACCGGCGCGCCCGGCGAGATCGCGGTCGCCGTCGACATCGGCGGCGGCAGCGTCGAGGTGACGCGAGGTCTCGGCTCGAACGTCGACCTCGGGCGCAGTTTCAAGCTGGGCGTCATCCGGCTCACCGAGCGGTTCGTCAAGAGCGATCCGATTTCCGCGCGCGACGAGCGCAAGCTGGCGCGGCACGTCGAGTCGGAGATCGGCGAGTATCTCGACGAGCTGGCGCGCGCCGGCTTCGACCGCGTGATTGGCACGTCGGGCACGATCCTCAGCCTCGGCGCGATCGCCGCCGCCGAATCGGGGCGAGGCGCTGCCGCGCTCCGGAACTGGCGCGTTTCGGCGAAGCAGCTCCACCGCCTCCGCAAGACGCTCACGCGGCTCACCCTCGAAAAGCGGTTGAAGGTGCCCGGCCTCGATCCCCGCCGCGGCGATCTCGCGGTGGCCGGCGCCATTCTGCTCGACACGATCATGCGCCGGCTCGGCGCCTCGGAGATCTCGCTGTGCGACCTGTCGCTGCGCGAGGGGCTCGTCCTCGACTACATCGCCCGGCACCGCAAGGAAATCGCCCAGGCCGACCGATATCCCGACATCCGGCACCGAAGCGTGGTCGAGCTGGGCGAGCGGTGCAACTACTGGCCGGAGCACGCGCTGCAGGTTGCGCGCCTCGCGACGGCGCTCTTCGACCACACGCGCGGCACGCACGGGCTGACCGATCACGAGCGCGAGTGGCTGCAGTACGCGGCCATGCTGCACGACGTCGGCGTGCACATCAGCTACGAGCGGCACCACAAGCATTCCTATTACCTGATCCGCAACGGCGACCTGCGCGGATTCGAGCCCGACGAAATCGAGACCATCGCGCTCATCGCGCGCTATCATCGCCGTGCGCCCCCAAGCCGGCAGCACGAGGGCTTCGGCGATCTCAAGCGCAAGCGCAGGAAGATCGTCCGCACGCTCGCCGCCATGTTGCGCCTGGCCGAGAACCTCGATCGCAGCCACTCGCAGCCCGTCGCGGGCATCGAGCTGCACGACCGCGGCGACGACACGCTCCTGCAACTCCGCACGTCGGGGGACGCCGAGCTCGAGCTCTGGGCCGCCAACCGGCACGTGATGCCGTTCGAGCGAGTGCTCGGCAAGCGGCTGCGCATCGAAGTCAGCAGACAGACCCATGTTGAACAACCTCACGAAACCGCACGAGTATCCGGGCAAACTGTTCGTGGTCGAGGGCATCGACGGCTCGGGGAAGACGACACAGCTCGGCCTGCTGGCGAAATGGCTGATCGCGGAAGGCCACCGCGTGTTCGTCACCGAATGGAACTCGTCAGCGCTGGTCAAGGCGGCGACCAAGACGGGCAAGAAGAAGAACGCCCTGACGCCGATGACCTTCAGCCTGCTGCACGCCACCGACTTCGCTGATCGGCTCCTCTACAAGATCATCCCGCCGCTCAAGGCCGGCATGATCGTGCTGGCCGACCGCTACGCGTACACCGCCTTTGCGCGGGACGCCACGCGCGGCGTCGATCGCCAGTGGGTCCGCGAGCTGTACAGCTTCGGGGTCAGACCCGACATGGCGTTGTACTTCCGCGTGCCGATCGACGTCTCGCTCGACCGGCTCATGGCCAGGCGCGTCAAGCTGAAGTTCTACGAAGCCGGCATGGATCTGGGTTGGAGCAGCAATCCGGCCGACAGCTTCCGGCTCTTCCAAGGTAAAGTGCTCGACGAGTATGATCGGCTGGTCGAGGAATTCGGGCTCGAGGTCATCGACGCCCGGGGCAGCATCATGGAGCAGCAGCGATTCGTGCGGCACCTGATCGCGCCCCACCTCGAGCTCGGCGAGCAATTGGAGACGACCGATGAGCAGCCCGTCTGAAGACCCTGTGGAGAACGCCGAGGGCGCGAACGGCGGCATGCAGCCCGGCAGGTACTACGGCCGCGGTATTCCGTATCTGCCGATCGGCAACTATCCCGGGAAGTTGATCGCCATCGAGGGCACCGACGGTGTGGGCCGCAGCACGCAGATTCAGCTGCTGCGCGAATGGCTCGAGGTCAAGGGCTACGGGGTTGTCGAGACCGGATGGACGCGGTCCGAGCTCATGCAGCCGACGATCGAGCTCGCCAAGTCGAGCAACACGCTCAACAAGCTCACGTTTGTGCTCCTCTACGCCACCGACTTCGCCGATCGGCTGGAAAAAGAGGTCATCCCGGCGCTCAAGGCCGGCTTCGTCGTGCTGTCGGATCGGTATATCTTCACGGCCCTTGCCCGCGCGGGCGTGAGGGGCGTGGATCGCCAGTGGCTCCGCACGCTCTACGGTTTTGCCATCGCCCCGCACATGGTCTTCTATCTCAAGGTGGACGTCTCGACGCTCATCCGCCGCGTCCTTGCCGCGCGCGGCATGGATTTCTGGGAATCCGGGATGGACCTCAAGCAGAGCGACGAAATCTACGACAGCTTCCGGGCCTACCAGAGCAAGCTACTCCGCGAGTACACGTCGATGGCGGATGAATTCCACTTCCGGGTGCTTGACGCCCGGCGGCCGGTCGATCACATTCAGGACGAGCTGCGGCGCCAGGTGGCGGCGTTCCTCGAGCCCGCGGAGAAGCCCGCCGAAGCGGCGCTCACCCGCTGAATGGGTCGTCAATTCCCCATTCCAAGTTTCGCAACGCTCTCTCTCTCAGCCCGTTATGCTGGGCGAAACGAGAATGTTGTACTCGTTCCGCATAACGGCTAGGCGCGCACGGCGCGCCTGCGAGGGAGCGGCGCGGGGCGTAGGGGTCCCCGCAAGCGACCGAGCCGGGGTGTGGGGCGGAGCCCCACGTGAGTCAGTCCGCGACGCCGGGGTGCCCGAGCATCCGCCGCAGGTAACCCATCTGGCCGACGTGGTAGCTCTCGTGAAACGCCAGAAACGCGATCGTGCCGGCGATGTTGGTCGCGCCGGGCAGCGGGCGCCCGGACGGCGCCGCTAACAGACGCTCGTCGGTCAATGTGGCGAAGGCGTCGCGCATACGCCCACGCGTGTCCTGCCAGGCCGCTTCGATCGCGGCTCGAGACGGGTAGGCCGACGGCGCGGAACGGCGCGCGCCGCGATCGAACAGCGCGCCGAGCCCGTGGTCGTACGTGTGGCCCAGCCTCGCCAACAGGTGGGCGCGTGAGATCGTCGCGTGCCCGACGAGCCACAGCAGAGGATTGCCGCCGCCCTCGGGCTGCCGCCAGCACTCCTCGTCGTTGAGGCCGGCCAGGCTGCGCGCGACCATGTCGTTGTTCAGTTTGAAGATGAGCGCAATCGGCTCGATCGCGCTCGGACGTGCCACAGGGCTCACGGCCACTCCTCGATTCACCATCCACGCTATCACGAGCGACCGCCATCCCGCCAAGGCGGCCGTACGCCGCCGAAGCGGCCTGTGCCGGGTGTCTGAAACGCAGCGGGTTCGTCCGCCGAAACGCCCGTTCATCGTGGTGCCTCACGCGGGCGATGCGGCCCGCCCCTCGAAGCTGGCGCGCGCAGTCAGGCCCGCGACGGTGGGCTTGCCCCGCCGAAGCGCCCGTTCACGGTTTGCGCCAGCGGGCGCGAAGGCGGGAATTTACACCTGCGAAACATGCCCGCGCGCGCGCCTAGGGTAGTCTGTGGATCGGTGCTGGCCAACCTGCGAGCCGTTCCGTCCGCCGAGCAGCCGACCTCGTCTGCTCCAGCGCCCCCGGTGCCCCCCAAGATCGACGTCTCGGGAATGAATTTCTATTACGGCACGAACCGTGTACTGGACCAGATCTTCGTGAAGGTGCCGCCCAACCAGGTGACCGCATTGATAGGGCCGTCTGGGTGCGGCAAGTCGACGTTCATCCGCTCGCTGAATCGGATGAACGACATCATCCCCGGCACGCGGGTCGAGGGGTCGATCCACATCGATGGCAGCGATATCTACGCGCCCTCGGTGGACGTGGCCGGTCTGCGCCGGCGTGTCGGGATGGTGTTCCAGAAGTCGAATCCGTTCCCGAAGACGATTTTCGAGAACGTGGCCTACGGCCTGCGCATCAACCACATGTCCTCGTCGCGCGAGGATCTGTCGGCGCGGGTCGAGGCGAGCCTGAAAGCGGCCGCGCTCTGGGACGAGGTGCGCGATCGCTTGAGTACCTCGGCGCTGGCGCTGTCGGGGGGCCAGCAGCAACGACTCTGCATCGCGCGCGCGCTGGCCGTCGAGCCGGAGATCCTGCTGATGGACGAGCCCGCGTCGGCGCTCGATCCGCTCGCCACGCAGCGAATCGAGGAACTGATCTACCAGCTGAAAGCCCGATATACGATCGTGATCGTGACACACAACATGCAACAAGCCGCCCGCGTGTCGGACATCACGGCCTTCTTCTGGCTGGGCAAACTCGTCGAATGCGGGCGTACCGAAAAGATCTTCACCGCTCCGTCCGAGAAACTGACAGAGGACTACGTCACAGGGCGATTCGGCTAGAAGCGACCTCATGAACGCCGTCGCGCGACAACGCTCGACGTCACGAAGAAGAAATAGCAGGGTTGTCACCGCGAGAACACAACAACAATGTCAGAACCGGTCGAGCGCGTTGTCCGTCATTTCCAAGAGGAGCTCGAGCAGCTCAAAACCCGCCTGCTCGAAATGGGCGGCCTGGCCGAGGAGAACGTCCGCCTGGCGGTGAAAGGCCTGGTCGACCGCGACCACGATCTCATCGACCGCGTGCTCGTCGGCGACGAGCCCGTGAACAGCCTGCACATCGAGCTCGACAGCCGTTGTTTCACGCTGCTGGCGCTCTACCAGCCGATGGCGGCCGACCTCCGCACGATTGTCGCTGTCGTGAAGATCAACACGGACCTCGAGCGGGTCGGCGACCTGGCCGTGAACATCGCCGAGGCGGCGCGCCGCTACGCCTCCCACGCGCCGATCAAGAAGCTGATCGACATTCCACGCATGGCGTCGATCGCGCAGACCATGCTCCGCGACGCGCTCGACGCGTTCGTCCGGCGCGATCTCGCGCTCGCGCAGAACGTGATCATCGAAGACGACCGGCTCGACGCGCTCAAGACGCAGATTTTTCGCGAGCTCCTCACCTTCATGCTGCAGGATCCCTCGACGATCGAGCCGGCGCTGGATCTGATTCTCGTCTCCCGCCACCTCGAGCGTATCGGCGACCACGCCACCAACATCGCCGAAGACGTCATCTTCATTGTTTCGGCCAGGGACGTCCGCCACCACGCCGGGGAGGGTGCCTGAGAGGTCGCTCTCGGCTGTCAGTTCTCAGCGACTGTGAAGAAATCGCGGCCCGTAACCGTTGGGTACGCAGTGTCCGCCTTCCGCCTTCGCGTGAAGCTTCGGCGGACCGCCGTAGCCTTGGCGGAGGCGGTTAGGCGGACCATGAAGTCCGGCTGAAGCCGGACACGACGTCGATTTCGTGGGGCTCCAGCTGACGGCTGATAGCCGATAGCTGACAGCGACCGGTTCACGTGATCCCCTGGATTAGAATAGAATCCATGCCCGGCCAGGACAGCGCTCCGGTGTGCGTGCTCTGCCGGCGGAGGCTCGCAGAAGACCCGTGGCAGCCGTTCTGCAGCGAGCGTTGCCGGCTACAGGACTTGGCGCGCTGGGTGGACGGCGCCTATCGGGTGGCTGGAGAAGCCGTCGACGAGCCCGACCCCTCAGAGGCCGACGCCAGCGAGGACGCAGAATAAACTTCTAACTTCTCACTTCTAACTTCTAACTTCCTACTGGGTTCCTGTCGTATGGCTGATTCCCTGACTGTCACCGACAACCGAACCGGCAAGACCTACGAATTGCCGGTCCAAGACGGCACGATTCGCGCGATGGACCTCCGCCAGATCAAGGCGGGCCCGGACGACTTCGGGCTGATGACGTACGACCCGGCGTTCATGAACACCGCGAACTGCCGCAGCGCCATCACCTATATCGACGGCGACAAGGGCATCCTGCTCTATCGCGGCTACCCGATCGAGCAGCTCGCCGAGGACAGCGACTATCTCGAGACGGCGTACCTGATTCTGTTCGGCGAGCTCCCCACCGCGCAGCAACAGCAGTCGTGGATCCGTGAGATCACGCTCCACACGATGCTTCACGAGAACGTGAAGAAGCTCATGGAGGGCTTCCGCTACGACGCCCACCCGATGGGGATCTTCCTCAGCACGGTCGGCGCGCTGTCGACCTTCTACCCGGACGCCAAGCACATCTTCGACAAGGATTCGCGGCTGAAGCAGACGCACCGGTTGATCGCGAAGGTGCCGAGCATTGCCGCGTACGCGTACCGCCACATCGTCGGACGGCCGTACATCTACCCCGACAACGACCTGAGCTTCACCGGCAACTTCCTGAACATGCTGTTCAAGATGATGGAGGTGAAGTACCAGCCCAATCCCGTGCTCGCGCGGGCGCTCGACGTGCTCTTCATCCTGCACGCCGACCACGAGCAGAACTGCAGCACGAGCGCGATGCGCAACATCGGGAGCTCGCAGGTCGATCCGTACTCGGCCCTGGCCGGCGCGGCCGCGGCGCTCTACGGCCCGCTGCACGGCGGCGCCAACGAAGCGGTCCTCCGGATGCTGAACGAGATCGGATCGGTCGCCAAGGTGCCGGAGTTCATCAAGAAAGTGAAGTCGGGCGAGGGCAACCACCGGCTGATGGGGTTCGGCCACCGCGTCTACAAGTCGTACGACCCGCGCGCGAAGGTCATCAAGAAGATCGCGGATCTGGTCTTCACCGTCACCAGCAAGAACCCGCTCCTCGAAATCGCGCTCGAGCTCGAGCGCATCGCGCTCCAGGACGATTACTTCATCACTCGCAAGCTGTACCCCAACGTGGATTTCTATTCCGGCCTCATCTACCAGGCGATGGGTTTTCCGGTCGAGATGTTTCCCGTGCTGTTCGCCATCCCGCGCACTGTGGGCTGGATCGCGCAGTGGGAAGAGATGCTGCTCGACTCGGAGCAGAAGATCGCTCGGCCGCGTCAGATCTACACGGGGCACAGCGCGCGCAATTACGTTCCGAGAGAGCAGAGAGACTAAGGGCCCGTCAAGGAATAAAGGTGCCATTCTGGCCGCCGATGCATCCCGGCTGGCTGCGTTGCTCCTCGCTTACATACGCTGAGTATGCTCGCTCCTCGCGCCTTGCCAGCCGGGCGCCTCGACGCCCAGAATTGGCACCTTTATTCCTTGACGGGCCCTAACGGGATTGGGTAATTGGATAATCGGGTAATCTGGTAATTGGACGGCCTGATTGAGCAACCGACGATTCAATCCATGAATCAATCAATTACCCGATTACTCGATTATCCAATTACCCGACTACAATGCTGAGATTTCTGATCGCCTTGGCGCTCCTGGCGCAGGCACCCGCCTCCCCTCGCTTCGACTCCAACCGCGCGTGGGAGCACCTCCGGCGGCTGGTGGCGATCGGTCCCCGTCCGGCGGGGTCTGCGGCCATCGAGCGCTCGCGGAAATACATCAAGGACCAGCTGGCCGCCGCCGGCCTCACGGCCATCGACCAGGGGTGGGACGACCAGACGCCGCTCGGGCCCGTTCACATGGTGAATCTCATCGCGACCATTCCCGGGGCGAGCAGAAACCGCCTCGTCATCGCGGGCCATTACGACACGAAGCGATTTCGCGAATTTCCCTTTGTCGGCGCCAACGACGGCGGATCCAGCGCGGCGTTTCTCATCGAGATCGCGCGGGTTCTGAAAACGCGGAAGAACGCCGTCACCATCGAGATCCTATTCCTCGACGGGGAAGAAGCGGTCGTCGAATGGCGGGGCAACGACCAAACCTACGGGAGCCGCCACTACGTGGACGCGGCCAGACGAGACAGGTCGCTGGCCACGCTCAAGGCGCTGGTGCTCGTCGACATGATTGGCGACCGCGATCTGCGCATCAAGCGCGATCTGAATTCCACGCCCTGGCTCACCGACATCATCTGGGAGGCGGCGCGAAGCCAGAAGCTGACAGCCTACTTCACCAACGACGCCACCGCGATCGAGGACGACCACCTCCCCTTTGTCCAGGCAGGCGTCCCCGCCGTCGATCTCATCGACCTCGAGTTTGGCCCCTGGCACACCGCGGGAGATACGCTGGACGCGGTCAGCGCCCGGAGCCTGCAGGTGGTCGGTGACGTTGTGCTCGCCGCGCTGCCCCAAATAGAAGCACGGCTCGAGTGATGCGCCAAGCCAGAGACTGATTCGCCGCAGGGCCCTCCGCCCTCTGCCCTCTGCCCTCTGCCCTAACCAGTTCCCCTTCCCCCCCGTCTAACCTGTCACGAATGACCGTGACCGACATACCGGCCGTCCTCGCCCGGGCCCGTCGGGGCGACGACGAGGCGTTCCGGGCGCTCGTCGAGCAGCACAGCCGGAGCGCCTTCCGCCTGGCCTACCGGATGGCCGGCAACGAGCCGGACGCCGAGGACATCGTGCAGGAGAGCTTGCTCCGGGCGTATCGGCACCTCGGGCAATTCGAGGCGCGGGCCAATTTTGGCACCTGGTTGTACCGCATCGTGGTCAACTGCGCCGTCGAGCACGTTCGAACGCGTGAGTCGCGCAAGAAGCGCGCACGCATGGAACCGATCGACGAATTCACGATGCCAGTGTCGGAGTCGCCGGGACCACACCGACTGGCGGAAAGCCGCGACATCGGCCGCCGCGTCGCCGCTGCGCTCGACAGTCTGAGCCCGCTCGAGCGCGCGGCGTTCACGCTGCGCCACTACGAGGGCCGGACGACGGACGAGATCGCCCGGACGCTCCGGTTGGGGACGAGCGCCGCCAAGCACGCCGTGTTCCGCGCGGTCAAGAAACTCCGAGCGGAACTGAAGGGGCTGGAGGCTGGGGACTAGGGGCTGGGGAAATGCATTACAGCGAAGACGAGCTCATTCTGTATCACTACGGCGAGGCACGTCGGCGCGAGCGCATCGACGAGCACCTGAACACGTGCGACGCGTGTGCGGCGGCCTATCGCGAGATTGCCGGCACGCTGGCGCTCGTCGCCGATGTGGACGTCCCCGAGCGAGACGATCGGTACGGCCTCGAAGTCTGGCAGCGCATCAGGCACGACCTGCCAGTCCAGGAGCCGCCCTGGTGGATGGCGTGGTATCGCCCGACGCTCGCGAGTGGGTTGGCCCTCTTCATCACGGCGGCGTTCGTCGCCGGGCGGTACTGGCCCGATGGGGCGCCGGCCGCTCCGGTCACCCAGTCGGACACCACGTCGCCGGATGCAGGCGCACGCGTACTCTCGCTCGCGATCGGCGATCACCTCGACGAATCCGAGCGGGTCCTGCTGGATTTCGTCAACGCGAGCGGCGATCGGGTGGATGTGAGCGGGCAACAGGCCTGGGCGGCCGATCTCGTCGATGCCAACCGGCTGTATCGCGATGCCGCCGAGCGGGCCGGCGACGACACGATCGCCGGCGTCCTCGACGAGCTCGAGCGCAACCTGCTCGAGATCGTCCACGGACCCTCCACGATGACCCCGGCGGAGTTCGAGACCGTGCGCGCGCGCCTGGACGCGGCGGCGCTGCTCTTCAAGGTTCGCGTCCTTTCAGGCGAACTGCGCGAGCGCGACCTCGCGCCCACCGAACCACGGAAAACGACATGAACACGAATATGAAACAGCTGATTCTCGGAATGATGGCCGGGACCATGGGGTTCGGCATCGCCGCGGCTGCCGCCGCACAGACACCGTTCCCACTGCCTGAAGTGGATTTGCGGTTCGACCTCGGCGGCCAAACGCCGTTTCCGGGGCCTTTTCCGGAGCTGAGGTTCGACCTCGACTCGCTGGTGGATCTCGGCCAGCGGCCCGCGCGACCGGCGCCCCCGATTCCTCCGGCGCCTCCCGTGCCTCCTGCACCCTTCGTGCGGGTGGAGGGACGTCTCGAAGAGCTGTACGAGCAGGCGCTCAACTCGATCGATCGCGGCCAGCTCGAGCGCGCCATCGAGCAGCTCAGCCGCTTCATCGATCAGTTCGACGGTGACAGCGCCCTAGCTGCGGCCAGAAAGGTCGACGGGGCGTTCTACTGGAAGGCGTACTCGCAAGTGAAACAAAAGCAGATTGCCGACGCGCTGTCGACGCTCGACGTCATGCAGAAAAAGTTCGGGGACAGCCGCTGGCTGAAGGACGCGAAAGCGCTCGAGATGGAGGCGCGTCAGACCTCCGGCCAGGCCGTGTCGCCCGAGGCCCAGGCCGACGAGGAGCTCAAGCTGCTGGCGCTGCGCGGCATCATGCAGAGCGATCCGGAGCGCGGCGTGCCGATGATCGAGCAATTGCTCGCCGGCAGCAGCTCGGTGAAGGTCAAGGAGAACGCGCTGTTCGTGCTCAGCCAGAGCCGCACGGCGCGGGCGCGCGAAATCATCACCGGCGTGGCCAAGGGCGGCGGCAACCCCGACCTGCAGCTGCGGGCCGTGCGCTACCTCGGGGCGATGGGTGGGCCTGAAAACCGCCAGATTCTCGAAGAGGTCTACCGCTCGACCACCGACATCAGCATCAAGCGGGCGGTGATCAAGAGCTTCGTGCCCTCCGGCGACCGGGCGCGGCTGCTGGCCATCGTCAAGAGCGAGAGCTCGCCCGAGCTCCGCAGCGAGGCCGTGCGGCAGCTTGGCGCGATGCGCGCCGTCTCCGAGCTCTCGGAACTGTACGGTACTGAAAGTTCCGTGGACATCAAGAAGAGCATCATTCAGTCGCTGATGGTCGGCGGCGCCTCGGACAAGCTGGCGGAGCTGGCCCGAACCGAGAAGGACGATTCGCTCCGTCGATCGGCGATCAGAAACCTCGGCGTGATGAACGCGCGCCGGACCGGCGACGTCCTGAAAATGCTCTACGGATCGGAAGCCAATGCCGAGGTGAAGAAGGAGATCGTCACTGCGCTGTTCGTTCAGCGGAATGCCGTGGCGCTCGTCGAGCTCGCGAAGGCCGAGAAAGATCCAGGTATGAAGCGCGAGATTGTCTCGAAACTGTCGAACATGCGCGACAAGGTGGCGACCGATTACCTGCTCGAGTTGCTCAAGTGAGAACTGGGTGCAAGGGTGCAAGGGTGCAAGGGTGCAAAGGTGCAGGGGTGCAGAGGTGCAGAGGTGCAAAGGTCTAAGAGTGCTGAGTAAGGAAGGATTGCTGGCGCTTTTCCTCGGATACGCGGCGGCGGCCTCGACGCTGATGGCCGCGCAGGGACGGATTGCCAACGCGCCGATCGAGGCCAGAGCCTTCACGGGGACGCTCGAGCGCGAGGTGCAGGCGGTGGCCGCTCGGGGCGACGCGGCCTGGATCGGGTACCGAACGCCGATGATTCCCGGCACGCGGCACATCTGCTGCAGCGCCTCGAGCCCTGCGGGGATCGGAAATGCCGCGGCCGACGTGTGCTGCGGCATGTGCCGCCTCGAGAGCGGCGGCGGCGTGACGATGACGGCAGGCGACACATTCGACCCACGTGCCTCGCGGGTCGTCATCGAGCCGCCGAGCGATCTCGTGATCCTGGCGCGCGTGGAGAATGGTGGCGTCACCAGAGTCCGCACCTTCACGCCCGACTGCGACCTCGATGGCGGCGGCATGCCCCTCGTCTGGTTGGAGAACGTGCCGGCCGCCGACAGCGTGGCGTGGCTCACGGCGCTGGCCGGATCCGGAGGCTCGGGGGACCGGGAACGCGAGAACCGCGTCGTGCGACCGGCGCTGGGCGCGCTCGCGCTCATTCCCGGTCGACCTGCGCTCCGAACCCTCATTGCCTTGGCGCGCGACGACCCACGAACGGGTGTCAGGAACCAGGCGCTGTTCTGGCTGTCGCAGCGCGCCGGCGACGAGGCGGCGGCCGCCATTCGCGGCGCCGTCGACAACGACCCTGAAATCGAGGTCAAGAAGCGCGCGGTGTTCGCGCTCAGTCAGCTGCCGAAAGACGAGGGCATTCCGCTGCTGATTCATCTGGCACGCACTCACCGCAACGTCGAGGTTCGGAAACAGGCGATGTTCTGGCTGGGACAATCGCGTGACCCGCGCGCGGTCAGTTTTTTTGAGGATATCCTGAGAGCGAAGTAGACCGAAGCTTCCGCTCGGACCTCGTTGGCCACGAAAACACGAAAGCACGAAAAAGCCTGGCGGACGCGAGTTGAGCGCCGCGTCGCACCCTTCGGTCTGCGGCATCGGCGGCACCGCCAAGCGGTTGCCGTCCGGGTTACGTCGGCGGGTGATCTACCGCGCTGATCACGATAGCGGAATCGATGCCGCCGAAGGCGAGCGATGTCGAGAGACCGCACCGGACCCGGCAGTCCCGGGCCTCATTCGCCACGATGTCCCCACGACACTCCTCATCGGTCTGGTGATGATGAATCGTCGGCGGGATCGAGCCGCGGTGAATCGTCAGCGCCAGGATCGCCGCCTCGATGCCTCCCGCGGCGCCGAGGCAGTGGCCGATCATCGACTTGATCGACGTCACGGGAATGGCGTGCGTGCGCTCGCCGAAGACTCGGCGGAATCCCCGCATCTCGGCCGAGTCATTTTGTGGCGTGGCCGTGCCGTGAGCGCTGATGTGATCGACCGCCGAGGCGTCGAGGCGCGCGTCCCGCAGTGCCGCGCCGATCACAGCGGCCAGCGGCCGACCCTCTGGTTCCGGCGCCGTCGGGTGAAAGGCTTCGCATCCAAATGCGTACCCGGCGACCTCGCCATAGATCGTCGCGCCACGACGTCGCGCTCGATCGAGCTCTTCGAGCACCAGGACGGCGGCGCCTTCCCCGATATTCATACCGGCGCGGCTGCGATCGAATGGCCTGCAAGGCGCGGCGTCCATCAACTTCAGCGCATTGAAGCCGCTGAACGTGAGCCTCGCCAGCGCATCGGTCCCGCCGGCCAGGACGGCGTCCGCTCGCCCCGCGCGAATCGCGGCGGCACCCTGCCCGATCGCAATCGTGCTCGATGAGCAGGCGGCCAGGACACACGAGCGCGCGCCTTCCAGACCGAAGCGTGCGGCCACGACGTCGACCGGCGTGCTCAGAAAATGACTCC
>MEKT01000217.1 GCA_001767435.1 Acidobacteria bacterium RIFCSPLOWO2_02_FULL_65_29 | reverse complement strand
CAGCGCCACCGCCTCAGGGTAATTGAGCTTGAGTCCCCTGCTCTTGCGCCGCTCGGCGAGCAGCGCGGCGGTGAAGATGAGCAGCTTGTCCTTTTCGCGCGGGCTGAGTTTCATGGGCCGTTTCCCGAAGCGCGAAGGATACGCGACTACTTCAGTTCGCGGAACAGGCGGCCCCAGCCCTGCACCCGGCCGGGATCCACGCCGCAGGCGCGCAGCGAGTTCCACACCGCGGTGGCGATGGTGTCGTAAACCGGGATCCCGGTCTCGCGCTCGAGTTCCTCGGCGAGCGAGGCGCCGTCCATGTTGGTGCAGAAGACCGTGATCGCCTGCGGGCGAGACCTGGCGACTTCGCGCACCATCGCCGCGATTGCCGCGGGCTCGACCTCGGAAAAGTCGAAGTTGACACGGATCCCGAGATGCCGCTCGCCGGTGCATTCGAAGCCTTCGCGCGCGAAATTGGCGCAGATCGCCTGCTGCACGTCGTCGCTATAGGGTGTCACCAGCCCGAACCGCGTCACACCGGCCAGGCGAAAGATCTCAGCGAGCGCGAGCACCGAGGAGCACGCCGGAATCTTCGTGCGCCGCTCGATCGCCCCGCAGAGTTCCCGGTCGCGGTCGAAGCCGAGCCAGCCGGCCGAGGTGCCGTTCCAGCAGATCGAATGGCACCCCGCGTCCGCCAGCAGATCGGCGGCGTCGAGCATCGGCTGGAGGTCGAACTGCCCGAGCCCCTTGTCCGAGAGGCTGATCTCGGTCACCCGGAAGCGCCCGAAATGCGCGCTCACCTCCGGCACGCCGGCAAGCATGCGTGCGGTCACCGGCTCGAGCGTGGTGTTCGACGAGGGCGTCAGCATGCCGAGAAACTTCCGGTCCTTCCTGCTCATGGCGTTTCCCCTCAGTAGCCCAGCTGCCTGGGCAGCCAGGTGACGATCGGCGGATAAACGATGCACAGCACCAGCACCGCGAACTGGCAGACGATGAACGGCCAGACGTTCGCGAGCAGGGCGTTGAGCGGCACCTGGCGCGCGCTCGAGACGACGAACAGCAGCACGCCGACCGGCGGGGTGAGCATCCCGATCACGAGGTTCAGGATGAACACAAAGCCGAAATGCAGCGGGTCGAACCCGTACAGTTCGGCGATCGGCGCGAGCAGCGGCACCAGCATGATGTACGCCGCGTTCGACTCGAGGAACATGCCGGCCACGACGAGCACGACCATCACGATCCAGATGAATGCCGTGGGGTCCCGCGTGATGCCTTGAAGGAAGGCCGTGAGCTTCTGCGGGATGAGGTCGATCGAGAGCAGGAACGTCACCGCCGACGCAAACGCGATCAGGATCGCCACCACGCCGGTGGTGATCGCGGCGCGGAACATCGCCGGCGGCAGGTCGGACCACTTGAGCTTGCGTGTGACGAAAAACCCGACTACGAGCGCGTAGACCACCGCGATCGCCGAACCCTCGGTCGCAGTGAACGCCCCGCCGACGATGCCGCCGACGACCACGAGCGGCATCAGCACGATGAGGATCGAGCGCCTGAGCTGCACCAGCACGTTCGCGAGGCTGAAGCTCTCGCCGGTGAGCGGATAGCCGCGGCGCCTGGCGATCCAGGCGATCAGCAGCATCATCGCCGCCGCCATGAGGATGCCGGGCACGAATCCCGCCATGAACAGGCCCCCGACCGACACCGAAGGCCCGGCCATGTACGCGTACACGATCATCGCCGCCGACGGCGGGATGATCGGGCCCAGGTTGGCGGCGGCGGCGACGATCGCGGCGCCGAAGCCGTTGCCGTAGTACCTGGCGAGCGACGGCCCGAGCGTCGAGGCAAGCGCAGTCGCGTCGGCCACGGCGGTCCCCGAGATCGCCGAAAGGGAAGCCGCGGAGACGACGGTGACGTGCCCCATCCCGCCGCGTACCCGCCCGACCACGCTGTTGGCGAGCGCCACGAGCTTTTCCATGATGCCGCCCTCGACCATCAGCTCGCCGGCAAGCATGAAGCATGGAATCGCGAGCAGCGGGAAGGAGTTGACCGCGTGCATCATGCGCTGCGGCAGCACGTGCCATTCGACGTCGCCCACCACCATCCCGCCGAGCGCCGCAAGGCCGAGGGCGAACGCGAGCGGCATCGCCAGCAGCGCCAGGGCAAAGAACGCGATGACGACGGCCGCGGTCACGGCCTCAGGCGTCGATCGTGGCTGCAGGGAGCACCGGCTCGTGGTCCCAGGCGAGCAGCGCGAAGTGAAGCGCGCTGTGCGCGCCCGCCACCGTGATCGCGACGTAGAACCAGCCGGTCGAGAAGTCGAGCACCGGCATCAGTTGGTCCCAGGTCGCGCGCGCGATCACGACGGACTGCCACGACACGACTGCCATGAGCGCCGCGCAGGCGACCGTGCAGGCGCGGAACAGCCACGCGAGCGGTGCCGGCGGAAGCATCTTTGCGACGAAATCGATTCCGACGTGCGCGCCGATCTTCACGCCGTGCGGCACGCCGAGAAACGCGGCCCAGACGAACGTCAGCCGGCCGACCTCGTCCGCCCAGTCGAGCGAAAGGTTGAGGAAGTAGCGGAACAGCACCTGCAGCGACACGACCACGACCATCGCCGCGAACGCCGCGATGATCAGCCAGCGCGACGCGAGATCGAGGCGGTCAACCGCCGCCCTCATGTCACTTCGCCGAGGCGAGGACTTCGTCGACCAGCTTCGGATCGACCTTCTTTTTCAGAAGATCCACGACTCCGGCGGTTGCCTTGCGCATCTCGGCGACGAGCTGCGGGCTCGGGGCCTCGAACTGCATGCCGCGCTTCTTCAGCTCGTCGCGCGACTCGGTATCGGCCTTCTCGGCGTCGACACGCTGCTTCGCGACCGCCTTGCCCATCGCGCCGCGGATCGCCTTCTGCTGCTCGGGCTTCAATCCGTCGAAACGCTTCTTGTTGGCGACGATCACGATGAAGTCGAAGAAGTGGCCGGTACCGGTCAGGTATTTCTGCACCTGGTTAAAGTTCCTGTCGCGGATCACCGCGTACGGGTTCTCCTGCCCGTCGAGCACCCCCTGCTGCAGCGCCGAGTACACCTCCTTGATGTCCATCGCGACCGGATTCGCTCCCAACGCACGGAACGTCGCCAGATGGATGTCGTCCGGCTGCAGGCGGATCTTGAGGCCCTTGAAATCGGCGAGCGTCTTGATCGGCCGCGTGTTGTTGGTCAGGTTGCGCGAGCCGAGCTCCATGAAGCCGAGATGCAGGAAGCCCTTGTCGGAGAGGCGCTGGGCGATCAGCGCACCCACCTTGCCGTCGACGACCTTGAATGCCTGCTGGCGGCTGGTGAATAGGAACGGCACCGACAGCGCCGAGATCTCCGGCACCGTGCGCGACAGGAACGCCGCGCCGATGACGGTGCCGAAGATCGCGCCGGAGCGTGTCTGGTCGACGTTCTCCTGCGCCCCACCAAGCTGCATCGCCGGGAACAGGTCGACCGCGAGTTCCTTCTTGGTGGCGGCTTCGACTTCGGACTTGAACTGCTCCATCGCCACGCTCGAGGTATGCTGCGTTGGGAAGTTGCTCGCGATGCGAAGCTGTTGCGCGGCTGCGGGACCCGCTCCAAGCGCGACGGCGCATGCAGCGGCGAACAATGCTCGTTTGAACATGACGGTATCTCCTTGGAGGTCAGTCAAGCGCCGATTCGAGGTCGACCGGACCCGATTCGACGACGGTGAGGTCGAGGTTCTCCTCGACGTGTTCCAGGTGCTGGACCATGAGCTGCGTGGCGCGCCCGCCGTCACCCGCGGCGAGCGCCTCAACGATTTCGGCATGCTCCTCTCCGAGGCACGAGGGCACGCTCGGCTTGTCGTAGAGCGCGATGATCAGGCAGGTGAGCGAACACAGTTCGCGCATGATCTTGGCCATCAGCAAGTTCCCTGCCATGTCTGCGAGCAGGATGTGAAACTCCCCGGACAGCCGCACGATGCTGCGCGTGTCGGACGCCGCGCGCGCCCGGCGCTCGGCCGCCACGTGCTGGCGCAGGCGTGCGACCAGCGCCTTGCGATCGGGCTGCTGGACGAAGCGCTCGACGACGCCGGGCTCCAGCACGCGGCGCGTCTCCAGCACCGCGTGCGCCTCGGCGACGGTCGGCTTGGCGACGAACGCGCCGCGGTTCGGCTCGAGCGTCACGACGCCTTCGTGCGCGAGGCGCGGCAGCACGCGCCGGATGCGCGCGCGGCTCACGCCGTAGATCGCCGCCAGCCGGTCCTCCCCGAGCTTCGTCCCCGGCGGCAGCCGGTGCTCGAAGATCGCCGCAAGCAGCCGGTCGTAGATCGCGTCCTCGGCCAGCCCCTCGCGCGGCGCCCGGCGGCTGCGGCGCGCGGGTTCGTATTTGGTCTTGCGCCTTCTCATGCGGGGCATTGACAGCTCTACCGATAACTGGCCACAATCCTACGCAAATTGGCGCCAAAAGTATAGTGTTTTGTAACAATGAACGATCGATTCGACTTGGTGGTGCGCAACGCCGTCGCGGTGACCGCGGGCGACGTGCAGCGCTGCGACATCGGGGTGCGCGGCGGGCGAATCGTTGCGCTCGCGGAGCGGCTCGGCCCGGGCGAGCGCGAGATCGATGCCGCCGGCCGCACCGTGACCCCCGGGGGGGTGGACGGGCACTGCCACCTCGACCAGCCGATGCCCGCGCCGATGCGCATGGCCGACGACTTCCTCACCGGCACGCGCTCGGCCGCCTGCGGCGGCACCACCACCGTTATCCCTTTCGCGGCGCAGAAAAAGGGCGAGTCGCTGCGCGAGGCGGTCGAGGACTACCACCGCCGCGCCGAAGGCAAGGCCTGCATCGATTACGCGTTTCACCTGATCGTCAGCGACCCCAGCGAGCGGGTGCTGCGCGACGAGCTGCCGCAACTGATCCGGGACGGCTGCACCTCGTTCAAGGTCTACATGACGTACGACGACCTGAAGCTTTCCGACCGGCAGATCCTCGACGTACTCGAAGTGGCGCGGCGCGAGGGCGCGATGGCCATGGTGCATGCCGAGAACTCGGATTGCATCGCCTGGCTCACCGAGAAGCTGGTCGCCTCCGGCCATACCGCTCCCAGGCATCATGCCGACTCGCGGCCGGCGCCGGTCGAGCGCGAGGCGACGCACCGTGCAATCACGTTCTCCGAGCTGCTCGACGTGCCCATCCTGATCGTGCACGTCTCCGGGGCGGATGCGCTCGAGCAGATCCGCTGGGCGCAGGGCCGCAGTCTCAACATCTACGCCGAGACCTGCCCGCAGTATCTCCTGCTCACGGCAGAGCATCTCGGGCTCGAGGGCTTCCAGGGCGCGAAGTACGTGTGCAGTCCGCCGCCGCGCGACAAGGCGAACCAGCAGAGAATCTGGGACGGGCTCGCGAAAGGGGCCTTCCACGTCTTTTCCTCCGACCACGCGCCCTTCCGTTACGAGGATGCGCACGGCAAGAAGCTCGGCGGCAAGGAAGTCGCTTTCCAGTACATCCCGAACGGCATCCCGGGTATCGAGACGCGGCTGCCGCTGCTCTTCTCGGAAGGCGTCGGCGAGGGGCGCATCGACCTGCACCAGTTCGTTGCCCTGACCGCGACCAATCCGGCGCGCATGTACGGCCTGTACCCGAGAAAAGGCACGATCGCCGTGGGCAGCGACGCCGACTTGGTCATCTGGGACGACCAGCGGGAGCAGACCATCGGCAACGCGATGCTGCACCACGCGGTCGACTACACGCCCTACGAGGGAATGCGCCTGCGCGGCTGGCCGGCGGTGACGCTCTCGCGCGGCGAGGCGGTGTGGGAGGACGGCGAATTCCGCGGCCGCGCCGGCCGCGGCGAATTCCTGAAATGCGGCCTGCCGGACCCCGCGCGGCCGCGCACAAGGGCGGCAGGCGCGTAAAGGGTCAGGATCCATGAGCCACCGTGGCGGCAGGCATTTCCTCCAGATCCCGGGACCGACGAATGTCCCCGACCGCGTCCTGCGAGCCATCGACCGGGCGACCATCGATCATCGCGGGCCCGAATTCGGGGCGCTCGGCCGCCGCGTCCTGCAGGGCATGCAGGGCATCTTCCGGACGCGCCAACCGGTGGTGATCTTCCCGGCCTCGGGCACCGGCGCCTGGGAGGCGGCGCTGGTCAACACGCTTTCGCCGTGCGACCGCATCCTGATGTACGAAACCGGTCACTTCGCCACGCTCTGGCAGAAGATGGCGACGCGGCTCGGGGTCGAAGCGGACTTCATTCCCGGGGATTGGCGCCATGGCGCGGATGCCGGGGCGATCGGCACACGCCTCGCCGAGGACAAAGCGCACCGCATCAAGGCGGTGTGCGTGGTACACAACGAAACCTCGACCGGGGTCACGAGCCGCATCCCGCTGGTGCGCAGAGCGATCGACGCGGCGCATCACCCCGCGCTGCTCATGGTGGACACGATTTCCTCGCTCGGCTCGACGGACTATCGCGTCGACGAATGGGGCGTGGACGTTACGGTCGGCGGCTCGCAGAAGGGTCTGATGCTGCCGCCGGGCTTGAGCTTCAACACGGTCAGCGAAAAGGCGCGCGCGGCGGCGAAAGGTGCGAAGCTTCCGCGCTCCTACTGGGACTGGGACGACATGCTGGCGAGCAACAAGACGGGATACTTCCCATATACGCCGGCGACCAATCTTCTCTACGGGCTCGACGAATCGATCCGGATGCTGCTCGAAGAAGGACTCGACAACGTGTTCGCGCGGCACGCGCGCCACAGCGAGGCGACGCGGCGCGCGGTTCGAGCCTGGGGGCTCGAGATCCTGTGCGCGAATCCCGCCGAGTACAGCAACTCCCTCACCGCCGTGATGATGCCGGCCTGCCACGACGAGAGGAACTTCCGCCAGGTCGTGCTGGAGCGCTTCGACATGTCGCTCGGCGCCGGACTCACCAAGCTCGGCGGCAAGGTATTCCGCATCGGGCATCTCGGCGATCTCAACGACCTCACGCTGCTCGGCACGCTCGCCGGAGTGGAGATGGGACTCGCGCTCGCGGGCGTTCCCCACTCGCGCGGCGGCGTGCAGGCGGCAATGAGCTACCTCACGCAGGCGGCGCGCGCGCCGGAGCATCCGGCGTCTGCCGTCGCCGCGAAGTAGACGCAATGTTCGCAGTGCAACGACACACACGGAGGCAACCGATGAAAGCAAAGCTGTTGGCCGCAGCACTCGGCGCCGCGCTCGCCGTCCCGCCGGCGATCGCCCAGGAGAAGCTCAAGCTCAAGGTGATCGGGCAGCCGCTCGCCACGGGGCTCATCCAGAAGAACAAGGAGCAGCCGTTCTTCGAGACGCTCGCGCAGAAGAGCGGGCTGCCGATCGAGATCGAGTACAAGCCCGTCGACACGCTCGGCATCAAGGACACCGAGCAGTTGCGCGTGATGAAGGCCGGCCTGTTCGAGATGGCTTCGCTCAGGATGTCGCAGAACTCGCGCGACGAGCCGACCATCCTCGGCCTGGACCTGGTCGGGCTCAACCCCGACTACAAGACCGGGCGCGCGGTCGCCAAGGCCTTCTCCGGCATCCTCGACCGACGGCTGCAGAAGCAGTTCGGCGTCAAGCTGATGGGCATCTGGCCCTTCGGCCCGCAGGTATTCTTCTGCAAGAAGACGATCGGCAAGCTCGCCGACATCCGCGGCCTGAAGGTGCGCGTGTACGACCAGAACCTCGCCAAGTTCGTCGAGTCGCTCGGCGGCACCCCGGTGCCGATCGCGTTCGCCGAGACGCACCAGAGCCTCTCGCTCGGCGTGGTGGACTGCGCGATCACGGGACCGAGCTCGGCGAACTCCGCCGGCTGGCCCGAGGTCTCGACCCACTACCTGCCGATCGGCGTGCAGATCGCGCTCAACGGCTACGGCATCACGCTCAATGCCTGGAAAAAGCTCAAGCCCGACCAGCAGAAGAAGCTGCAGGCGGCGATCGACGGACTGATCGAGGAGATCTGGAAGTACTCGGAGGAGCTGTTCCTCGACGCCTCGAACTGCAACGTCGGCAAGGACCCCTGCACGACCGGGAAGAAGTTCAACCTGGTCAATGTGCCGGTGACCGCGGGAGACCTCGACATCGTGAAGAAGGCGGTGCAGACGGTGTCGTTCCCGGGATGGGCGGACGTCTGCGACAAGTCCAATCCCGGCTGCTCGGCGAGCTGGAAGAAGGCCGTCGGCCCGATCGTCGGGTTCAAGTAAGCCATGCGGCGGCTGCAAGCCGTCCTCGCCAACGCCTTCGGGGTGATCTTCCTCGTCCTCTCGTTCGTGGTGACGATCGAGACGCTGGCGAGGAAGATCTTCAACTTCTCGATCCAGGGCGCCGACGAGCTCGGCGGCTACTCGCTCGCGATCGGCTCGACCATCGCCTTCAGCCTGGCGCTCGCCGGCCGCAACCACATTCGCGTCGACGTGTTCCACGGGATGTTCCCGCGCGGCATGAAGGCGGCGCTCAACTGGCTCTCGATCGTGCTGCTTGCCGCGCTCGCGGTGCTGTTCGTCGCCGTCTCCTGGCGCGTCCTTGCAGAGAGCGCCGAGTACCGCAGCACCGCGCAGACGCCCTGGGCGACGCCGCTGATCTGGCCGCAGAGCCTGTGGTACGCCGGGCTCGTGATGTTCGCCCTGGTCGGCGTCGGGTTCGCCGCGCGCGCCACCTGGCTCCTGCTCGCGCGGCGCATCGACGAGCTGAACGAGGAGTTCCACCCGAAGAGCGCCAAGGAGGAGCTGAAAGAGGAGCTCGAGGATCTCGCGCACCGCACCGCGACGGATAAGGGACAGCAGCCGTAATGGTTGCCGCCACCCTGATCGCTTTTTCCCTGATGATCGGGATGATGCTGATCGGGATCCCGATCGCCGCCTCGATGCTGATCGTCGGCGTGGGCGGGGGCGTACTCGCCTTTGGCATGCCGTTCATCAACTCCATGGCATCGGTGATCTGGGGCGTGGGCAACGAGAGCCTGCTCACCGCGATTCCGCTGTTCGTGCTGCTGGGCGAGCTGCTGCTGCGCAGCGGGATCGCGGACCGCATGTACGTTGCCTTCTCGGCCTGGCTCGGCGGGCTGCCGGGCGGGCTGCTGCACACCAACATCGGCAGCTGCGCGCTGTTTGCCGCCACCTCCGGCTCCTCGGTCGCCACCGCCGCGACCATCGGCACGGTGGCGCTCCCCTCGCTTTACCAGCGGGGATACTCGATGCGCGACGCGCTGGGATCGCTCGCCGCGGGCGGCACGCTCGGCATCCTGATCCCGCCGAGCGTCAACATGATCGTGTACGGGTCGCTCACCAACAACTCGATCGGCAAGCTGTTCATCGCCGGGATCATCCCCGGCATCCTGCTCACGCTGTGCTTCATGGCCTGGATCTTCGCGAGCCACATCTCGCGCGGAGCGTCCGCAATGTCGCGCGAGAAGCACGTACCGATGCACGAGCGCGTCCGGCTGCTTGTGCATCTGGTGCCCCCGCTCATCGTGTTCGGCGTGGTAATGGGCAGCATCTACACCGGCGTCGCCACCGCGACCGAATCGGCGGCGCTCGGCGTGGTGATCGCGCTCGCCTTCACCTGGCACAGCGGCAGGCTCACTTTCGAGCTGCTCAAGAACTGCTTCCAGCAGACCGCGCGCATCAGCGGCATGATCCTGCTCATCATCACCACGGCCTTCATCCTCAACCTCACCATCGCGCTCACCGGCGTCGCCGACGCGCTCACCAAATGGGTCGTCTCGTTGGGCTTCAGCGCGACGACGATGATCTTCGCGCTGATCGTGTTCTACCTGATCCTCGGCATGTTCATGGACGTGCTCTCGATGCAGGTGGCGACGATCCCGCTCACCTACCCGATCGTGACGGCGCTCGGGGTGGACCCGATCTGGTACGGCATCTTCATCGTGCTGATGTGCGAGCTCGGCATGATCACGCCGCCGGTGGGCATGAACCTGTTCGTCGTGCACGGCATCCGGCCGGACAAGGGCGGCATCGAGGACGCGATCTGGGGCGCGCTGCCCTACGCCGTGATCATGATCCTGTTCACGATCTTCCTGATCTACGCGCCGCAGCTCGTGACCTGGCTTCCGCAGAGGATGTGATGCATTCGGGGCAATTGAGCTGGCAGCTTGGCGCGGCCGGGCTCTCCGCCGCTTTCCGGGCCGGAGAAACCACGCCTTCGGCCCACCTCGCGCTTCTGCAGGAGAGGATCACCGCGCTCAATCCGCGGCTCAACGCCATCATCGCGTTCGCCCCGGATGTCGAATCCCGGGCGAAGGACAGCAGCAGGCGAATCAAGGATGGCCGGCCGCGCAGCGCGCTCGAAGGCGTGCCGGTGGTCGTCAAGGACAACATTCTCGCCGCCGGCATGCCCTGCGTCTGGGGCAGCCGGGTCTTCCGGGACTACGTGCCCGAGGTGGACGAGCTGCCGGTGGCGCGGCTGCGCGCCGCGGGCGCGATCATCCTGGGCAAGACCAACGTTCCCGAGCTCACTTTCGAGGGCATCACGTGGAATCCGGTCTTCGGCGCGACGCGCAACCCCTACGACCTCGAGCTCACGCCCGGCGGCTCCTCGGGCGGCTCGGTGGCCGCCGTCGCCGCCGGCCTGGTTCCGCTTGCGCTCGGCACCGACGGCGGTGGCTCGATCCGCCGGCCCGCGTCGCACACCGGGCTCGTGGGGCTCAAGCCCTCGATCGGCGCGGTCGCGCGCGTGAACAGCCTGCCGATGATGCTCCTCGATCTCGAGGTGATCGGCCCGATCGCGCGAACGGTCGAAGACGCGGCTCTGCTGTTCAACGTCATGGCCGGTCCGGACGAGAGGGACCGCCGGTCATTGTTCCGAATGACGAAAGACCCCGGTGAACCGCTACGCGTGCTCTATGTGCAGCGCTTCGGCGAGTCGCCGCTCGACCCCACGATCGCCGCGAGCGTGGACGCCGCGGCGTGCGCGCTCGAATCGCTCGGCTGCCGCGTCGAGACCGGGCCGCTGCCGTTCGATCTCGCGCCGCTGAACGAGTTCTGGCCGGCGTTCGGCGCCGCAGGCGTCGCCTGGGTGATGGCGATGCACCCGGGAAAAGAGAACCTCCTCGGCCCGCGCTTCCAGGCGATGCTCGAGCAGGGGCGCAAGGTGAGCGCGGCGCAGTACCTCGCCGGGATCGAGGTTTTCGAGCGCATGCGCCGCGAATCGGAATCCGTCTTCGAGCGTCACGACCTGGTGATGACCCCTTCGGCGGCAGCGCTTCCCTGGCCGGCGGAAGCGCCGTTCCCCGAGGTAATCGACGGCCGCAAGGTCGGGCCGCGCGGCCACGCCGTGTACACCGGCTGGGTGAACGCCTGCGGGATCCCGGCGATCAACCTGCCTTGCGCGCCCTCGCGCGCGGGCCTTCCGATCGGCTTTCAGCTCGCGGCGCGCTTCGGCGCCGACGCGATGCTGCTCGAGTTCGCGCAACGCTATGAGGCCGCGAATCCGTGGCGCGACCGCTGGCCCGCGCTCGCGCTCGCCTGAGCTCAGGTCTGCCAGATCCGCGGGCTGACGGCCTCCCGTCCGCACAGCGCCGGCCGCAGGATGCGCCACAACGCGGTGAAGCGGCGCTTCGCCTCCTCGCTCGAGTCCCCGAGATGGCGCGCGACGAGGATTTCCGGCAGGAGCGTGACCGATACACCCGGCAGCTTCCGGCAATCCGCCAGGAGCGATGGATTCAACCCCGCGCCGCAGGCGACCAGGGTGGCGCAGACGCTCCGCCCGCCCAGTCCCGCCGGGGAGTTCATCAGCTTCCCGCCGCCCTCGATCGAACCGCGCTCGAACCACAGCAGCTTCCCTTCCCTCGAAATGCGGGTGTGGATTCGCAGTTTCCCCCGGGTGAAGCGTTCTCCCGAGCCGGTACGGCCCAGGCACACGATCTCCCAGCCGACGTAACGCGCATCGGCGGAAAGCTCGACGTCGCACTGCATGTCGGCAAGCGCCGCGTCATAGACGATCGTCTCTTGCGGCAGCCACTCCAGGCATCCATTCACGGTGAAGGAAAGGCGCTGGCGCGCCCAGGGACCGGCCGAGCGGTACCACTTCGCAGCTCCGGGGGTGGTGAGCAGTGTGTGGCTGGCTCTTTCGGCCGTTACCTCGACGTCTAATTCGTCTCCTCCTGCGATGCCGCCCGGAGGATGGACGATGATCGTGTGGCAGACTGCGTCACCTTCGGGGTAGAGCGGCTTTTGCACCACGAGCGGCCCGTCGTGACTCTTCCCGGAAAGGACGGTCCGTTCTCCCGTCGCCTGAAACGCCAGGGACAGCCGAGCCTTCCAGGATGCAGCGACCGGTTCCGCGACCCGCATGCGGCGATCATACCGCCAGCAGTTGCCTCACACCTTCCTTGTCCATGTCGGCGCCGGCGCCGCGGCGGATGATCTCGCCGCGCTCCATGACCAGGTACTGGTCGGCGAGCGAGCGCGCGAAATCGTAGTACTGCTCGACCAGCAGGATCGCCATCTCGCCGGTCCC
>MEKT01000216.1 GCA_001767435.1 Acidobacteria bacterium RIFCSPLOWO2_02_FULL_65_29 | reverse complement strand
CCACTCCCGGGTTCGTGCCGTTCGATATCGTCGTGTTCGATCCACCGTACGACGCGGCTCCGGCCGAGGCGCTCGCCGGCGCCGACGCGGTCGTGGCGTCCGGCGGCGTGCTCGTGCTCGAACACCGTCGCAAGGAGACGCCGCCCGAATCGTCGGGACGACTCGTCCGCGTGCGGCAGGTCGCGTCAGGGGACTCCGGGCTCTCGTTTTACCAGATGGCTGAAGCGCCCGCAAAGTGAACCGTTAGATTCTTTCTAACTTTTGACTTTTGACTTTTAACTTCTAACTTCCCGTTCATGTCCACCCTCGCCGTGTTTCCTGGATCGTTCGATCCGCTCACCAACGGACACGTCGACATCATTTCGCGCGGATTGCGGATTTTCGACCGCATCATCGTCGCCCTTCTGGTGAACGCCGAGAAGGCGCCCTTGTTTTCCACTTCCGAACGACTCGACATCCTGCGCGAGGTCTTCCGGTCCGAGCCGCGGGTCGAGATGGACACGTTCGACGGATTGCTCGTGGACTACGTCGAGCGGCGCAAGGCCCAGGTGATCGTGCGCGGCTTGCGCGCGGTGTCCGACTTCGAGTACGAATTCCAGATGGCGCTGATGAACCGGCGCCTCAATGGTAGGATCGAGACCGTCTTCATGATGCCGGCCGAGCAGTACACCTACATCAGCTCGCGCCTGATCAAAGAGGTCTTCTCGCTGGGCGGCAAAGTGGACGGCCTGGTGCCGGCGCTCGTCGAAGAGCGGCTGCGCCGGAAACTCGCGGTGAAGTCGTAAGGCTGAGCGCTGACAGCTGAGAGCCGAATAGATGAAACTCGCCGAACGAACGTCACGCATTGCTGCGTCTCCGACGATGAAGGTCACCGCGACGGTTGATCGGCTGCGCCGCGAAGGCGTCGACGTGATCGACTTTGGCACTGGCGAACCCGACTTCGCAACGCTCGACTCCGCCAAGCTGGCCGCGCACCGGGCGATCGACGAGGACTTCAGCAAGTACACCCCGGTGCCGGGCATTTCCGAGCTGCGCCGGGCGTTGTGCGAGCGCTACCGGATCGACTACGGCGTCGAGTACCAGGAATCGGAAGTCATCTTCAGTGCCGGTGGCAAGCAAGCGCTGTTCAATACGGCCCTGGCGCTCTTTTCGGCCGGCGATGAGGTCATCACGCACGCGCCCTACTGGCCGACGCTCTCCGAGCAGGTGAAGCTCGCCGAGGCGACGCCGGTCATCGTCCGCACGTTGGCCGCTGACGGCCCTGCCGGCTTTGCCATCAGGGCGCGCACGATTCTCGACGCGGTCACGTCGAGGACGCGAGGCATCATCATCAATTCGCCGTGCAACCCGACCGGGGCCCTCATCGCCGAAGACGAGCTCGCGTCCATCGCGCAGGAGGCGGCCCGCCGCGGTATCTGGGTCGTGCTGGATCTGTGCTACGAGAAATTGATCTACGATCCGGCGCCCCACAACCTGCCCGGTGTGTTGCACAAGTACTGCCGCGATCGTGCCGTGATTTGCGGCTCGGCTTCGAAAGCCTACGCGATGACAGGCTGGCGATGCGGCTGGACGATCGCGCCGGCGGCGGTCGTGGCTGCCGAAAGCGCGCTTCAGAGCCACGCCACGTCGAATGTCAACTCGATCGCGCAGAAGGGCGCGCTCGCGGCGCTCAGCGGCTCGCAGGCGCCGCTCGTGGCCATGCTCGCTGAGTACCGGACGCGGCGCGACAACCTACACCAGTGGCTGACCGCCGAGCCGCGCATTCGGTGCCTCAGGCCCGCGGGCGCGTTTTATTTGTTCCCGGACGTCACTCGTGCCATGGCCGACGGCGGCTTCAGCACGTCGGCCGAATTCGCGCAGGCGCTCCTTGACGAATCGCGCGTTGCCGTGACGCCGGGCGAGGCGTTCGACGCCCCGGGCTTCGTCCGCCTGTCGTACGCGACCTCCATGGAGCAGTTACGCGAGGGCAGCCGCCGGATACTCGAGTTCGTGGCCAGGCGCGCCGGCAGCCATCTCGTCACGAGGTAAAGTCCTTGAGGAACCATCGAAGACGTCAGGCGCCGGCGGGCACCGCCAACGGGTCGCCGCCCGAACCTGGCGCGTCCGCCCCTGCCGCGTCCGCCCCTGCCGCGTCCGCCCCTGCTGCGTCCGCCCCTGCCTCGTCCGCCCCTGCCTCGTCCGCGGCGCCGGCCGAAGCCGCCTCCGGACAGGCTCCGGCCCCGGCGGCGCCCCCGCGCCCGACGGGGTTGAACATCAGCGATCTGAAGGACATGAGCATTCAGAAGCTCACCCAGATCGCCAAGGACTTGAATGTGGCGGGCGCCACGGGCATGCGTAAGCAGGATCTGATTTTTCAGATCCTGAAAGCCCAGACCGAGCAGAGCGGCTTCATCTTCTCGGAGGGCGTGCTCGAAGTGCTGCCGGACGGTTTCGGATTTCTTCGCGCACCCGATTACAACTACCTGCCGGGCCCCGACGACATCTACATCTCGCCGTCGCAGATTCGCAAGTTCGATCTGCAGACCGGCGACACCGTGTCGGGCCAGATTCGTTCGCCAAAGGAAGGCGAGCGCTACTTTGCGCTCATCAAGGTCGAGGCCGTCAACTTCGAGGCGCCCGATCGCGCGCGCGAGAAGCTCTTCTTCGAAAACCTCACGCCCCTCTATCCCCAGGAACGGTTCACGCTGGAGACGACCGGAGACAATTTGTCCGCCCGGGTGATGGATCTCCTCACACCTATCGGCAAGGGCCAGCGCGGGCTGATCGTCGCTCCGCCCCGGACCGGCAAGACGATGCTCCTCCAGTGCATCGCGCAGTCGGTGGCGGTCAATCACCCCGAGGTCTATCTCATCGTGCTGCTGATCGACGAGCGGCCGGAAGAAGTGACCGACATGCAGCGATCGGTGGACGGCGAGGTCATCTCGTCCACGTTCGACGAACCGGCGCAGCGGCACGTGCAGGTGGCCGAGATGGTCATCGAAAAGGCCAAGCGCCTGGTCGAACACAAGAAGGACGTGCTCATCCTCCTCGATTCGATCACGCGTCTGGCGCGCGCCTACAACACGGTGATTCCCGCGTCGGGCAAGGTGCTGTCCGGCGGCCTCGATTCGAACGCCCTGCAGAAGCCGAAGCGGTTCTTCGGCGCCGCGAGAAACATCGAGGAGGGCGGGTCGCTGACCATCATGTCGACCGCGCTCGTCGACACCGGCTCGAGGATGGACGACATCATCTTCGAAGAGTTCAAGGGCACCGGCAACATGGAAATCCACCTCGACCGCAAGCTGGTGGACAAGCGCGTGTTTCCGGCCATCGACATTCTCAAGAGCGGCACGCGGAAGGAAGAGCTCCTCATCCCACGCGACGATCTCAATCGCATCTGGGTGTTGCGCAAAGTGCTCAACCCGCTGTCGGCGGTCGAAGCCATGGAGCTGCTGCTCGACAAGATGCGCAAGACGGCGTCGAACGCCGATTTTCTCGCGGCCATGCAGCGGATGTCATAGGACGCTTGGAATATCAGAGTTCAGACTTCAGAGTTCAGATTCAGAGTTCAGATTTGAGAGTTCAGAAGACCGGGGCATGCTGTGGCGATTATCACGGTGAGAGAGAACGGCCCGCTGCGCGTCGAAGGCGACGATGTGACGGTGGTGGATTGGAATGGTAATCAGTACGAGATCACGAAGCGGCCGTTCGTGCTGTGCCGCTGCGGGGGCTCGGCGAAGAAGCCCTTCTGTGACGCCTCGCATCGCACCAATGGGTTCAGGGCGTCGGAGGCGGCGAATAGTCGTTAGTCGTTAGTCGATAGTCAATTCCCACGTCATCGGCCCGCTTCATCTCAGACCCCACCGAACGCGCGGCGTCGGCTACAATTTCCGGCGATGGCGATGGCGTTGGCTCCCGGCACACAACTCGGTCCGTACACGATTGTGGCGCCGTTACCCGATTACCCAATTACCCGATTATCCAATTCCATCATCGCGGAACTTGATTACCCGCGATGTAGACGGCGCTGATCTTCTTCGTGTTCGCGATGTCCACGAGCGGGTCGGCGTCGAGCACGACGAAGTCGGCCCATTTACCCGCCTCGAGCGTGCCGAGGTCTTTGTCGACCCTCCAGCAGCGCGCCGCGTCGCGCGTGGCCGACTGCAGCACTTGCTTCGGCGTCAGGCCCGCTTTCGCCATCAACTCCAGCTCCTGCAGCTCGAAGAAGCCCTGGAACCGGCCGGCCGGTCCCGTGTCGGTCCCCATGGCAATCGTCACGCCGCTGTCGGACAGCTTCTTCATGTTGCGGTTTGCGACCTGGAGCGCGGCCTTGTAGCGCTGCGCGCTCGTGCTCTTCCGCACGGCCTCCTGGCGCGCGGGCTCTTTCAGCTGATTCACCTGCTGCATATCGGCGTGCTTCAGGAAGAACGGATCGGCGAAAAAGTCTGGCGTGGATTCGTAGACAAACGTCGACACCTCGCGCATCAGCGTCGGGCAGACGCAGATGCCGCGCGCCTTGAGCAGGGCGATGACCTCGGGGCTGATGTCGGCGTCGCGCACGCTGTGCGCGATGAAGTCGGCGCCGGCGTCGAGCAGGCCCTTGGCGTCCTGCAGATAGAAGAGATGCGCGGCCACGCGCAACCCGCGCTTGTGCGCCTCGTCTATCACCGCCCGGTACACGTCGGGCGTCATCTTGGCGGTCGTACCGAGATTGTCGTCGACGCGGATCTTCACGAGGTCCGCTTTCATCGCCTGCACCTTGGCCACCTGTTCGCGCGCGTCGGCCGGCGAGGTAGGTGCCAGGACGGGCCCGCCGACGAAGATACGCGCGCGGTTCAGCGACGGCGTGCTCTGGCTGTCTCGCGCGGCAAAATGCGGCGCCGTTTCGCCGCCCAGGCTGAACACCGTCGTCACCCCGTAGGCCGCGTACGTCTTGAGGTCGCGGTCGGGTGTGTTGACGTGTCCGTGGGCGTTGATCAACCCCGGGATCACGGTCTTGCCCGCGAGGGCGACGCGCTCGGCCCCCGCCGGCACCGTCACGGCGGACGCCGCACCGGCCGCCACAACGCGGCCGTCGCGAACGACAATGGTGGCGTTGGCGATCGGGGCGCGGTCGGTGCCGTCGATCAGCCGGGCGCCGGTGAAGGCACGGACCGACGCGGGTTGCTGGGCGCGGATGCCAGCAGCCATCGCGAGCGAAACGGCGGCAACCGTGCAGACGCCAACGGCGAGGCTTGATGGTTTCATGATGTTACGTAGTGTCGGGCTTTCGCCGGACCGTGGCAAGAATAATGTGATGACCCGGCCCCGGACCTTTCCGATCGTCCTCGCGGGATTCACCGCGTTTCTCGATCTCTACGCCACGCAGCCGCTCCTGCCGCTCCTCACGCGCGTGTTTGGGGCCACGCACGTCGCCGTGAGCCTCACCGTGACGGCATCGACGCTCGCCGTCGCGATTGGCGCTCCGTTCGTGGGCCGACTGGCCGACCTGGTCGGCCGCAAGCGCGTGATCGTCTGGTCCGCCGTGGGGCTGGCGGTGACCACGGGCCTCGCCGCGACGTCGACCAGCCTCGCCCAGCTCGTCGCCTGGCGGTTTGCGCAAGGGCTGTTCACGCCAGGTGTGTTCGCGACCGCGATTGCCTACATCCACGAGGAGTGGCCGGCGACGCACGTCAGCCGCGCGACGTCGGCGTACGTGAGCGGCACGGTCATCGGCGGCTTCTGCGGGCGTGCGGTGGCGGGACTGGTGGCCTCGGCAGCCGGCTGGCCCGCGGCGTTCGTGACGTTGGCCGTGCTCAACCTTGCGGCGGCCTCGGCGGTGGCGATGTGGCTGCCGCGGGAGCGTGCGACCGCCACAGGCCTCGGCGGAGGTGGACATCGACGCTCCATCCTTGCGCTCCTCCAGAACGGTCAGCTCGTGGCCACCAACGTCGTGGGCTTCTGCGTGCTGTTCACGCAGGTGGCCGTGTTCACCTACGTCACGTTTCATCTCGGCGGGGCGCCGTACGGCCTGAGCACCGCCGCGCTCGGCTGGCTGTTCGTCGTGTACTTGATTGGCGCAGCCGTCACACCAATCGCGGGCCGGTGGGTCGACAGCCAGGGCCATCGCGCGGGCCTGGGCTTGGGCATGAGCATCGCGATTGTCGGCGCGGTCGGTACGCTCGCGCCGTGGATGCCGGCGATCGTGGCAGGCTTGGCTCTGGTGGCCACCGGCGTGTTCATCTCGCAGGCGACGGCGAGCAGCTACATCGGCGCGGTGACGGTGAGCGACCGCGGCCTGGCCGTCGGGCTGTATTCGCTCTGGTACTACGCCGGGGGCAGCCTGGGCGCCGCGCTGCCTGGCCTGTTCTGGGACGCGGGCGGATGGCCGGCGTCGGTCGCGCTGGTTGTCGCCGTGCAGGTCGCGACAATTGCGATCGCCTTGCGTTTCTGGACCGTCACTGGGCGCGGAGGGGAGGGGCTGCTGAGGGAGCTGGTATCGCCGTAGCATCACCCGCACCGAGCATCTGCCTGAGCTCGCCGCCCTCCATGACTTCGATCTGGAGCAGCCGGCGCGTCACGTCCTCGAGCGTGTCGCGCTTCTCCGAGAGCACCCGCCGCGCGGTCTGGTGGGCCTCGGTCACGATGCGCGTCACTTCGGCGTCGATCTTGCGCGCGGTCTCCTCGGCGTACAGCCCGCGCTCCTGGGCGATCGGGAGGTCGAGGAAGCGGGCACGCTTGTGGCCGTCGTAGCTCACGGCGCCAAGCACGTCGCTCATACCGAATTCGGTGACCATCGCGCGCGCGATGTCGCTCGCACGCTGCAGGTCGTTCTGCGCGCCGGTGGAGATCTCGCCGAGCGCGATTTCTTCGGCCGACCGGCCCGCGAGGAGCACCGCGAGCTGGCTGAGCAGGTCGCCGCGTGTCATCAGGTACCGATCTTCGAGCGGCAGCTGCAGCGTGTAGCCGAGCGCGCCGAACCCCCGCTGCACGATCGAGATCTTGTGCACGGGGTCGAGGCCCGGAAGGAGGCTCGCGACGATGGCGTGGCCCGACTCGTGGTACGCGACGATTTCACGCTCTCTCGGGCTCATCACGCGTTTCTTCTCGAGCCCGGCCACGAGTCGATCGATCGCGGCCTCGAAATCCTTCGAATCAACCGCCGCCTTGTCGCTGCGCGCGGCCAGAAGCGCCGCCTCGTTGACCAGGTTGGCGAGATCCGCGCCGGCAAACCCCGCGGTGCGCGCGGCCACGACCTTCAGATCCACATGCGGCGCGGTTTTCACGCCCTTGGCATGGATGCGAAGAATGGCCTCGCGGCCCTTGACGTCGGGCTTGTCCACGAGGATCTGCCGGTCGAATCGTCCCGGGCGGAGGAGCGCCGGGTCGAGCACCTCGGGCCGGTTCGTCGCGGCCATGATGATCACGCCCTTGCGGGAATCGAACCCGTCCATCTCCGCGAGCAGCTGGTTGAGGGTCTGCTCCCGCTCTTCATGACCGCCGATGGCGCTCTGCACGCGCGTCTTACCCAGTGCGTCGAGCTCGTCGATGAACACGATACACGGCGCTTTCGCTTCGGCCTGCTGGAACAGATCGCGGATGCGGGCGGCGCCGACGCCCACGAACATCTCCACGAACTCGGATCCGCTCAGACTGAAGAACGGCACGCCCGCTTCCCCGGCCACGGCGCGAGCCAGCAGCGTCTTGCCAGTCCCCGGCGGCCCCACGAGGAGCGCGCCCTTCGGGATGCGCCCGCCCAGGCTCGTGTACTTCTTCGGATTCTTGAGGAAGTCCACGATTTCCTTCAGCTCGTCTTCGGCCTCCTCAACGCCCGCCACATCGCTGAACCGGACTTTCACCTCGTCGTCGGCGTAGATCTTCGCGCGGCTGCGCGCGAACGACATCAGGCCGCCTTCGGCGCTGCCCATGCGCCGGAAGAGGAAGCCCCAGAGCGCCACGAAGAAGACGAGCGGGATCACCCAGCCGAGAATCTCAGGGAGCCAGCGGCTGACGGCCTCGCCGGTGAACTTCACCTGCTGGGCTTCGAGCTCCTCGGTGAGCTTCGCATCCTCGACGCGTGTCGTCGTGAACTGCGCCGGCGTCGCCGGGTCGCTGGCCGCGGTGGTCTTCAGCGACCCTCGAATGAGCTGATCGCCGATCGTCACTTCGGCGACCGCGCCCTTCTTCACGAGCGCCTTGAACTCGCTGTACGGCAGGGGGCGGCCGGCTGGCGCGAGGTAGTACAGCTGGGCGAGTCCGAGCAGCAGCACGAAGGCCAGCGCCCACCAGACCGAACCCGGCCGCGTGCTGAGCGGTCCCGTTCCTCGGGGCTGCGGCCTGGGTTTCTGTGCCTGCGTGGGCATAGTCCTTCTAACTGCTCACTTCCAACTTCTCACTTCCAACTTTGGCAAAGCCCAACGCCGCGGCGCCGGCGTCCACCATCACCGTGTCGCCCTCGCCGAACTCGCCCTCGAGCACCCGCATGGCCAGCGGATCCAGCACGCGGCGCTGAATGGTCCGCTTGAGCGGGCGCGCCCCGTAGGCGGGATCGTACCCCTCGCGCACGAGCTGTTCCTTGGCGGCGTCGGTGAGCTGCACGTGAATCTTGCGCTCCTCGAGCCGCTTCATCAAGCCCGCGATCTGGATGTCGATGATCTGCTTCATGTGCCCGCGGTCGAGCGCGTGGAAGAAGATGATCTCGTCGATCCGGTTCAGGAACTCCGGCCTGAAGTAGTCGCGCAGCGCCTCCATGACCTGACGTCGCGACTCTTCAGTGACCTCACCGGTCAGGTAGTGGCTGCCGAGGTTCGAGGTCATGATCACGACCGTGTTCTTGAAGTCCACCGTCCGGCCCTTGCCGTCGGTCAGCCGGCCATCGTCGAGCAGCTGGAGCAGGACGTTCAGCACCTCGGCATGTGCCTTCTCGACTTCGTCGAGCAGGACGACGGCGTACGGGCGCCGGCGGACCGCCTCGGTGAGCTGCCCGGCCTCTTCGTAGCCGACGTACCCGGGCGGCGCGCCGATCATCCGCGAGACGGTGTGCTTTTCCTGGTACTCGGACATGTCGATGCGGATCATCGCCTGCTCATCGTCGAACAGGAACTCGGCGAGCGCGCGGCCCAGCTCCGTCTTGCCGACGCCGGTCGGTCCGAGGAAGAGGAAGCTGCCGAGCGGCCGGTTCGGATCCTGCAGACCCGCGCGGGCTCGTCGAATCGCGTTCGAGACCGCGGTGATGGCCTCGTCCTGTCCGATGACCCGGTGGTGGAGGCGCTCTTCCATGTGAATGAGTTTCTGTACCTCGCCTTCGATGAGGCGGCTCACCGGAATATGCGTCCACTTGCTGACGACTTCGGCGATGTCCTCTTCGTCGACCTCCTGCTTGAGCATCCGCCCGCTCTTCTGGAGATCCGCGAGGCTCGCGTCGATGACTTTGATCTCCTTCTCGATCTGAGGCACGCGGGCGTACTGGAGCTCCGACGCCTTGGCGTAGTCGCCCAAGCGCTGCGCGCGCTCCACCTCCTGCTTCACGGATTCGAGCGCCTCCTGCAGCTTCGCCACCTGCTGGATCGATGCCTTCTCCTGCTGCCAATGGGCGGTGAGCCGCGTCTGGTCTTCCTTGAGATCGGCGAGCTCCTTGTCGAGCCGGGCCAGGTGCTCCCGCGACGACTTGTCTTTCTCCTTGCGAAGCGCCTCGCGCTCGATTTCGAGCTGCATGATGCGCCGGCGAATCTCGTCGAGCTCGGCCGGCATCGAGTCGATTTCCATACGCAGCTTCGACGCCGCTTCGTCGACCAGATCGATGGCCTTGTCGGGCAGGAAGCGATCGGCGATGTAGCGATGCGACAGCACAGCCGCCGCCACGAGCGCGGCGTCTTTCAGGTTCACCTTGTGGTGAATCTGGTACCGGTCGCGCAGGCCACGGAGAATGCTGATGGTGTCTTCAACGGTCGGCTCGCCGACCAACACGGTCTGGAATCGGCGCTCGAGGGCCGCGTCCTTCTCGATGTACTTCCGATATTCGTCGAGCGTCGTGGCGCCCACCGTGTGCAGCTCGCCGCGCGCGAGCATCGGCTTGAGCATGTTCGACGCGTCCATCGACCCTTCGGCCGCTCCGGCGCCGACCACCGTGTGCAGCTCGTCGATGAACAGAATGACCTGACCCGCGGAGTCGCCGATCTCCTTGAGCACGGCCTTGAGCCGCTCCTCGAACTCGCCGCGATACTTGGCGCCCGCGACGAGCGCGCCCATATCGAGCGCGACGATCCGCTTGCTCTTGAGCCCTTCGGGGACGTCGCCGCGGACAATGCGCGCGGCCAGGCCTTCGACGATCGCCGTCTTGCCGACGCCGGGCTCGCCGATGAGCACGGGATTGTTCTTGGTGCGGCGCGACAACACCTGGATGACACGGCGAATCTCTTCGTCTCGCCCGATCACCGGGTCGAGCTTGCCTTTCCGTGCCAGATCCGTGAGATCGCGACCGTACCGCTCGAGCGCCTGGTAGGTGCCCTCGGGGTTCTGGCTCGTCACGCGCTGCGAGCCGCGCACGCCTGTCAGCGCCGCGAAGATCTTGTCGCGTGTCAGCCCGCGATCGGTCAGCAGGCGCGCGGCCGGGGAGCGGCCCGTTTCCGACGCAATGGCAACGAGCAGGTGCTCGGTGCTGACGAACTCGTCCTTCAGGCGGTCGGCTTCCGCCTGCCCCAGGTCGGTCACGAGCTTGAGGCGCGGGGACAGCCCCGGCTGCGAGCCGCCGTAGGCCTGCGGGATCTTCGCCAGTAGCTCGCGCGCGCTCGCCGCGATCTGGGCCGGATCGGCCTGCATCTTCCGGAGCACCTCCGGCACGATGCCTTCGCGCTGCTCGACGAGCGAGACGAGCAGATGCTCGGGTTCGACCTGGGCGTGACTGAGCTGCTCGGCGAGACGCTGTGCGCCGATGACGGCTTCCTGGGCTTTTTCGGTGTACTTGTTGATGTTCATGATCGTGGTGCTATCTATCGGTTGTCAGTCGACAGTTCACAGTCGACAGTTGACAGTTCGGAGCGGACGCTGCTTGCAGCCTGTTGACTGTCGACTGTCAACTGTTGACTTGAGTCATCCTCGTTCACGCCGCCGAATGCTTCGATCCCTTCTCGAGCTTCTGCAATGCCTCGAAGTGCGCGCGCTGCTCGGGTGTGAGCGAGCGGGGCAGCTCGACGTCGGCCGTGGCATACAAATCGCCGGCGTTGTCGGGCGTGCCGATGTTGCCGACGTTGCCCACGGGGGGCATGCCGTGGCCTTTCAACCGGAAGACCTGCCCGTTCTGCGTGGCCGGCGGAACCTTCAGCCGAAGCAACGTGCCGCCGAGCGTTTGCACTTCCGCCGCGCCGCCGAGTACGGCGGTCGTCAGCGGGACGGACACGTTCGTGTACAAGTCGCGTCCCTTGCGCTCGAACCTGGGATGCGGGTGCAGCCGGACGCGGAGATACAGGTCGCCCGATGGTTGGCCACCGCCGCCCATCGCGCCTTCGCCCGCGAGCCGGACACGCGATCCGTCGGTCACCCCTGGGGGGATCCTGACGTCCACGGTCCTCGCGTGGCCGTCATGTGTGATCGACAGCCGCCGTGTCGTGCCCCTGTAGGCATCTTCCAGGCCGAGCGCGATCTCCTGTTCGACGTCGTGTCCCTGGCGCGCGGTCCTCGGGCGCGCGGCGCGCCGGCCCCGCGGGATGTTGTCCCCAGGGTCCTCCGTCGCGCCCACCTGGCCGCCGAAGAAGGTGTGGAAGAAATCCGAGAACGGATCGGCGTCGCCGAATATCTCGCGCATGTCTTCTTCGGTCATCGTGCGAAAGCCGCCGCCCTGCGGTCGGCCGCCGGCATTCACGTTCCACGCGCCGCCCTGTGGGGCCGCGCCCGCCTGCTCGTACATCCGCCAATTGGCGCCGAGCTCGTCGTATCTCTTGCGCTTCTCGGGGTCGCCGACGACTTCGTACGCTTCGTTGATCTCCTTGAACTTCGACTCGGCGGACTTGTTCCCGGGATTGACATCCGGATGGTAGGTGCGCGCCAGCTTCCGGAACGCCTGCTTGACCTCTTTGGCTGTGGCGGTTTTCGCCACGCCGAGCGTCGCGTAGTAATCCTTGAAGTCCATACGGTTCTACGTCCTACGTGTGTCGTGCGACGTTCTCATTCGTGCGACGTGCGCGACGTGCGACCTGCGACGTTCGGCGCGCGAGAGTGGCTCCGCGCGCGGCAGTCCGCGGTTCAGTCAAAGCCGAGCATTTGAAGCAGGTCGTCCATTTCCTGGCCGAGGCGTCGAGCGTCACGCGCCGACAAGGACTGGTCCCGCATCAGTGCGCGAATTCGCTGTAGCGCCTCGGCGACCGACAGCAGACGTTGTACGCCGGCCAGGTTGACGCCGCCGTCATCGACGAGGCGTTTGATGACCTTCAGCCGCGCGAGCTCGTCGCGCGAATAGAGCCGCATGCTGCCGATCGTGCGGCTTGGCTGCACCAGCCCGAGCCGCTCGTACTTGCGGAGCGTCTGCGGATGCATGCCCAGCATCCGGGCGGCGACGCTGATGAAGTACACGTGCTCTTCAATCGCCATCTTCGTTTGGCCACGAACCGGCGGTACTTGCATTCTTCAGGAATTGAGAATTCGTCGCGCGCATTCCTAATTCCGAATTCTTGATTCTCAATTTCGCAATCCGCCCCAAGTTGCGCCGATCCAAGTATAGACATTGATACGGATCGTGTCAATGTTAGAGTGTGGGGGCTGGAGGCTAGAGACAAGGCTGGAGACGGGAGGCTGACTGAAGCCTAAAGCCTAGAGTCCAAAGCCTAACGTCTAAAGCCCTAGCGTAGCCGGTGGACGTGATGCTGCAACGGGCTCCGGGCGTGGGTCATACTGTGGGGCAGTGTTCGCGGCGTCCGACCTCCTCACCATCGCGCTCCTCATCG
>MEKT01000215.1:16194-19725 GCA_001767435.1 Acidobacteria bacterium RIFCSPLOWO2_02_FULL_65_29 | reverse complement strand
AGGCAGCCTGCCGCGTCGAGCGTGCTTCGCAGGCCTCGCAGCTGGCGCAGGCCGACGACCGACACCGGCACGCCCGCCGCCTCCAGCGCCGCACGATGAGGGCCGTCGTGCGACAGGCAGCACACCGAGGTCTCGAATCGCTCACGATCGAGCCGCGTCGCCAGCTGCACGAGCTGGCCCTCGGTGCCGCCGCGATCGAGCGTCCCGATGATGAAACAGATCTTCAACCGGCGCCGCGTCGGGCCCGGCACGCTAGTGGCCTGTCCACGTCATTTGTACAGCGTCTTTCGGGCGGGGCATCCCGGCTGGCGGCGTTGCTCCTCCCTCAAATACTCCCGGTATTCTCAGTCGTCGCGCCTTGCCATCCGGCGCCGCGCTCCGAAATCCGCTGCACAACTGACGCGGACAGGCCACTAGGTTTTTCGCCTCGCGACCAGATAGTGATTCGGGGCGTCCAGGGTACGCGTCACGTCCTCGAATCCGGCGGCCAGCAGCCAGCTCACCAGTTCGTCCCACCGATACAAATCATTGATCTCGGGTGAGATCGCGTCGAAGTAGCCATGCAGCTGCGTGCGGCCCCATTTCTTCTCGACGCGCGCCACCTTCTCGTCGAAGGTCAGATTCCTCAGGCGGCAGCGCATGTCGAAGATCTCGTGGTAATACTCGTACGAGTCCGTGGTGTTGGGCAGCGGCTCTGCGTAGATCATCAGGAACAGGTACCCGCCCGGCTTGACGCATTTCGACACGTGCTCAAACCCGCGGTACGTGTCGCCCGTGTGATGCAACACGCCGAAACACCACACGAGATCGAAATCGGCCGGCAGCTCGAGGTCCTGCAGGAGATTCTTCCGATGCACCTCGATGCGTCCGTCGAACTCGCGCGCCACCTGCAGGGTGCGTTCGAGGGCGGCCGCTGAGATGTCGATCGAGACGCAGCGGCCCACCTCGAGCGTGCCGAAGCCGTACGTCCAACGCCCCTGACCGCACCCGGCGTCGAGAATCCGCTTGTCGCGGAACCATTCGCGTGGAAGCGCCGTGAACTGCGCGATCTCGTCGGCCGCGCGCGCCTTCCACTCGGGGTTGCTGAGCATGGCGTGGCCCTCTGGCAGACTCCGCCACTGATAGTCGAAGCTGTCGCGGGTCTGTTGAATCATGGGCAGCTCGCTCAGCTTGTCGGCCGACAGATGGCGGACGAGGCTGCGCAGGCCGCTGACTTCGTCGAGCAGGAATGCCACTTTGGCCTCCAGCAACCGAATCCGTTCGTCCTTCGGCAGCCTCCACGGTTCGACGGCAGGCGGTTCGTACATCATGGCGGCTCCTCCGCGTCAGCATCGGGCCGGTCGCCGCGACGCAAGCTCGGAATCAACACAATTCTCGTTTCGACCAGCATAACGGGCCAAGGGCTCGTCCGGGAATAACTGTGCCATTCTGGACGAATCCTGACCGCCGCGTGACCATGTACAATCGCAGGCGGATTTTTCGACTCGACAAGCCTACAGTGTGCGTGAGCAAGGACGCCGATTGCCTGTGAGCACACCCGCGACATCGCCCGATCCGGCCGCCCGGTACCGGATCGCGCGAATGGCACGCTGGGACCTGATCGCCGAAACGCGGCCGTCACTGAACAGCTGGAATCACACGTACCACCGGCGTCTGGAGGCGGTGTATCGCTGGCTGATCCCGCCGGGACGCCGCGTGCTCGAGGTGGGATGCGGCTTCGGCGATTTGCTGGCCGCGCTGTCGCCTGCCGAGGGCGTGGGCGTGGACTTCTCGCCGGCGATGATCGCGGGCGCCCGGTCACGCCATCCGCAGATCGCGTTCGTGGAAGCCGATGCCCACGAGCTGCCCCTCTCGACCTCGTTCGACTACGTCATTCTCTCTGACCTGGTCAACGATCTGTGGGACGTGCAACAGGTCCTTCAGCAGGTCCAGCGCGTCACGCACCCCGGCACGCGCGTGATCATCAATGTGTACAGCCACCTGTGGGAACTGCCGCTGGCCATTGCGAAACGAATGGGCGCGGCCAGCCCGCTGCTCGAGCAGAACTGGCTCACGGTTCCCGACATCGCGGGCCTTCTTGCCCTGACAGGCTTCGACGTCGTCCGACGCTGGCAGGAGCTGCTGTGCCCGCTGGGCGTGCCGGGCGTCGAGCCGCTGGCCAATCGCGTCGCTGTCAAGTCGTGGCCCTTCAACCTGGCGGCGATGAGCAACTTCATCGCCGCTCGACCCGCCCCCGACGTCAAGCCGAGGCCGCCTCGACCGTCGGTCTCCGTGGTCGTTCCCGCGCGCAACGAGGCGGGCAACATCGAGAGCATCTTTGAGCGGCTGCCGCGGATGGGCGGAGGGACCGAGATCGTCTTTGCCGAAGGTCATTCCCGCGATGATACGTTCGGCGCGATTGAGCGTGCGATCGCCGCGCATCCCGACCGCCCGTGTGTGCTGCTCAGGCAAACCGGAGAGGGCAAGGCCAACGCCGTGCGCGAGGCGTTCGCGCGCGCGACCGGCGACATCCTGATGATTCTGGACGCGGACCTGACCGTGGCGCCCGAGGATCTGCCACGCTTCTACGATGCGATCGGCTCCGGCCGCGGAGAGTTCATCAACGGCGTGCGCCTCGTGTACCCGATGGAGGACCAGGCCATGCGGTTGCTCAATCTGCTGGGCAACAAGTTCTTCAGCCTGCTCTTTTCCTGGCTGCTCGACCAGCCGATCAAGGACACGCTGTGCGGGACCAAAGTGCTCTGGCGGCGCGATTACGAACGCCTCGTGGAGGGACGCGCGTACTTCGGCGACTTCGATCCGTTCGGCGATTTCGAGCTCCTGTTCGGCGCGGCGAAACTGACGCTGCGCATCGTGGAGGTGCCGATCCGTTACCGGCAGCGGACGTACGGAGAGACCAACATCCAGCGGTGGAAGCACGGATGGCTGCTGCTCAAGATGTCGGCGTTCGCGGCCCGGAGACTGAAATGGGTGTGAGGGTCCCAGGCGCCCTGCTGTCGCGGTGGCTCGCGCTGCCGTTGACCGCCGGCTGCGACCTGGACGACCCACGAACGACGGCGCTCAGGCGCCGGATCATCGAGAGCAAGCCGTTCCTGAAGCGGATCTACCAGGACTGGTACGACGCCATCGCGACCGCACTTCCGCGCGAGGCTGGACCCGTGCTCGAGATCGGCTCGGGCGCCGGGTTCATGCGCGAGCGGATCGCGCGCGTGATTCGGTCCGATATCATGTGGCTCCCGGGCCTCGACCTGACGGCAGACGCCACGCGGTTGCCCTTCCGGGACGGCGCCCTCGCCGGAGTCGCGATGACCAACGTGTTCCATCACATTCCGGATCCGCGTGCGTTTCTGGCCGAGGCGGCCCGGTGCACCCGGCCCGGCGGGGCGCTGGTGCTCATCGAGCCCTGGGTGACCCCGTGGTCGACGTTCGTATACCGCCATCTGCACCACGAGCCGTTCGACCCGTCGGCGACGGCGTGGTCGCTGTCAGGTCCGGCTAAAGCCGGACACGACGAACCCACGGCCCGAGCCG
>MEKT01000215.1:0-16186 GCA_001767435.1 Acidobacteria bacterium RIFCSPLOWO2_02_FULL_65_29 | reverse complement strand
CGAGCCGGCGTCGAGCCACCAGCTGGCGTCGAACGGTCCACTCTCGGGCGCGAATGGGGCGCTGCCGTGGATTGTGTTCGAGCGCGATCGCACGCTGTTCGAGCGAGAGTTCCCGTCCTGGCAGGTGACCTCGGTGGCCGCCCTCATGCCGTTCCGATACGTGGTCTCGGGCGGCGTGTCGCTTCGCAGCCTGTCGCCTGGATTCAGCTACCCGGCCTGGTGCACGCTCGAGCGGGCTCTCGCGAGATACGTCGATCGCCTGGGAATGTTTGCGCGAATCGTCGTGACGAGAACGGACCACACCCGATCGTGACCACCACACGACTGTCGGCCGCGGCAAGTGCGGCTCTGGGCGCGTGCGGGATCCTGCTCTTCCGGTGGCCCCCGGCCACCGCGCTCGCTCTCACCATCGAACCCATCGTCTCGCTCCTCCTGGGCGCTACCGCCGTGCTGCTCGCGGTGGGCGTGTGCGTGAACTGGCTGCGTCGAGCCCCCGACCACGAACGCGCCACGCTTCCCTCTGAGCGGCGATCGCCGCGGCTGGACCTTGTCGTGTGCAGCGCCACGCTGCTGCTGTTCCTGCTGCCGGTCGTCGCGGTCTGGAGCTCGCGCTATCCCAGCCAGGAGACCGCTGCCTCGGCGCTCATGTCCCGCCTCCCGTGGAGCGACGCGATGGGATACTGGGAGGGCGCGTTGGGCGTCCTGGAGCACGGAAGTTTCGACGCGTGGAACCACCGCCGTCCGCTGAATGCGATTCTCTACTCGGTTCGACTAGGACTGAGCGGCCTGAATTTCGAGCTTTCGCTGTTGATGCAGGCGCTCGCGCTCGGTTTCGCGGTCTTTCTCGCGGCGAAAGCCATTCGAGCCTCCTACGGCGCGATTTCGGCCATCGCGTTTGTCGCGGCTCTTTATCCGTACACGCGCAACTACCTGGCCCTCACGCTGAGCGAGGCGCTCGGCATCACGCTCGGCTGTCTGGCATTGGCCGGCTTCACGGCCGGCTCGGCGGAACGCGACGATCGTCTGACGCTCGGCGCCATGTTCCTGCTGGGGCTGGCGCTTTTCGCGCGAACCGGAACCATGCTCGTCCTGCCGGCCCTGGTCGTGTGGTTCTCGCTGGCCGGCCCCCGTTCCTGGAAACGGACGTTCGTGAGATTCTCGTGGAGCGCCTCCGCCGCCATTCTTCTTCCGGTCCTCCTGAACAAATCCCTGACGCTGCTGTACGGGCAGGGCGGGGGGATGATGAACGACAACTTCGCGCACACGATTCTCGGCCTCACGATGGGGACGAATTGGATCAGCGCGCAGACCCACTATAAGAATGACCTGCAGACGCTTCCGTGGGACCAGCAGTCCTTGTTCATGTATCGGATGGCCTGGGAGCACTTTCAGGACAACCCGTGGGTGCTCCTCGGATCCTTGCAGCGCGGGCTCGTCCATTTCCTACAGGGCTTCCCGGGGGCATACCGCCGGCTCAGCGTGCCGCCCTCGCTTGTGCCCCTGTTCGAATCCTTCGGTGTGATCGGCGGCGCCGCCATCACGGTCCTGACCGTCGTCCAGCTCGTGCGACGAACATCGTGGCCGGTTGTCGCCTTCTGGCTCGCCGTCGCGACCGGCTTTCTGCTGTCGATTCCCTTCGTCTGGGACGACGGGGGGCCGCGAGTCATTGCGGCGACCTTTCCTATGCTCGCCGGCCTCGTCGCGATGGCCCTCGCCACGCGCGGCCCGGACGCGCAGGCGTCCGGCGAGAATCGCGCGATTCGCGCGGTGGTGATGCGATTGACGGTGGCACTGGTCTTCGTCGCGCTCGCCATGCCCGGCGTGCTCCATCTCTTCTACAGGACGTCTGCATCTTCCGCCGGGACGCTTCAGGCCGACGAGATCGCGATCGACGGTTACGCCACCGTGGGTGTCGACGTCGTCGACCAGCGCCATCCATCTGGTTCGCCCACGCAGATCGATGTCGAACAGCTCACCTACTCGGTGGGCGCCACGCTCGGCGGCCAGGACCTGCCGTCGTTTCTGGACTACCCAAGGCCGTACTCGTTCTTCCTCGCGTACGATCTCACGCTGCGGTATCCGATTTTCGTGTTTGCTCCTCCGTCGTCGTTCCCGCCAAGGGCGCGCGTGGTCAAGCTCAAGGTGAAGAGAAGCCACCGCATCTCGTACTTCGGCTACATGGCCGAGTGAAGCGACGCGGCGTGCCGCCGGAAGCGAAAGGTTATAATCGACGCGAATTCGTCGAGGGTGGCGTGAACTTCTGGCAGACACAACGCGTCGTGGTCACCGGCGGCGCCGGTTTTCTGGGCTCGTTCGTCGTCGAACAGCTCCGAACAGAGGGGTGTCCCGAGATCGTCGTTCCTCGCGCAGCGGATTGCGATCTCCGGGACGGCGGCGCGATTCGGCGCCTGCTGCAACGCGCGAAGCCGGACATGGTGATTCACCTGGCCGCCAGGGTCGGCGGCATCGGCGCCAACCAGGCGCACCCGGCCGAGTTCTTCTACGACAACCTGATGATGTCCGCCCAGGCGCTTCACGAATCGTGGGCCGCGGGCGTGAAGAAGTTTGTCGGCATTGGCACGGTGTGCGCGTATCCAAAGTTCGCCGCCGTGCCGTTTCGCGAGGACGACCTCTGGTCGGGGTACCCAGAAGAGACGAACGCGCCCTACGGCCTGGCGAAAAAGATGCTCCTCGTCCAGTCGCAGGCGTACCGCCAGCAGTACGGCTTCAATGCGATCTATCTGCTGCCGGTCAATCTGTACGGCCCGCGCGACAACTTCGACCCGAGCTCATCGCACGTGATCCCGGCGCTGATTCGCCGGTGCCTGGAGGCCAAGGATCGCGGCGAGCGGCGACTTGTCGTCTGGGGCACGGGACGGGCGACCAGGGAGTTCCTGTACGTCGAAGACGCCGTGCGCGCAATCGTGATGGCGGCCGAGCGATACGACGACCCCGCGCCGATGAATATCGGGTCGGGACACGAAATCAGCATCCGCGACCTGGTCGCGCTCATCGTGGACCTCGTCGGATACGACGGTGAAATCGTGTGGGACGCGAGCAAGCCCGACGGACAGCCGCGTCGAGGCCTGGACACGTCGCGGGCCGAGCGGACGATTGGCTTCAAGGCGGTGGTGCCGTTCGAAGAGGGTCTGCGGAAAACCATTGCCTGGTACGAATCTGCCCGTCGCCCGCCGGCGTTCGCGCCGACGACGCGTGCCTGACAAGCGGGTGCCCCAGCCACCTGACATGGCGAGCCGTCCGAGCCCCGGCACCGTGGTCCACCACCGGTCAACCGGCGCGTTCGCCGAACTGCGGCACATCTGCCTGTCCCATCGCTGGCTCATCTGGGAGATGGCCAAGCGCGATGTGCGGGATCGCTACGCGCGCCAGGTCCTCGGCGCGCTCTGGGCCGTCGCGCACCCGTTGATGCTGATGGTTTTGTACGCGGTGATCTTCGCGTATGTGTTTCCGACGCGATTGGGCCACACGGTGGATCTCCCGCGCGACTACACGACCTTCGTGCTGGCCGGTCTGATTCCGTGGTTGACGTTTCAGGAATGCCTCGGCCGCGCGACAACGGCGATCTCCTCGAACGGCAGCCTGGTCAAGCAGATCGTCTTTCCCGTGGAAGTGCTGCCCATCAAGACCGTGCTGGCCGTGCTCCCCACCCAGATCGTGGCGACGCTCTTCCTGATCGCCTACCAGCTGGTCCGGGGTCTTCCGCTGCCTGCAACCGCTCTCCTGCTTCCGGTGATCTTCGTTGCGCAGCTGATGCACATGGTGGCGGCGGCCTTCCTCCTCGGCACCATTGGCGTCGGGTTTCGCGACGTGAAAGACATCGTCAGCGTCTTCAGCACGGCCAATCTGTTCATGATGCCCGTTCTGTACGTCCCGGGCATCGTCCCGACGTCGATCGAATGGGTATTCGCGTTGAATCCGTTCAGTTACCTGATCTGGTGCTACCACGACGCCATGTTCTACGGCCGCATCAATCATCCGGCGGCCTGGATCGCGGTCGTGCTGACGGCGCCCATGACGATGGTGCTGGCGTACCGGGTGTTCCGGCGCCTGAAGCTCGTGTTCGGAGATCTGCTGTGAGCGGCACGGCGTCCGAACGGCCCATTCGCGTCGAAGCGCTCTCCAAGATCTACAAGGTGTACGACAATCCCGCGGACATCCTTCTCGAAGCCCTCACGCGGCGCGCGCGGCATCGGCAGCATCTGGCTCTCGACGACGTCTCGGTGTCGATCGGCCGGGGCGAGGTCGTGGGGCTGGTCGGCCGCAACGGGGCAGGCAAGAGCACGCTGCTCAAGATCATCGCCGGGACGCTCTCCAAGACGAGCGGCGTGGTCGAAGTGAACGGGAGACTCGCGGCCATACTGGAGCTGGGCACCGGATTCCACCCGGAGTACACCGGGCGCGAGAACGTGTTCATGGGCGGTCTGTGTCTGGGTATGTCGCCCTCCGAGGTCCGGGCCAAGATGCAAAGCATCATCGACTTCAGCGAGCTCGGCAGCGCCATCGACGATCCGTTCCGCACCTACTCGAGCGGCATGCAGGGCCGGCTCACGTTCAGCACGGCCACGGCCGTGGATCCCGACATCCTCATCGTTGACGAGGCGCTCGCGGTTGGCGACGCGCGTTTTCAGATGAAGTGTTTCGATCGCATTCGTGATTTCAAGCGGGGGGGCAAGACGATTCTGGTGGTCTCGCATGACATGAACACCATCACGACGTTCTGCGACCGCGCGCTGATTCTGGAATACGGCCGCATCCTGTCCGACGGCCACCCGCGGCAGATCGCGCAGGAGTACCATCGACTGCTGTTCGGCCGGGCGGCTCCAATCGCGACCTCAGCTCCGGCGGTCGCGCCCTCGGCGCCGGGCGCCGCCAGCCTCGACGCGTCGATAGCGGAGGGGGCACAACGGTACGGCGACGGAGCCGCCGCGATCGTGGGGTTTGGGTTCGTCGACGAACACGGCGCGCGCGCCGAGATCATCCAGTCCGGTGCGCGCTGCGCGGCGTTCTTCGAGTTTCGAGTGAATCGCGATCTGCCCGACTGGTCGGGCGGCTTTGCCGTCAAGGATGCCAAGGGAACGGTGCTGACGGGGGTGACCAATAAGTCGCAAGAGGACAGGCGCGAGCCCCTCAGTGCCGGGGATACGGTCGACTGCCGCGCCGAGATGACAATGTGGCTCGGGCCGGGCGACTACTTCATCGGGTTCGGCCTGGCGCACGGCGTGGCTGGCGAGAAGATAGACTTCATCGACAACGGTATCCATTTCAAGATCATGGGGCCGTCTGGCGTCTTCACGAATTCGCTGGTGAATCTGGACATCTCCGCCGACTTCACCCTTCGGCCCGGCGCGAAAGAAGCTGGAGATCCGCCGGCCGCCACGGCCGTCAGTTCCTGGACAGAGAATCGATGAGCGCACCCGAACGCCTCAAATGGACGCCTGAACTGGTCGAACGATTCTGGAACGGCGTGGCCGGGACCCGTTTGAACGACCTCAGCTTCAGCCGGCTCGGCGGCAAAGCATTCGTGACGGCGATCGAGCATCTGCTGCCGCGACACGGCACGATTCTCGATTTCGGGGCCGGGGACGGCGACCTGGTCGGATATCTGTTGGAGAAAGGGTTCCGCGTCGCGGCGTTCGAACCCGCCGGCGCCCGGCGCGCGGCCCTGGAACGGCGATACGAGGGGCAGCCAGGATTCCTTGGCGTGGTCGGCGAGACCGAAAGGCGCAGGTTCGACGTCGTCTTGCTGGTTGAGGTGATCGAGCACATCCTCGACGAGCAGTTGCAGGCAGCGCTCGAGCGGGTCACCGGACTCGTGAGGGCCGGCGGCCTGCTGATCGTGTCGACGCCCAACAACGAGGACCTGGAGCTGTCGATGGCCTACTGCCCCGCCAGCAACGTGTTGTTCCATCGATGGCAGCACGTGCGATCGATGACGCCGGACTCTCTGGCGGCGATGCTGCTGCCCTTCGGCGTCAAGGAGCGCGTCACCCATCTCATGGAGTACCAGAACCACCTCTTCCTCCCCTACGATCCGCTGTGGGGTGGGGCCAATCCTCCCGTCGAGTTACCCGAGTTCCTCGCCAGCTTGCGAAACAACGTGCCGACGCGGTTTGGGAACGAGAGCCACATCCTGTTCGTTGGCGAACGGCTCTAAACAGTAAACACCTTGATGTCCGTCAGCAGCCGCACGCCTGTCGCTGTCGGACGGAGCCGCCGGATTGTGTCGCGCCTCCTCCGGCTGCGGTGGCGTCATCTCCGGGACACCGAGCGGATGAAGAGGTTCGCGCGGCAATGCCTGGAGCGCGCCTGGGCGCGGCCGCGCGCGATTCCCGCCAAGGTCCGATCCGCGGCCGAGCGCGCCCGGGCGCGGCTGCGCGCGTTTGTCGTCCGCGTGCAGCTCAGGACCGAGAACACGACCGGCTCCCGTTGGCGGGTCATCAGTCTTGGCCCGCAGCGTCTCCTCTCGCGTGTGATTCTGCTGGGATTCGACCGCTGGTACGCGCGGATTTACCGCAGGGTATTGAGCGATCCTGGCGTACCATTGCTCTCTCCGGGGGAAGTCAACAACGCGCTGGTCTTGTCCGTCATCGGTTCGCTTGGACCCGGAGGGGCCGAACGGCAGCTGGTCAACACGCTGCGCGGCACATTCACACGCGGCTATCGCGACCTGGCAGTCGTCGCGCAATATCTCGATGATGAGGTCAGTGGCTTTTTCCGATCGGCGCTCAGCGAATTCTCGATCCCGACCGAGACGCTGCGCAGGGGGCCGGACATCATCGATGTGGGCCTGCAGGAGCATCCCGACAACGCCCGCCTTCGGGCCTTCGTCACAAGACATCGTCGGAAATTGCCCGACGAGATCGGCGACGTGTGGGCCTACGTGCGCGAGCTCGTGGCGCGCAAGCCGGCCGTGTTCCACGGCTGGCTCGACGAGGTCAATGCCAAAGCCGGGCTCGCCGCCGCCATCGTCGGCGTGCCACGAATCGTGCTGAGCACGCGCAGCGTCGCGCCGTATCATTTCGGCTTGTTTCAACCGTTCATGCGCGAGGCGTACCGGGCGCTCGCGCGCCTTCCGCAGGTCACCATCCTGAGCAACAGCGACGCGGGCGCGCGCGACTACGAACGATGGCTGCGCCTGCCGGCGGGCACGATCAAGACGATCCACAACGGATTCGACTTCTCCGTTCTGAGCGTCGACCGTGACCTCGAACGGCGCCGCGCGTACCGCGAGCGACTCGGGCTGCCCGACGACTGCCTCGTCGTCGGCACGGTCATCCGGTTCTCGGAAGAGAAGCGGCCGATCTTCTGGTTGGAAACGGCGCGCCACGTCGCCTCACGCAACCGGTCGGTGCGTTTTCTCATGGTGGGCGACGGACCTCAACGCGATGAGGTCGCCAGACTGGCCACCGAACACGGCATCTCCGATCGCGTGGTTCTTCCGGGCCGCGAGACCAAGCCGCTGGACGCCATTGCCTCGATGGATCTGTTCCTGCTGACGTCTCGACAGGAGGGATTCCCCAACGTGCTGATCGAGGCCCAGGCCATGGGCGTGCCGGTCGTGAGCTCGGACTCGGGTGGTGCCCGCGAGACTTTCGTGGACGGCCGGACCGGCTGGCTGATCGCGCGAGACACTCCGGAAGAAGCCGCAGCGCTCGTGGAGCGCGCGTTGGCCGACCGGGGCGCGTTGTCGGCCGCCGGCGCTGCCGGCGCGCACCACGTTCGATCGACGTTCGACGCGGCGTCGATGGTGACGCAGACGCTCGAGGTCTACGGCCTGCGGCCGCGTTGAGACAGCTTCCAAGGCTCAAGACAGAAACTTGCTTCGTGTGTCACGATCATGACCTCAGCCCGCTAGGCGCGCACGGCGCGCCTGCGTCCCTCGACTGAGCACGGGACGACCCTGAGCTAGTCGAAGGGTCGAAGGGCGAGGGAGCGGCGCGCGGCGTAGGGGTCCCCGCCCTTCGACGAGCTCAGGGCGCCGTGAGCCTGTCGAACGGCGCAAGCGACCGAGCCGCCGCCTGCGCCGAAGGCTTCGGCGAGCCTCGCCGGAGCTCGAAGAGCGGAGGCGGGGGGGGTGGGGCGGAGCCCCACGTTAGAAGATGTCCACGCACGTAAGGAGACCGCCGGCATGTGCGGCATAGCGGGACGCCTGAACTTCCGTTCGGGCCGGCCCGTCGACGCGGACGTGATTCGCGGCATGACCGATCTCATCGCGCACCGCGGACCTGACGGTCAGGGCGTGATGGCGGACGGTCATGTCGGATTGGGCCATCGGCGTCTTGCGATCATCGATCTGTCGGACGCCGCTTGTCAGCCGATGCGCGCCGAGGATGCGCCGGTGTGGATCTCGTTCAACGGGGAGATCTACAACTTCCTGGAGATTCGGCAGGAGCTCGAACGACGCGGCATCAGATTCCGCTCTCGCAGCGACACCGAGGTGCTGCTCGAGGCCTACCGTGCGTGGGGCGTGGGCTGCCTGGAACGGCTCCGGGGCATGTTCGCCTTCGCGGTATGGGACGGTCCGAAGCGCCGGCTGTTCCTGGCCCGAGACCGGATCGGCAAGAAGCCGCTCTGCTATCGGCTCGATGCCGACGGGATCGCGTTTGCGTCGGAGCCCAAAGCGCTGCTGGCCGATCCGGGGTTCGTGCCCGAGGTCGATCGCGAAGCGATTTCACAGTACCTCACGTATCAGTACGTACCAGCGCCGCTGACCGCGTTTCGCGGCGTCAGCAAGCTGCCGGCCGCGCACTACCTCGTCGTGGAGGACGACAAGGTCTCGGTCGAGCGCTACTGGCGGCTGCGATACAGCGCCAAGCGGCGCATCAGCGAGGCGGACGCGGCCGAGGAACTGCTCGCGCGGCTGCGCGACGCGGTGCGCTGCCGGCTCCTGAGCGACGTGCCGCTCGGCGCGTTCCTGAGCGGCGGTCTCGACTCGAGCGCGGTTGTCGCGCTGATGGCGCAGGAATCCGGCGGCTCGGTCAAGACGTTCTCGATCGGCTTCGAAGAAGCGGAGTACAACGAGCTTCCATTTGCTCGGGCGGTCGCCAACCGTTGGGGCACCGCTCACCACGAGTTCATCGTCCGTCCCAATGCCGTGGACATCCTGCCAAAGCTCGCGTGGCACTACGGCGAGCCGTTTGCCGATTCATCGGCCGTGCCGACGTTCTATCTCGCCGAGCTGACGCGCCGCCACGTGACCGTGGCGCTCAACGGCGACGGCGGCGACGAGAACTTCGCCGGCTACGAGCGATACGTCGCGGCCATGGCGATCGAGCCGTACCGGAACGTTCCGCTCTGGGCGCGGCGTCCGCTCGAGGCGATCGTGCGGCGACTGCCGTCCCGCGGGCCGCGCTCGATTGTCGATCGGGCCAAGAGGCTGTTCGAGGCGGCCTCCGAGCCCCGCGAACAGCGGTACGCGCGCTGGATGATGCATTTTCAGCCGGAGCTGAAGGCGGAGCTCTGCACGCCGGAACTGCTCGCCGGCCTCGAACGGCCGGACGCCTTTCACCTCGTGCTCGATGAGTACGCGGCATCCGATGGTCCGGACTTCCTCGACCGTACGCTCAACGCGGACGTCAACCGGTACCTGCCCGACGATCTGCTCGTCAAAGTGGACATTGCGACGATGGCGCACGGGCTCGAGGCCAGGTCCCCGCTGCTCGACCATCCCTTGATGGAGTTTGCCGCGAGTCTCCCGAGTCATTTCAAGCTGCGTGGATTGAGCAGGAAGCACATCTTCAAGAGGGCCATTCGGGACCTGGTGCCCGTCGAGGCGATCGAGCGCCCGAAGATGGGGTTTGGAGTCCCGATCGACCACTGGTTTCGCGGCGAGCTGAAGACCTACGCGTCCGACCTGCTGCTCGGCCCGACCAGCACGTCACGCGGCTACTTTCACAAGGCGGTCATCGAGCGGCTGCTCGCGGAACATGTGTCCGGCGTCCGGTCGTGGCACTACCAGTTGTGGAATCTGGTGATGCTCGAGCTGTGGCACCGGGCGTTCATCGATAGACGGCTGGAGGCGACTTCGCCGATTGGGCTTGATGGCACGGTCCTGACTGGACGATAACCATGGAGGTGAAATCCGCCGGTACAGGCAAGGCGCATGTCGGGGGCGACGAGTCCGTCCGTGTCCTACGCATCATCGGGCGCCTGAACGTGGGCGGACCGGCGCGCCACGTCGTGCTCCTCAACGAGGGGCTGCAGCAGCGCGGATTCCGCACGTGGCTCGCCCACGGCGAGCTCTCGGCCGACGAGGGCAGCCTGGAAGGGCTGCCGGCGGAACGCGGGCTGCACGCGACGCGGGTGCCGGCCCTGGCGCGGCCGATCCGTCCCCTCCACGATCTGCTGGCGTTCGGCCGCGTCCTGCGCCTCATCGTCGCGACCCGACCCGACATCGTCCACACGCATACGGCCAAGGCGGGCGCGATCGGCCGCCTCGCGGCGTCGGTGTACAACGCCGCGCGGCGACCGACACGTCGCGTCGTGGTGATGCACACATATCACGGCAACGTCTTCACCGGGTACTTCGGCGCGCTGTCGTCGAGCTCGATTCGGCTCGTCGAGCGCGTGCTCGCGGGCCTCTCCGATCGCATCATCGTGCTGTCGCCGGGCGAGCGTCAGACGATTGTCGAGCGGCATCGGGTCGCACCGCCGCACCGGGTGGTGATGATCCCTCTGGGCCTCGATCTCGGCCCGCTGCTTGCGATCCCCGGGCGTCTGCCGGCGCTGCGCATCGAGCTCGGCATTCCCGACGCGGCTATCGCGTTTGGATTCATCGGGCGGTTCGCTCCAATCAAAGAGCTGCCGATGCTGATGCGCGCGTTCGCGGCGGCCGTGCAGCGCGCCCCGCTCGCGCGGCTCGTGCTCGTCGGCAACGGCGAAACGCGGGAACAGCTCGTGCAGCTCGCCGCCTCGCTGGGCATCTCGTCGTCTGTGCACTTCGCGGGCTGGCGGTCGGACCTGACGACGGTGTACGGCGGGCTCGACGTGGTCGGGCTGAGCTCGCGAAACGAAGGCACGCCGGCGTCGCTCATCGAGGCCATGGCGGCCGCCCGGCCCGTGGTCGCGACCGCGGTTGGCGGCGTGCCCGATCTGGTGGAGCACAACGTGACGGGGCTGCTGGTCGAGGCCGGCGACGATGCCGCGATGGCCGATCATTTCGTTCGGCTTGCGAGCTCGCCACGCGAGCGAGAACGCCTGGGCGCAAGCGGGCGGCTGGCGGTTGCGAACTATTACACCCAGCAGCGTCTCGTCAGCGACGTCGCGGAACTGTACGCGGCAGCGCTGTCCGAGCGCCGTGGAATGCTGAGGGCGTCGACGCGGGCTGTCGGCGAACCTGCGGCCCACAGCCGGTCGCGGTCGGCGTAGGACATTCTGAATTTTGCCTCGTCATGAGGCGATGATCTGTTCCATGGCGACGCGCAGCCGCAGCAGCTCGACGCCGTGACGGCGGCAGAGATCCTCGAGCGCGTCCAGGCGCGCGACGTCGATCGCGTGTGAGCTGACGACCACGGTGTCCACGGCGTTGCTCGACACGAGCGATCGAAGGGCCTCGTGATCGCCCAGCACGGGATAGCCGAGCACGCGAAGGCGGCGCTTGAGCGGGTTGTCGTCGATGAAGCCCACGATGCGGTACGGTTGCGAAGCGTTCGCGAGCTCCCGCACCGCCAGCGCGCCTCCATCGCCCGCGCCGTAGACCAGACACCGGCGCCCGGTCGCGTGCCGGCGGCTGACGAACTCCCCCACCAGCTTGAACGAGGCCCTCGACGCGGTGAGCGCCAGCAGCACCAGCGCGCCGTAGATCACGAAGACCGCGCGCGAATAGTTCTCGAACCTGTACAGATACAACAGCACAAGCTGGGCGCCGACGACGCCCGTCAGCACGCCCTTTCCGAGCGCGACGACGTCCATGAGCCCGAAGTACCGCCACACGCCGCGATACACGCCGGCGGCGAACAGCGACAGCATCTGCACGCCCAGTACAAGCGGGAGGGAACGATAGAACAGGAGGAAGTTCGCGCCGAAGTCCGGGCCCTCGAAGCGCAGCCGGTACGCGGTGTAATAGGCGATCGTCACGATTGCGAGGTCGAGCAGCACTTCGGCGACCTGCCGCTTGTACATGAAATCCGCCGACAGCGGAGTCAGCACCGAGCGGTCGATGGCGCCGGCCTGATCCTCTTCGTAGACCCGGATGCGCGACAGGTACAACGCGAAGATCGCCATCGCGACCAGAAAGAGTCCGACGAGAGGCGCCGACCAGCTCAGGTTGAAGGAATCGGCGCCGACACCGAGCGCTCCACCGATGGCCGCGAGCAGCCACAACACGCCGACGGCCGTGCGCTCCGACAACCCGACGGCCACCAGCCGGTGCGACGAGTGGTCTCTGCCGCCCTCCGACGGCCGGCGGCCGGACAGAATCCGCGACACGGTCACCAGCGCGGTGTCGAAGATCGGGATGAGCATCACCAGCACCGGCGCCACGACGATCGAGAGCGGGTTCGACACCGTGCGCGCTTCGTCGGCGCGGCTCAGCGTGAGCGCCGCGAAGCTCACGCCGAGGAGCAGGCTGCCGCTGTCGCCCATGAAGATGCTGGCGGGGTGGACGTTGTAGACCAGGAAGCCGGCCGTCGCCCCAAGCAGCAGGGCGAGATAGCCGGCGTGGTGCATCGCCTGGCTGCCGGGCTCCGGCGGCATCAGCCCGACGAGCAGGGCCGCGCCGGCCACGAGCGCGACGCCGCCGGCCAGCCCGTCCATGTTGTCCAGCAGGTTGAACGCGTTGGTCATGCCGACGATCCACACGAGCGTCAACACCGTGTCGAGCGTAAGCGACATCGTCCAGTGCAGGCGGTAGCCGAAGAAGAGAAACAGCGAGGCGACGGCGATCTCGATGACGAGCTTCGTGAACGGCTTGAACGCGAGGATGTCGTCTGCCAGGCCGGCGGCGAACATCAAGCCGGCGCAGACGCCGAGGACGCCGATGGCGCGGATCGAGCCGAAGACCGCGAGCCCGCCAAACAGCGTGGCACCGATCGCGACACCGCCGAGGAGCGCGATCGGACGGGCGTGCCAACGATCGGCGCGCGGTTCGGCGACGTATCCGAATCGCACGGCAGCCGCGCGGCACGCGGGCACGAGCGCAAGCGAGAGGATGAAGGCAAAGGCAAACGCGAGCAGGAGGGGAACACCGACCGCGGCAAAGGCTGATGGCAGCGCGGGCACCACGGTCATTCTACCCGGACCGGCCGAGCGTCCGCATCGCGTCGAAAGGCGAAGCGCTTCTCGCGGCGCTTGACCGACATCCAGTCGGGTTCCATCAACGTCCACAGCGCTTCGGGATCCACGGTTGCCGTGCGCTGTACGATCCGCCGTTTCCGCCACACCGGGCCCAGACCCATCGCGGCCGCGGCTTTCGCGCGAACCCACGCGCCCAACTGGCCCGCGCGCGCGTAACCGGCGAGCCCGGCCAGATCGTAGAGCACGTGGGCGGCGAGCGATCGGAGCAGCAGCCGGCGCGGCGAGTTCTTGATCCACGTCCACTCGAGATTGCGCTGGCCATAGAACACGGCGGCGCTCGAGACGCGTCCGAGGCTCGCACTCCCGGCGTGGCGCACGACCGCGTCCAGCGCGCACACCGCGCGCGCGCCGACGAGCCGCGCTCGATACGACAAGTCCACGTCCTCGTACACCATGAAGAAGTCCGGGTCGAAGCCGCCGATCCGCTCGAACAGATCGCGGCGGATCAGGAACGCGGCGCCGCACGCGCCGAACACCTCGCGTACGCCGCGCGCCTCGCCGGCAGGTTGCCCGTGCTGGTGCTTGAAGCCGCCCCCGCAGCGCAGGTACCCGTCACCGGCCGAGTCCACGACGCCGGCCGGCGCCATGAACAGCAGATGCGAGGAGACCAGGCCGATCGTCGGATCGCGCTCGGCAGCGTCCATGAGCGCGCCGAGCCAACCCGAGTCAGCCTCGGTGTCGTTGTTGAGGAAGACCAGATACTTGGCCGCAGCACCGGCCGCTCCCGCGTTGTTGGCGGCCGCGAACCCGACGTTGTCGGCGAGCGCCACCACCTGGCATTCAGGAAATCGATCGCGAACGAGCTCGACCGACCCGTCAGTCGATCCGTTGTCCACGACGACGAACTCGAACTGGCGACACGTCTGACGCCGGAGCGCGTCGAGACACGGCTCGAGCCACCGCCGGCCGTTCCAGTTGAGCACGATGACGCGAACCACGGGCGGCATCTTGAATGAAGAATTCGGAATTAAGGATTAAGAATGCGTTGATAGCAGGCGAGCGTTTCGCGAGCGGTGCGCGCCCACGTGAACGTCTTCGCGCGTTGAAGGCCGCGGGCGCTCTGGTCCTCGCCACGGGCCGAATCGGTCAGGAGGGCGTGGATCGCGTCGCGCCACGCGCCGGCGTCATCGGAAGGCAGAAGTGGGGCCGCGTCGCCGACGATCTCGGGCAGCGAGCCCGCGGCGGCGGCAATGATGGGCGTGCCGCACGCCATCGCCTCGAGCAGCGGCAGCCCGAATCCTTCGTAGCGCGACGGATACGCGAAGACCGCAGCCCGGCGGTACCACCCGACGAGCGCCTCATCGTCGGGCCGGCCGACGTAGTCCAGCGCGTCGGGCGCGGCCGAGGCGCGCCGCCGCAGATCGGCGAGGAGTCCACGGTCGGCGCCGGCCAGCACCAGCCGCACGCGGGCGCAGGCGGGGTCATAGCGGCGGAGATCGAGCACCGCGTCGAGGAGCATCGAGAGGTTGCGCCGGGGGTGCAAATCGCCGACGTGGAGCACGAACGGCTCGCGCGCCACGGTGGAGTCGTGTGAGAACTCGGCGCCGGCACCCAGCGATACGACGTCGATGCGAGCGGGATCGATCGCGTACGCGGCGACGATTTCGTCTCGTGAAAACAGGGAATCCGTCAGGATGCGATCGGCGCGACGCGCGCAGGAGCGATAGAACGCTCGGCGCACGAAGTCGTTGCCGTGTGGGTACCACTCGGGTCGCCTGGCGTAGCTGACGTCGTGAATCGTCACGACCAGGCGCCGAACGCCCCAGAGCGGCGCCGTGTAGGCTGGCGCGTGAAACACGTCGTGCGCGACACGCCTGGCGGCGAGAGGCAAACCGGCCAGGCTCCAGCCCAGATTGGTCGGCAGCGACGCGCCTGTCGCGACGAGTTGAACGCCCGCGGGAGCGTCGGCCCGTGGATCCGCGCCGACCGCAATCATCTGAACGTCTGGAGCGACCTCCGCCATCGCTCGACAGAGCTCGCGAATGTAGCGCCGCACGCCCCCCGCCGGTGCGGTCAGCGCGCGACCGTCGAACGCCACTCGCACGACGGCAACGATACCGTAGTTTCAGCCTTTCGCCAGTCCACAGTTCACAGTCAACAGGTTGACAGTTTGGCGGTACTGTTGACTGTCAACTGTCAACTGTGAACTTCAACCGATTTCATCAAGGCTCAACGACGACGCGCACGCGAATCGGCGGGCCGTCGCCGGCCGCGAACACCAGCTCGTACGTTCCCAGGAACGCCGGCGCCGGCTCCCAATAGAACACGCCGCGCGCGGCGTCGAGCGAGGACCCGAGCGGCAGCGCGCGTTCAGCGCCGTTGACAATCTCGCCGCCGCGATACGCCGCGCCCTCCACTTTCGGCAGCTCCACCTCGATCCGTGACCGCTGCGCGATCTGGACCACGTGCACGCCCTGCGCGTCGGGCACCGACTGCCGCGTGACCTCGTCCGTCCGCACCTGAATCGGGCCCGCATCGCCCACCACGAGCGCCGCCCTCACGTCCGCCCCGAGCGCCCGCGGCGCCGCCTCCGTCGTGATGTTCACCCCGTTCAGCACCGAGAAGAATCGGCTGCCGATGCCGTCCGCCCGCCCACAGCTGTCCACCACATACCACCCGATCTGGTGGTCCCCATTCCCCAGCGCCGTCGTGTCGATGTAGTACGCCCCCCCCGCCGACCCGCTGTTGCTGAACCCCGGGAAGAACCCCGCAATGTCGGTCCGCGGCTCCCCGTAATGCACCGCCACCAGCGGCTGCGAGTCGATCCCGACATAGATATTCCCGTCCGTGATCGTGCAGCTCTGCGGGTCGCTCGCATTCGGCGTCGGCGTCAGCGCCCACCCGTCGTTCCAGAAGCCCCCCGACACCGTCG
>MEKT01000214.1:6615-9793 GCA_001767435.1 Acidobacteria bacterium RIFCSPLOWO2_02_FULL_65_29 | reverse complement strand
TCCACAGCCCTGAAAGGCCGTCGAGGTATTCGCGCCCGCGGATGTCCTGGACGGTCGCGCCGCGCCCGCTGACATAGATGACCGGGTCGGTGTGATCGATCGGATGGTGGAGCGGGTGAATCAGGTGGGCCTGATCGGCCTTCACGAGGTCCGCTGCGGTCAATGTCATAAGTCGATCCTACTGGCAGGCTGGTGAAAAACGCAGCCCGAAGTGAAAACTATGGGAGAGGACGTGCGGCGCCGAGTCGACCGTGCGCGGTGTACAAGAAAAAGCGGCGGGAAGTCCGTTATGCTGGTCGAAACGAGAATGTTTGTACTCGTTCCCGAATAACGAGCTAGGCGCGCACGGCGCGCCTGCGAGGGAGCGGCGCGGGGCGTAGGGGTCCCCGCCCTTCGACGAACTCAGGGCGCCGTGAGCCTGTCGAACGGCGCAAGCGACCGAGCCGGGGTGTGGGGCGGAGCCCCACGTTAGATGAACGTTAGATGGCCGTGAGGCTTTTCTGTCGGCGGACCCGCGAGGCGGCCAGCAGGCCTATCAGGCCAAGACCAAGCAGGCTGAAGCTCGACGGCTCTGGAACCTGCACGAGGCCTGCAAAGGTGAACGGGGTGCTTTCACCCGGGTTCTTGCTTACCACGTCCCCGTACCCGATCACGTACGAGCCCTCCGACAGGGTGGTCGTGAACTCGACCCATTCGCCCCTCTCGATGTTCGGGGTGAAGGAAATGGCGTAGACGAAAAGGTTCCAACTCGTCAGGCCCGTCGCTCCACTCCAGTTCGCGTAGTTTTGCGAGTCGCTCCCCTGCGGACTGAATCCAATGAAGTCGTACACCTTGGGGTTGGTGGTGCTATCGAACGTGCCTGCGAAACCGGTCGTGGTGTCCCATGTGCCGCCGTAGCGAGTCGTGGTGTCCCCCAGATCGATTGACACGCTGGTGAAACCGGAGCTGGCCGACAATGTCAGCGGCGGAGCCACGGCGCCGGTCGGGATGGCGATGATGAGCTCGATCGGGTTGAACAGCGTTTGGTCGCCGCCGCCATGGTACGTCAACCTGAAACCGCCGGCCCCGATAATCGCTGGATCCAGGGGCAAGCCGAGCGCCTCGTACTCGGCCGGCGACAGTCCTGTGGGGGTAATGCGAATGAGCTCGGCGCTCGCAGTCGTGGCGTAGAGCGAAGCCGCAAGCACAACCGCCAAGATCGAAAATACACGCCTCACGCGAGCCTCCAAGGACCGACCGGACGTCAGTGACAAGTATCCTGTCTGAGACCTAGCAACAATCCATCCACCGACTGACTATCCGAATACTTTGGCTAAGTAGCTGATTCTAAATTACTTCATGTTCTACAAGAGATGTTGGGCAAACAGACTAGTCGGCGTGGGCGGCGACGTATTTCTGCCGCACATCCTACTTGCGACGACGAGCGAGGGCGACGGCGCCGAGCCCGCTCAACAGCAGGAGCATCGTGGACGGCTCGGGCACCTGGACCAATTCAGTCGCGGCGGCGATAGACGGCAAGGTAAGGACAAGACTAAGGGTGAAGACAGCGACGAGGGCTCTCATGGACGACTCCCTGACGGCCGGCGGAGAAGTTCCGGCGTTCCTTATTCGGTACACACAGATGCGTGCGAATGCACAGCAAGTTCTTGCAAACTCCGCTCCGAATTCGCTGATCACCGTAACCGATGATAAGAAAATCTATTAGGTGATCCGCTCGAAACTCACGACGCGATGAAAGTCCCTCCGGGAGTCGACTTCGTTCGGGGCTCTGATGGCCTTCTAGAAGCTGGAGGCTAGGGGCAGCGAGGCAAAGGGCAGAGAGGCAAAGGGCAGAGGGCAAAGGGCAGGGGGCGAAGGGCAAAGGGCAGAGGGCGGAGGGCAAGGGCAGAGGGCAAAGGGCAGAGGGCAAAGGGCAAGGGCCAGCGTCATACTTGGTGTCCAACAGCGCAGCGCGTTACGGTGGCCTCGCACGTGTGATAGCATTCGACTAGTCAAAGACTGGTTAGTTCTGGAGGATCCGATGGCCACGGTCACCGCATTTGATGCCAAAACGCGATTCGGCGAGTTGCTGGACCGAGTCGCCAGCGGCGAAGAGGTGATCATCACTCGTCACGACAAACCCGTTGCCCGAATCGTGCCGGAAGGCGCACCACGACTCGAAGACGTCCGCAGAGCCGTGGAGGGTCTGCGTGAGTTGCAGCATCGGATTCTCGCTCGCACCAAGGGCCGGGCGAGACTATCGGATCGGGAGGTCCATTCGGCTATCGAAGAGGGCCGGCTGTGACGAAGACGTTCATCGCGGACGCGTCCGTGGCCATCGGGTGGGTCCATCCGGCTCAGGCCACGAAGGAAACCGCCGCGATGCTGGACGCCATGGCCGCGGGCGCGGTTGTCGAAGTGCCGGCCCTGTGGCCGTTGGAAGTGGCCAACGCCCTGAGCGTCCTTGAACGTCGTCGCAAGCTGACCGAGGAAGAACGACGGTCGGGCTTGGGATGGCTTCGCGGGATACGGCTCAGAGTGGACCACGACATGGCCTCGTTGGCGTTCACCACCCTCTCTGAGCTGGCCTCCGCCCACAACCTGTCCGTCTATGATGCGGCGTAATTGGTTACCGCCTCAGACTTCTGAGCGGTAACCAATTACTAGGCAAGGACTTACGGAATCGTACAGGGGGCAGACCCGCGCGCCTGACGCGGGACGCGTTTTCCGTAAGTCCTTTGCTAGTAACTGTTTACCGGCGTGGCTCTCCTCGACCCGGTAAACAGTTACGATGCGGCCTATCTGGAGCTGGCGCAACGGCGCAGACTGGTGTTGGGCTGCAAAGATGGCCCACTGAGAGAAGCCGCGCGGACGATTGGCGTCGGTCTCTGGAGGTGACGCCTACAGCCCGTGGTGAAAGTCTGGCGTCGCACCGAGACGGGCGAGGCGCCTCGCTGGCAAGGCGCGACGACCGAGAATATCGGGAATATTTGAGGGAGGAGCAACGCAGCCAGCGAGGATGCATCGCCCGTCGAATGCAGCCAGACTTTCACCACGGGCTGCTAAGGCAGCGCGGCCAGCGTCTGGCGAGCCGTGGCGGCCCCGTCGAAATCCGGTTTGATCTTCAGAGCCCGCTCGAGCGCCTGCCGGCCACGCGCCGCGTCGCCGTTTTTCGCCAACGCCAGGCCCAGGTGATAGT
>MEKT01000214.1:0-6599 GCA_001767435.1 Acidobacteria bacterium RIFCSPLOWO2_02_FULL_65_29 | reverse complement strand
CGCGTCCTTCTCGATGCTCTTCTCGAAGTACGGTATCGCCTCGGCGGCGCGGTCCTTCCGGTAGTGCACCCACCCGACGGTGTCGTTCACATCGGCTCGATCGGGCAGCTTCGCCCTCGCCCGGAGCGCCAGCTCGAGCGCGCGGTCCAGGTTGTCGTCGGTTTCCGCGTACATCCACGCCAGGTTGTTCGCGGCCACGGCCGCGTCGGGATCGATCTGCAAGGCGCGAATGTAGCGGTCTCGCGCGTCGTTTGTTTTTCCCTGCCCCTGCAGGATCATGCCCGCGAACGTCAACGGACCCACGGGCCGCGGCTGCCGTTTGGCCAGCTCGTCGTACTCGGCGAGCGCCGCATCGAGGCGCTGTTGCGACACGTAGAGCTGCGCGAGCGCCGAGTAGGCGTCCAGGTACGACGGATCGTTCTCGATGGCGCGGCGGAGCATGGCCTCGGCCTTCGCCGGGTCGCCCGTGAAGGAGTACGTGTGCGCGGCAAGCATCAGCACGAGAGGATTTTTCGGGCTCCTGGCCAGGCGCTCGTCGACCCGCGCGCGCGCCTCGGCGTGCCGTTTCCCGGCAAGGTCGAGGGCCACCAGACCGCCGGACGCCTCGAGGGAATCGGGATCGATCTCGAGCGCACGCTCGAAAGACTTCCTGGCGCCGCCCTCGTCTCGTTGTAGTCCGCGGAGGACCCCCATCAGCGCGTTCACCGGGGCCGAATCGGGAGACTGCTTGTACAGCGCGTCGAGCTCGACTCTGGCGCGCGACACGTCCTTCTGCGACAGGAGCCCGCGCACCATGGTGATCCGCGCGTCGGCGTTCTGGGGCGCGGCCGCCACGACCTCGCGCGCCAGACCGACGGACGTGTCGGGACGCCCGGCCGCCAGATGCAAGCGCGCCAGGGCCGACTTGGCGTCGGTGGCGCGGGGGTTCAGCTTCAGCACCTCGTCGAACGCGGCAATCGCCGCCTCGGTCTGGTGGCGCGCGGCCTGCACGCGGCCGAGCGTGAAAAACGCGCCGGTCGATCCGCGATGCTTCTCGGTCGCGAGCGTCGCGTTCGACAGCGCGTCTTCCAGACGCCCGTCCTCCAGGAGCAACGCGCTCTTCATGAGGAGCGCGTCCAGATTGGTCTGATCTTTTTCGAGCACCCGCGCCAGCCGCTCGTAGGCTTCGGTGGGATGATTGTCGCGGCGATCGAGCGCCGCCAGCTTCACTTCGGCGAGCGAGGCCGTCTCTGTCGCCCCGGCCAGCGGCTCGAGCACGGCGCGCGCGGACGCGTCATTTTTTCCTGCCGCATAGTAGTCGGCCAGCGCAAACGAGGCGGCAGGCGTCTTGGTGATCTCCTGGACTTTCTTCAGATGCGGCTCGGCCTCGGCCGGGCGCCGGGTCGCGATATAGAACGCGGCGAGCACGCGCTGCGCGAGGGCGTTGCCCGGCTCGATCTCGATGACGTTCTTGAGCTCCTTCTCGGCTTCCAGCCAGCGGGCGCTGGCCCAGTAGAAGTTCGCCAGGGCCAGCCGCACCTCCGGCGACTGCGGAGCGAGCTCCACCGCCTTGGTGAACGCCTGCTCCGCCGCTTCCTTCTGGCCGCGGCCGAGCTCGAACGCCCCGAGGTTGGTGTAGGTCTGCCCACGGCTCGGATCGAGCCGAATCGCTTCTTCTATTTCCGCGACGGCGCCGTCCAGATCCCGCAATCCGGCGAGAGCGTTGGCCAGCAGGAGCTGCGCCTGCAGGTTCTTCGGCTCTCGCGCGAGCACCTTGTCGGCCCATGCCTTCGCTTCGTCGAAACGGCGGGCCAGCAGCTGCATGCTGCCGGCCTTCAGATGGGCTTCGGAATCCTCAGGCAGCAGATCCGCTGCGCGTACGTATTCGTCGATCGCATTGCCGAGCGCTCCCGCTTTGGTGTACGCGTCGGCCAGCTTGAGCCGCGCGTCGCCGGCACGAGGATCCTGCTGGACGGCGTTCTTGTATTCGATGATCGCTTCGGCAAGCTTCCCCGCAGCCGCGTACTCGTCGCCGCTGGCGATGTACTTCGCCTTGGCCACCTGGGGGTCGCGAGAGCAGGCGCCGAGCAGTGTGCCAGCGAGGACGAAAGTGGCTAGTGTGGCCACGAAGACACGAAGGCACGAAGGCACGAAGAAGAGCCACGAAAAGACACGACACGAAGACAGGCCACGAAGACTCCCAGGCTCGACGCTTCGATGCGTGCCGGTATTCGCCGGGCGGAGGCCGTCTGAAAGCATGCCAGAAGACAAAGCAAGGCCCTCTCCGTTCGACCTTCTGGCCAGAACGGCTAGCAAGATACTGATTCTAAGTGAGTTCCTTGAGTCAGCTGGATGGGATGTCGCGAGAGGAGATAAAAGTCATCTATGAAGGAGACTTATGTGTCTCTTTTGGTGACTTAAGTCTGACTTCGGCCTGGGGGTCGTCTTCCTGGCTTCGTGGTCTGATATTCCTGGTCTTCTTCGTGTCTTCGTGCCTTCGTGGCTAAACGCGGCGTGAACGCAGCCGAGGGAGGGCGACGAAGGCCAGGCCGAATCCGAGCAAGAGCAGCGAGGAAGGCTCGGGCACGCGCGCCAGCTGATCCTGGGATTCAATCCAACTCCCATCGGACTTCTGTCGCTCGAGGTTCAGGACGCGGATTTCGCCAATGCCGGTCCAGCCATTTACGATGGCGTCTACGGCGGCAGAGTAATAGAGATTGCTCGAGACGATGGCGATCTCCTGCTCGATCATCCAGATGGCCTGCTGCAACAGGTTGGCCTGGGTGGCACTCCCGTCGTAACCGATGGATGCCAATGCCCCGTACCCGGTGTTAGTGAACTGCGTGTAAAGCCAAGCTGTCTTGTCGTCAAGGGGATCGCGGCCGGATATTCCGCCTACGCTGTCTGGATCGGATGTCGCGTAATCCGTGACGCCCTTGACAGTGAAATTGCTATTGAAATCGATATATTCGGTCTTCTGTAGACAGAAAGTGACGAACGACCAAGCGCCGGCGCTGCCGGGGTTGACATTGGCCAGGAACTCGCCGCCGGGCGACCCATTGCGGTCATCGAAGTTGATGATGTCCCCGGTCATGACGGTATTCGCACGGGCGGTCTGGGCGCCGGCCACGAGCGCCACCGTGAATGCAATGACCAGGAGCCTGGAGCTAGTTGTCCGCGTCATCGGGTCTCCGCCGCCGAATTCAATCGCCAAAAGCGCACAAATACACTATGAAGCAGCAGTGACGAGAGCAAGAACGGCGCCGGGTGGCCAGGTCACGAAAATGCCAGGAAATTCAATGGCCCTGTCGAAAAAGTCGCCCGTAACTTAGACATTACTCTGCACTTACCGCCCTTTGCCCTCTGCCCTCTGCCCTCTGCCCTCTGCCCTCTGCCCTAGGTAGACTTATCACTCACATGCCCCGACCGACTCGCGCGCCGACCGGTTCAACGGGCGTCTGCACGCCGGCGCCCTTGCCCACGTGCTGATACACCTTCGCGTCCGACGTGTCGATGCGGATCATGTAGGCGATGGGCAGCAGGTCGAGAATGCCAGCGAGCGCGTTGATGAGAATCGGGGCGAACGCGTTCTCGTCTTCGGGGGTCAGTGACGAGGTGAACCGGATGTTCATGAGGTTTTTCCGCCAACGGGTTAACGAGCGACGTGCTGCGCTCTAAGTTCTCGAAACGGTTCCGCAACATCCGTGCCCGCCCATTCACGTGCAAATAGGGATCTAATCCGGCCGGCTCCGGCCCTTTTATCCACTCCGGGGCAGACTAACTTCACGTGGGGCTCCGCCCCACACCCCCCGCCTCCGCTCTTCGAGCTCCGGCGAGGCTCGCCGAAGCCTTCGGCGCAGGCGGCGGCTCGGTCGCTTGCGGGGACCCCTACGCCCCGCGCCGCTCCCTCGCAGGCGCGCCGTGCGCGCCTAGGCGGGTCTAAAGACCCGCACTACATTCTGCCGCGCAGACTCCTGGCCCGTTATGTTGAGTGATGCGATGGACAACCGTCGATTTGTCAAAGGTTGACTGAGAGATGAAAGCGAATGGCTGAGAGCCGAGAGCTGAGAGCCGACGGCCGAGCGATCTCCCGCCGCCTGGCGCGCTTGTTGCCTCTTCAACCGAACGTGGACTGCGGCGGGTAACGCGGTGGCGGTTCGAAAGGGGCTCCCTGCTGATGTCAGGCGACCTCGATTCGTCCCTCCGCCCCGCGACCCTCCGCGGCCCACGCCAATTAGTCGATAGTCGTTAGTCGATAGTCGTTAGTCGCGATCGTCGTTAGTCGATAGTCGTTAAGCGCGATTGTCGTTACGTCGGATAGTCGCGATAGTCGATAGTCGCGATAGTCGGGAGGTGACTAGCGACTAACGACCAACGACTAACGACTAATTTCCATACGTGACTGAGAACCCGTAGCGCACCCCTTCGTATCGACGCGAGTCGAGCTCGGATCGGCGCCGAGACTTGTCGATGTTCACGCCGACTCTCACCACAGGCCCGAGGCGATAGCCGACGCCGCCGCCAAAAGTTCGAATGTGGTCGACGCGATCGGGGGACGTGACGTGTGCGCCTTCCCGATCGGTGTACGCAAGCCGCCCGGCGCCGATCCTCAGCTGCACGTCGAGCGGGCCATAGACCTGCTGGGCCAGGGATGTGCTGAACCCCGTCAGCAAGTAGTACGGCTGATTGACGTCGGAAGAATTTTCGACATCGCGGTTGATGCCCACGGTGAGCCTCGTCGATCCGAGCGCGGTGTACGAAAGATTCGCCGCAGCCGTCGTGCCCGAGTAGCCGGGAACGTCTGGCGAGAGCGGCGTGAAATCGCGGAATCCAATCGTCGCGGATCCACTGATCAGCGCCAACGGATCGAAGCTCAGCGAGGCATCGAACCGCGTCGAATCAGAGTCGCGGAGAGGCGACGCATCGAATCGCTCCTGCTGGCGTCCGACGGCAAACCCGACGCTGGTCAGGGGCGTGAGCTCGTTGCGGACGGTCACGGCGCCGGTCGTGATGGTCCGGTTGAGCTCGGTCGAGAGATCCGCGCCAAGGAATGCCTCTCCCTCCGCGAATTCGACCTGGCGGCGCTCGCCGCGCACGCCAAAGAAGGTCTTCGATAACGCCCGAATCTCGACGATGGCGTGGGCGGCTCGTTCCGAGCGCTTGGCGCGTGTATCGATTTCGAGGCCAGGCCGGTCGTTCGTGGAGACCCACGTGCCGCCGACCGCGACCGTGAGCCGATTGAACGGGACGAGCCAGGCCCCGGTATAGCTGGCGTTGACCGACCGCTGGTCGTCGAACGTCTTGTACCAGACGAGGTCTTCCTTGACGTTCCCGATGACCCACGTCCGCCCCATGCGCAGCCACAGATCGGCGGCGGGCGTCACGGTGATCGTCAGGTCCTCCTCGGGCGTAACGGAATCGGCTTCGTTGAAAACGTTGGTGTCGACGCCCGCGTTGGTCAACGACAGCGTCGGGTTCACGAATAGCGGTCCGACGCGGACCCGGACCCGATCGAGATCCGGAGGGCGCGGCATGGTCTGCGCGCCGGCCGCGGACGCGATCAGAGAAACGCCCGCGGTGCAGAGGAACGTGGTGATCCTGCGGAGCATGTGACGCGCGAGATGCGCTTCGAGAATCGCCACCACGGTGGACACGAAGGGCATGGAGTTTGACCCCGGCTCTAGAGCGCTTTGCACTTCGGTGTATCGTAGTTCACAGTCAACAGTTCACAGTCGACAGCTCGTTGACGTTGGCGACGCGCTCTGTCAACTGTGAACTGGTCGACTACACGCGAGCGAAAATCGGATTAGCGTCTCTCGGCCGTCCAATTCCCGGCGCCCGACGGGTCGATCTCGACCCTGACCGAGCCGTCGGCGGCGTACACAAGGCGGCGGTCCGGCTTGCCCCTGTGCGTGGAATCGAACGACACCATCGTCAGGCGACCGCTGTCGAACGTCTCCCATCTGTCGATGGCGCGGTCGGCGTCGGTGTCTTCCTCTGCGCTCGACAGCTGCTCGCCCTGGTAGTGCTCGATGCGCGAGATTCTGCCGTCGCGCCTGGTCGAAATCTCGATGCGGACGATCTGCCTGTCGGGCCCGGCATACGACCAGGCGTCTTCGATGCCGTCGCCCGACCGCGACACGCCGACCTTCTCGAGCTTCTGATCGGCGCCGTAGTGTTCCCACCGATCGACCTTGCCGTCTTCGTCTCGGTCGATCTCGATTCGAAGAATGCGGGCGCCGTCCATGTAGCTGATGGTGTCGACCTTGCCGTTCCTGTCGGCGTCGTACTGGAGCTGTTTCAGCTTGCCGGTTTGCTCGTCGTACTTGGGCTGAATGACGCGCGGACCTTCGGGCGCCGGGGCCCGGCACGCCGACACCGCCAGCAGCCCGACACCAAGAACGCGCTCGAATCCCAGGCGGCGGCGAAACCAGCTCACGGGGCGCCTCGGCACGTGCTCATTGTTCTACGCGTGTGCGCACGAGTGTCAATCGAAAATGCGCCGAAATGTCGGAATTCGGCATTCCACCCGCTGTCGTAGGCAGGACTACAGTCCTGCACTACACGTTTCGAACTCGGGGCTCGGGGCTCGGATGTAGTGCGGGACTTTAGTCCCGCCT
>MEKT01000213.1 GCA_001767435.1 Acidobacteria bacterium RIFCSPLOWO2_02_FULL_65_29 | reverse complement strand
CTTGGTGCGGAATTCGGCGTCGGACAGCTCGATTCCCTGAGTGTCGAGCAGATAGGTAAGCGACACCCCGAGCGCCTTGGCCAAGGCGGTCAGCACACCGGAGCTGGGCGTGCTCTCGCCGCGCTCGTACTTGCCGATCGCCTGCGCGGTGACCTTGCCGTCCATGGCGGCCGACAACTCTCGAAGCGAATACCCAGCCTTTCGCCGGGCCAGTCTCAGACGGTCCGCAATCATCAGTAGCTCCCTCTCGCCGGTTTACACTTGACAAAGTTCATATGCATTGTAAACTATGCCTGTGAGTCCAGCAACTGGAGACTGAACATGCATGATCCGAATGCACCCGGATTGATCAACGCACTGCTGGCGAACCGGGCTGACACGCCGGTGCCGGCGCGCCCTTTGACGCTGTCGGCGCTGTCGCGCGGCCTGTTGGGGCTGGATAGCAACCCCGGTGCGCTTTCGTCGTTCCTTACGCCGCAGCCTCGGCAGCTCGGCGCGCTGGCGCAGCTTTTTGCCGAATCGGAGCACGATCGGCTGCTCGAGAAACTGCGCGCCCGACTGGTGGCGAACCTGTACTCGGACATCAAGGTCGATCTGCCGGGCTACGTGAAGCCCGACCGGATCGTCTGGACCGACACCCAGCGGGGTCACGAGCCGGATGCCACCGCCTACTACCTAATGAAGCAGCATGTATTTGAAGTCGAAACGGCCGACTCGCTCGGCGACGAACACACGTACGAGCAATGCCGGCTGTTCGCGGCGTACGTGCGGGACAAGTTTGCGGAGTTCACCTTGATCGTTCCGAGCGGAAGCGGCTTCGCGGCTCGGTCTCAGCTCCACCGCTGGGGCCTGAGCGCTACCGTGCTGGAGATCTAAATTTTGAACCCCACGAACTGTAGCTCCGGCAGCAACTTCTACTGGACGTCTGTCGCAGGGGTTCTGGTGGTCTCACTCACCGTTCACGGCATGGCCGTGCCCCACGACTTCGGTCATCCCCAGTTGCCACAGCAGGAACATATTGAACTCTCCTCAAAGAGTACGGCGACCGTCAGCATTTACGGGACAGGCTTTACGATTGCCAGCAGCGGAAGCACGCTTCCGTCCACAGGCCAAGCGATTCGCTACTGAAGCATAGGGGCGCGGCAGCGCACCCTCCAACGAATCCCGCTGTCCCCAGCAGTGGCACGGCGTACGTTCATGCGTCCTCGTCCTCCGCATCGCGGCCCATCCGGGATTTGAACTCGTAGGCATGATGAAATCCGATTTCTAGCAGCCTCCAGTGATCATAAGCGTCTTTTTCACGAAACCCTGAAGCTCAGTATCGTTGATCAACTCCGTCGCCGCGTTCAAACCCTCCCCGTGATGGTAACGGCGTGTGTACTCATTGAGCGCGTCAAGGTCGTCAAGCAGAGCATGAAGGGGGGACGCGGAACCGGTGATCCTGACCTTGCCGATAATCGTGCCAAGCGTATCGGCGGTAAACTCCGCCGGATAGAGGTTTCGGCAATAGGTCTCCAAGACGGGCCTGATCTTGTTCACGATGTCCCTGGAAGCGCCCTCACCCGTGTGGTAGTAATCCGCAAGGGCTTGTCGGTCCGCGACGAACCGCGCTTGCGTTGCCTGCTCGATGTCCCATTCTGAAATGGTCGTGTTGCGCACGCCGATCCGCGTCAGTTGGAGGCATTTCCGGTTACCGGCCTCGGAAGCAAACCGATCCCAGATACGCTTCAGGAAATTCTGATCGTGCGACAAAACAATGATCTGCGGACAGCTTTCGCCGCATTTCTTGATTTTCTGGACGGTGCAGTCCTTCCGGAAGTTGTCCTGGCTATTGAACGGATCGTCGAAAACGACGATCTTGCCGGCCTTTTCCGGATCGTGTTCCAGTTGCGCGAGGAACAACGCGAGGGCAAGCGTGCTCTTGTCGCCGGAGCTAAGCGTGTTTTTGAAGCTCGGCCTGTCGAGAGGCGAGTTGGAGTCACCTAGCTCTACGGGCGTTTCATTGATGAAAATCTGGTAGCTGGAGCTGGCAACGCCCCCGGGATAGCCGTGCTTGGTGCCGGTGATCCGGAAGCCAGCCTGGAAATCGTCGAGCAACTGGTTAATAGTCCGCTCGTATCTACCGATGACTTCCTCTGTGTACCTGTCGAGTTTCTCCCTGACACTTGCTTTCTGGTCTTCCAGGGCTTTCTTCGCTGACACCGCAGTCTCGTAGTCCTGGCATGCTGCGATCGCATCAGCTTCGTGTCGTCTCTTCGTCGCCCGGAGGCGGGTCAGGGTGCTTTCGACGGCTCTGAGATCAGCGGCACTGGTCGCGGCCTTTTTCGCCGTAATGGCGGCATTTGCATTTTGTACGGCCTGATTGTAGGTCGCGGCATCACCCTGCGCGGCGATAAGGGCCGCATTGGCGGCCGTGAAGGACGCATCCGCTTGCACGAGATCGAGCGGGCGCCGGGCCTTTTGGTCGAGGAGAGCGAGGGCGCTTTGCCGGAGAGTCCGCAATGTGTCCCCGACCTTGTCGGCGCCGGCCAAGGCCGGCGGTGTAATGGCGCAATATTTTGACCAGAATTCGACCGAGGAGACGTTCTGGTCGGTAATTCGCTCGATCCGCCCAATCTCCCGATCGCCAAACGCGGCATCGATCAGTTGGCGGAGCGCGCTGATCTCGGTCCGCAGGGCGTTGTAAGCCTCACCGAAATAGGCTTTGTACGCTGCGATCAGCGCGACGCCATCGAGAGACTGGCTGCAGAACGGGCACGCATCGTTGCGGACGTATCCCACGCCTTCGGAGAGCCAAGGCTCGCCACGCTCATGCATGGCGTGCGATTCGATCTGCTTTGCTATGCGGCGCTCCGCGTCCTCTGAAATGCCTTTGATCGTTTTGCCAAGCAGTCCTACAAACCCAACTGGAAAGGTCGGTAGAACCAATTCCGCCAGACCAGCGCGGCCTTTGATCTGGTCTGCCTGCTTGACGGCCTCAAGTTCTCTTTCCTTCTCGCTAATCTTGGCGTCTATCTCCGTGTCTTCCTGCAAGAACGAGAAGACGTCGACGGTGAGCCCCTGCGGAACCACGGCCTGAACCGCCGCACGTTTCTCCCTGATTGCGGTACTTTTCTCGCGGCTCGCCGCGTCTAACTCTTCGATCTGGCGCGCAAGATCTACGCCCTGTTTACCAACGATTACCCTGTAAAGGTTACGTTTGTGGTCGAGGCTAACCGCATCGCCCGAATAGACGTTTTCGGAAACAAACGTGGAGTCAAAGATCGCGAGGTTGGATACCGTTGTGTTCCACGCAGCTGTCTTGAAAGCGGCGGTCCCGCCATCCACGAGAATCATAATTTCAGGTGCGCCATCGGTGGTTCCGAGCGTGGTGCGCCCAAGCACGTGGGCGGCATCGCCCGACTGGAGAGAACGCAGAACGGCGCAGAGAGTGGTTTTGCCTCGACCGTTTTCCGCAAACATCACGGTATAACGCTTGAGTTCAACATCTCCGGCAGCGCTGTAGTTCAAGAATCGGCCGACGTTTTTGATCGAGATGATTTTCTTGAGCATTGCTTATCGCTTTTTTCGGTCATGATGCAGCCGTTTACGCGCCACGACTTATCCGTTCTGCCGGCTATGCCCCCATCGTAGCCCTAACGCGCCCCGGAGGGCCTGAGGCGACTGACTCATTCGTCGTCGTCCTCCGCATCACGGCCCATGCGGTACTTGATGTCGTAGTTGATGATGAAGTCCAACTCCTCCTCCGTGAATCCGTAGTGCCATGCCAGCATTCGGTCAATATCATCGAGCAGCGACTTGCTAGCTTTCGGATAGATGCACTGCACGGTCAATGTATCGTGCTGGAAACGCATCTGCCGGTCCATGGAGTTCCGCTGCAAGTCCTCCATCAGGCGGGCACCGAGTTTCGCCAAGGGTGTCTTCACGTTACTTGCCGCGAGAGCGTCAAGATTGACGGGGAAAGCATCGACTTCGCGTTTGTTAACGTGACGACAGTCTGAAAAGACGGTCACAAACCAGTAGAACAAGTTAGCATTCAGACAGCAAAGCGCCAACTGCGCGTGCTCTATGGTGCCGAAGTTCAATGCCTTAAACTCGCTGGGAGGGCGACGTCGGCCTCTTCCGTCCAGCACGCGAGGCTCAAAGTCGAGTACTTGAAGAAAGTAGCCGACCTTTCTTGAGTAAAAAATGTGATGTTGGCCTGTACGACTGTAGAACGCACATAACTGTCTACGTTGATCAGCCAGTTTCCTCCCGATTGACAGTTCTAAGGTAGAGCATATCTTCGGCATTGTCCGCTCGACCAGTGTTGGCAACGACGAGACGAATTGTAGTTTCTCAAACAGGGTCGCGCGTTCGTCGGCCAACCACTTGTTGTAACGCGTAGAGAAGAGCTGCGATGAACGTGCCGGCCGGCTCAAGAGATGGATGGTCAACCGGATATGCTCCAGTCCATCAAAAAGGCGCGAAGGCCGGTCATCGTACGAACTGAAGTGGTCCTCACGCCGAGCCAGCAGTTGTTGCAAACTCCAGTAACGGTCCGTTGAAACAGAAGAGACGGGAACGATATAGCCCTGCCGACCTTCCTTCCGCCCGAGCGCGGCACAACGTTCGATAACGAGTGCGTAGAGATTGCCGCTCTCTTCGCAGGTGAAGCCGCGAAGCTCGTAGTCGTTCAGAGCATTCAGCTCGACATATGGCGGGTTGCCAATGATGATATCGAACCCCCCGCTGTTCATGATGCCGTAGAAATCTACGAACCAGTGGAAAGGGTGGTGTGATTCTAGCCACTCGGCATAGCCCTCACCCCCTGCTCCCCTCCGGGAGGGCGAGGGAAATCGAATGCCGTATTCGCCAGCGAGGTAGCGGTTGAGCTCGTCATCCAATGCCTTCAGTCGCTTGCGCAGTTCCTGCTTGTCCTCGGTGGGCACAGAACCATCACCTTCGATCTGCCGCCCACGAAATGCGTCGAAGGCCTGCTGCAAATCCGCCGCCGTTACGGCGATCGTGTCCATGGCATTGTCGAAATCGAGCTTGCCCGTCACTGCCCGCTTCACCTCGTCATACGTGGCGTAGCCCACGAGCGTATTGCCGGCGCGGACATTGAAGTCGATGTCCGGCAGCGGTTCGATGCCCAGGTTCGCGTGTGCCTCATCTGGCTCGACCTGCGCCGCGAGTTTGAGGAAGAGGCGAAGCTTGCAGATCTCCACCGCCTCTTCCATGATGTCCACGCCGAAAAGGTTGTTGAGAATGATGCTCTTGAAGATGAAGTAGCGCCGATTGGGGTGCGCCGCCACGTGCGCCAGCACCCGGCGGAAATCGGAGAACTTCTCGGGCCGGTGCTTCTCGCCGGAGCGGTCGAGGTCTGCGACGAACGCCTCCATGCGGTCGAGACAGGCTTCGTACAGCAGCTCGAGGATATTGAGCGCGGCGAACAGGAATGCGCCGGAGCCGCAGGTTGGATCGAGGATCGTGACCTTCACGATCGCGTGCCAGAAAGCGCGCAGCAGGTCCGGACCCTCGCAGGTCTCGATCACGTCCTGCGCGAACTGGCGGATGTCGAGGTTGAACGTGATCAGGTCGTTGACGTCGCAGATGTCACCGGCAGCGAGCTTGGCTCTGATCTCTTCGTACCGTTTGCGCCGCGCGACGACTTCGCGCCAGATTTCCGTGGGGAGCGCGTACTCGGAGGGCGCAGGTTTGTTCCAGCCCCTGCGCAGCTCCAGGGTCTGGATGGGGCCATCACCAACAGGCTGGTGCAACGTGGGCGGATTGAGCCCAACAGCGATTTCGGGCGGGAGCGGCTTTTCCACGCCGTGGCGAACGGCGGGATAGATGTAGCGGTCGGGATCCTCCCGCAGCAGGTCCCATACGGTCGGACCCTTGGGGTTCTCGAACGCCACCTTGCACTTGCCGCGGGCGGCATCGAAGAGGTAGGGAATCACCGTGTTCTTGCTGATGTATTCGGTGATGTCCTCCTTGCTGTAGTACGCCCCCATCTGCTTCTGGTTGATGTACTTCTCGAAGATGTAGCCGAGCACATCGGGGTTGATCTCGTTGTCGGCGCGCAGCGGGCGCTCGTCGAGATGCCACTGGTACTGGTCGAAGTAATCGAAAATCCGCTCGAACGCCTTGTCTGGAATCTGGATGGCCTTGCCGTAGCGCTCGGGTTTTTCGAGTTCGTGAATATCGAAAATGCCGCCGTTCAGATACGGAATCCGCCCGATCAGTTTTTCGAGTTCCGGCGTGCGCTGCCGGCCGCCCAGACCCTCATGGAAAAGCCGCAGCAGAAAGTAGCGATAAAAGGAGTAAAACTTGTCCCGGCCGTGCTCCTGCTGCAGCCGGCGGAGACGGTTGCGCAGGTAGTCATGGTCGCCGTCGAGGAAGCCCTTGCGCTGAACAAAGTACACAAACATCAGCCGATTAAGCATAACCGAGGCGTACCATTCATGGTCCGCCTTCTCGGCAATGCCGGTGATGAATTTGGTGAATGCGTCCTTCTCCTTGCGGAACAATTCGTAGAAACGCTTCGTAACCCGCTCGACATCGAAGCCGCGCTGCACACGGCGCGCGACCTCCGGCAGGTTGACGCCCTTTTCCTCCTCTTCGAGGGAGATCAACAGGGGTTCGAGCTTTTGCAGGAGCGCATCGCCGGACTGGTGCTTGTGAAAATGGTGCTCGCGCGCGGCGACCGGCTGGCCGGGTTGGCGGCGCACCCATTGCCAGACCTGGGTGGTTTTCGCCGCATCCGCATAGATGATGAGGTTTTCGCGCGTGGAGCGGGTGACCTGCCGCTCGATCCTGCGGCGGGTCGCGTAGGCGGGGATCGCGGCGTCCGGCGCCGCGGCGAAGTGATAGACGACCAGCCCGCACTTCTCCGCGACCGCGTCGAGCGCGTAGGACGCGCCCGGAACACTTACATCGAGTCGCGCCCTATGCGCTGCCCAGCCGAGTTCCTCGATGAACAATTTCCGGAACTCGAACCACTGCAGCAATTCCCGTGTCCGAGCAACGTTGAGGCCGGTCATGCCGCCTATCCCGCTTTTCCGGCCAGCCCGAGGGAGCAGATGATGCGCGGCTCCTGCATCTCTTCCTCCTCATGGATGACGCATAGCCGCCCCTCCTCGCGCACGGCGACGACGAGTTGCGCCAGCGCATCATCGGAAATCCCGGAGCGCAACTGCCGGTTAAGCGTGTCCACCGCCGTCTGGCGCAGTGGGTGCCGGTAAATGTCGTCGATCGCCTTGATGAGTTCCTGGGACTCGAACAATGTGCCCTTGACCTCGTCGGCGTAACGCTTGAGCCGCTCGTAGGTGCGGAAGCGCGCGCCTTTGGGACTGCCAAGCTGGCCTCCCACGGAACGTTCTTCGCTCAGCACCAGTTCCACACCCTTCCTCAGCAGTTGGTGATGGCTGGGCAGGCGCGGCAGAGCGGGTTCCGACGGCTCACACGCCGCGGCCCTGAGGATCGCGAACTGCGACTCGGTGATCGCGGTGCCGTCATCGGCCATCCACGCCAGCGCATCGTTGCCGTCGGGCGTGCGCAGATAAATGAGCACGCCCTGCCGGCCGTTCGCCGCTTTCGGAATCGCCTTGGTCGAATACGAAACCGGCGGCAGGTCCGGAATGATCTTTTGCAGCTCCTCATCGCGATCGATGGCATTTTTCCAGATCTGGTAGGCGTAGGACGCCAGGTCCACCTCGGTTTCGTCGTCGCCGTCCAGAATTCCCGATTTCTCGGTGAAGAGATCGCGCAGGGATTGCGCCTCGTTTTCGTCCTCGAAGAACGCCTCGTCGGTCCCAATAACCTCGGCGTTCTCCCGCAGCCGCGCACGCACGCGGGAACGCAACCGAATGATGCGCTCGACGCCCTCGGCCGGCAGGAACGAGTAACACAGGATGACTTCGGCCTGCTGGCCGATGCGGTCGACCCGACCCGCGCGCTGGATCAACCGAATGATCGCCCACGGGAGGTCAAAGTTGACGATCACGGCGCAGTCTTGCAGGTTCTGCCCTTCCGACAACACGTCGGTCGCGATCAGGACGCGCAATTCATCTCCCGGCATCTGTTCCGTCTTGCCGTTTGAAACCGGGCTGAACCGCCACGCCAGCGCGGTGGGGTTTTCGACGTCGCCCGTTGCACAGGCGACCGCGGAGAGTTTCCTGACGCCGCACTGCGCGTTGATATAATCCGCAGTATCCGCAAATTGCGTGAAGATCAGCACCTTCTGGTTGCGGTGCTTTTTCTCGATCAGGTCGAACAATGCAGCCAGCTTGGCGTCTTTCTCGGGATTCCAGTCGCCGCAACGCGCGAGCACCCCGATCAGCGCGCGTGCGTCGTCCAGCAGGTGTTCGGCCAGTGCTGGTGCGAAGAAACGGGGGCTCAACCACTTGAAGCGCCTCCTGCCGACAGTCGTGTACGTTCCGTAAATCTCCGTCGCCCGTCGCTGGAACTCGGCCTCGGTATGTAGCCCCGCGCCTGGCAGGCCGGGCTCCTGCTCATCGCCATTATCCGTATCCTCGTCCGGCAGGAGTTGCGCATTCTCGTCCCCGTCATTGGTGGCCGCGTCCAGAATCGCCGAGTCCTGGGTTCCGATCGGCAGAGCAAGGCCGTGCTCGATCGCGTGCAGGTAGATGAAGTTGCGCAGGATGTGCCGCTCGATGGAGAGGAGAAAGGCGTGTCCACTGCTCTCCAGCCGCTTGAACAGATTGGTGCGGCTGAATCCCATCAGGCGCTTGCCCGCGCGCGACAGGTCTTCCAGTTGCCGGGCTTCGGCCGCGGTCGGTGGCTGGTCGGGGGTGGGGCCGAGGTAGTTCCCCAGACCGTACCGGGGCAGGCGCAACCCGTTTATGACCGCCACGACATCATCCGCGTAAAGTCGGGCGTACGGATCATCGGCGTTACGTTCGTCGATCTTGAACTTGACGGTTCGCGGCTTACGCTCCGGGAAGAACGACCGGGTGCCGTCTTCCAATTGAAGGTACTTGCGCCCGGTGGCGGGATCGGTGTCGGCGTAGTTTTCCTGGATAAACCCGCGCGTCCGACGCACCATGTAGAGGCGCATCAATTCCCGCCAGTCATCGGCATGGAAGCTTTTCTCGAAGGCCGCGATGGAGTGGGGCGACGCCTGGTGGCGGCGGATGAATTCGGTTTCGCCAAGTTCGCGAATCAACGCCTCGGGCCGGATGCCGAGGTTGATGTCCTCCTCCACAAACAGGCGAAGCTGGTTCGCGAGGTCGAGGTAGCTCTTGTTGTACGGCGTTGCGGACAGGAGGATCACCTTGCTGTCGTTCGAGCGGATGTAATCCTGTATCGCCTTGTAGCGCTTGCCCTCGCGATTACGCAGATTGTGGCTTTCGTCGATGATGATCAGCCGGTAGCGCCTCAATTGATGCAAATCCCTGATTGCCTGTGTGATCGACAGCACCCGCGCACGCATCCGGTATTCGCTGCGGTAGTCCTCCCACATCGGCACCAGGTTCTTGGGACAGAGAATCAGCGTTTCCAGGCCGTGGTCGTCCTCGAAAATGCGGGCAACCGCCGTTGCCATGAGCGTCTTTCCGAGGCCGACCACGTCACCGATCAGCACGCCGCCGCGCTTGTTGAGATGATGCGCGGCAATCTTGACCGCCGCGGCCTGGAACTGGAAAAGTTTGTTGCCGAAGTCGCGGGGAATCTTGAATTCGTTGAGCCCTGCCCGCGCTTCGTTGGACAGGTGGTACGCCATCTTGACGTAGATGTAGTACGGGGGCAGCGGCTCGACACGCGCCCAGCTTTCCTCGATGATCCTGACGAGTTCGTCGGATATATCAAGACACCACCGGTCGTTCCACAGACCCTCGAACCACCTTGCGAGCTTGGCGCAGGCGTCGTGATCCAGTACGTCGATGTTGAGCTCGCCCTGCCTGGAGAGCCCCGACATGGTGAGATTGCTGCTGCCGAGATACCCGACCGAAGGCGCAATCGGATCGGGACGAAACAGCAGGTAGAGCTTCGCGTGCAGCGGATGCCGGAGAAAAAGCTTGACGACGACCTTGCGGGCGCGAATCTGGGACGCCAGCCGGCGTAGCCCAGTCTCATCTTCATCGGTGGGAACGCCCCAGGCGAGCTGCTCGCGAAATTCCAACGCCAGCTTGCGGCGCAGGCGCACGGCCGTTGGCTGATCCATTTCCTTGTCGCGCCTGATCAGGCTGACAATTTCGTGGAGTTCCTCCTCCGGCGGGCGCTGCATGCCGACCATCAGGCGGCAGCAATGGCCGTCACCGCCCGCCCATTTCTCGACGTACGTGTCGAGCTGCTTCCAACCCCGGAGATTGAAATAACCGACACAGAAATCCGCGCGGTCCGAACGGTCGAGAGTTTCCTGCAGTGCAGGCAGGAGCGCCTGTTCGATGTTATCGAAGATGCGGGGCATCAGACTTGTCCCATGCAGTCGCACTCATTGAGCCAGCGGGCGAAGATAAATGGGGCCAGTGTAAATTTTTCGTGGCGTGGGCTTCGCGCGAGATGGGAATCTTACGCTGACCCCAGTTATTGTGAGTGTCCGATTACCCCTGAACCTTAGCCGTCGCGCCGGCTATGGCTTAGGCGCGCTGGGCTCCGGGTATACGTCGGGCCCGTAATGTTCCCGGATCCTCTTGAGGAAATCGCCCGTGGGCGGGGCGTAGGCGAAACGCTTGCTGGTGAAGCGCCCGGTGAGGGCTCTTAACTTGACCGCCATTTCGCCCATCTTGATCAACTCAAAAATACCGTTCACGATGGGTGAGCGGGCGGGTCCCCAGGCGTCAAGTGACGCATGACGGGTACCCATGCACCGTTTCGAATCGCGTCACGAAAACCTCGGTGTGCAGGCGGCGCTTGATTTCTTCCGGGTCGGCGCACTCGAGGAACAGCTCGACCGCTTCTTTCAGGTTCGCGGTAGCCGCCTCTACAGTTGCACCCTGGCTTGCGACATCGAGCTCGGGGCAGAGCGCCACATACATGTCGCCTTCTTTCTCCAGAATTGCCGTGTAGCTGTGGGTCGCCATGGGCCAATCTCCTTGTCACTTCAAATTGAACGGCACCAGCATCGGCCGCACCGTCCGTTTTGCTTCCAGTTCGTACTTTGCCAAGTCGTCGCGGTGTATCCAAATCTTCTCGCAGTACCCTTGAACTGCAACGTCGGCATGCTTCCCCCTTGTTTCGAGAAATACTAACACGCCACGCCGCCTGCGGCGTTCAGGAAATCGCGACGCTCCGGGAAGAATATCGGTTCGTCTCGACTAGCTCATTGGCCGCCGGCCTGATAGCCCAGCCGTTGCGCCAGGGCATGACATGCCCGCTCCGCAGCCGCGTCACTTCCGGATAGTCCGGAATCGACCCGCACCGCCTCCCGCGCTTCGTCATCGGCGATCGGTTCGCGGGTGGAGAGCTGATGCGTCAGCACCGCCTGGTCGGCTTCCGAAGCATCGCCTCCACTGCTCGCGCGCTGCGTCAGGCGCGCACGCAGCACGGGCTCCGGTGCGCATACGTCGAGGATGGCAAACGGCACGCCGAGCTCGCCGGCGAGGTCGCGAAACAGGTCGCGCTGCCAGCGCCTGAGAAACGCGCCGTCGACGATCGCGGGATAGCCGGCGCCTGTCACCGTGCGCGCGAGCTGCGCCAGCCGCTCATAGGTGGCGCGCGTGAGTTCCTGCGTGTAAATGCCCGTTTCCACCTTCGAGCCGCTGCGCGCCAGGAGGCCCATGCCGCACAGCCGTTTGCGTTCGACATCGGAGCGGATGCGTATTGCGCCGAGATGCGGTGCGACGGATTGCGAAATCGCGGTTTTGCCCGAACCGGAAAGGCCATGAGTAATGACGATCGCGGCGCGGGCGCCGCGGGTGAAATGCTGCGCGAGACCGAGGTAGTCGCGACCGGCGGCAAAGAGCCGCGTGCGTTCCGCGGACAGCACGCCGGGTTGCGATGCGCGGATGCAGTGGACTTTCGCGCGCACCATTGCGCGGTAGACGAGGTAGAAACGCAGGATGCCGAGGCCGCCGTAGTCGGCCGTGAGTTCGAGGTAGGCATTGAGGAACCGGAACGCGAGGTCGGGCCGGCGGCGGTCGGTGAGGTCCATCACCAGGAAAGCCGCTTCGCTCATGACATCGATCCAGCGCAGTTCGGCGTTGAACTCGATGCAGTCGAAAGGAATGAGCTTACCGTCGATCAGCACGATGTTGCCGAGGTGCAGATCGCCATGGCATTCGCGCACCGCGCCTCCCTCGCGGCGTTTCTCGAACAGCGCGTGCCGCGTGCGGTGCTCCCGTTCCGTCCACTCGCGCAGCGCCGCCAGCACTGCCCGATCCTCAAGCGTGGCGAGCAGCGGCAGCAGTTGTTCGAAATTCTGCAGCGCCGGCGCGAGCACGGTGCGCGGTGAGCCGAACGCACTGCCTGTTTCGGCTGCCGTGGCGCTCTCATGGAATGCGGCGATGGTCGCGGCGAGTTGCTCGATCTGCCGCGGGCCGAGCCGGTCTGCGGCGAGCAGACGGCTCGCGAGCGCGTCCTGCGGGAACTCGCGCATCTTCACCGCGTACTCGAACACGGGCCCAGTGCCTTCGATGCGCGGGCTCTCCGGCGTGCCCCGGATTTCCACCACTGCGTCGTAAAGCTGCGGTGCGAGCCGGCGGTTGAGCCGCAGTTCTTCTTCGCAGAAGCGGCGCCTCAGCTCAG
>MEKT01000212.1:669-5649 GCA_001767435.1 Acidobacteria bacterium RIFCSPLOWO2_02_FULL_65_29 | reverse complement strand
ATTGGGCAACCTCGTGCGGGACCAGCGCGTCAAGACCGCAGTGGGCGACGTCTATGCCGCGTTGGTCTTTGCGCGCAGCGAAGCGATCAAGCGCAATGCCACGGTCAATGTTGTCTCCCCTGCCTCTGACTGGGCCGGCGGCTGGGAGGTCAGAGCGGGTGTCACGGTACTGAATCGTCAGGATGCATTGGGCGGCATCAACATCGACGCCAAGGACCAAATCACCGATGCCGCCATTACTACTGTTTCGTACCTGGGTGATGGGCGCTTGTCGACGGCATCCGGGCGGCCCACCTTCAATCTCAAGTCATCTGAATCGGGCGCCACGACCACAGCGCGCTGCGTGAGGCTGGATCTGAGCGGCCGCCCCAATGTGAAGGTCGATACCAACAATAACCCCGCTGACGGGTGCCAGTAGCCCTTATGCAAATCACTTGCGAATCGAATATGGCCTGCTCAAACATTACACAGTCACGGCACGCGGGATTCACCATGATCGAAGTGCTGATCTCGCTGCTCATCATCGTGCTCGGCCTGCTCGGCCTCGCGGGCCTGCAGACACGCATGCAGCAGGCCGAGTTCGACTCGTACCAGCGGGTACAGGCCCTGATTCTGCTTTACGACATCGTTGACCAGATCAGCGTCAATCGCGAAACGGCATCGTGTTTTCGGTTTACGACCGACACCGCCATCGGCGCTCCGTTCCTGGGAACGGGATCAGGCGGGGCGCCTGCTTGTGGTGCGAGCGGAGTCGCCGCCGTCAACGCGATGGCCGTCGCGGCGATGACCGAATGGAATAATGCGCTGCAGGGGGCAGCGGAAACCAAGGGTGGCGCGTCGGTGGGCGCGATCGTGGGCGCGCGTGGCTGCGTAAGTTACGACGCGACGACTGAGTTGCTCGATGGCGCCGGCGCAGTCATGAGCGGCACGGGCATCTACACGGTTGCGGTCGCCTGGCAGGGAACCAGTTCCACCATCGCACCGACCGCGAGTTGCGGCAAAGGGCTGTATCCGCCCGCGCCGGCTGCTGCGGACGAAACCATACGGCGCGCGGTATCGACCACCTTTCGCCTGGCCAGACTCAACTGATAGGTCACGTCATCATGAAAAGACAACGCGCGCGCACGGGCCTGAACCGGGAATCCGGCCTGTCATTGGTGGAACTGCTGATCGCGATGACCATCGGGCTGCTGCTGTTGGCCGGCCTGACGCTGATTTTCGTCAATTCGAGCGAAGCCAACCGCGAACTCCAGAAGACCGCCCAGCAGATTGAGAATGGCCGCTACGCGGCGGATATCATCGCTCAGGACCTGAAGCTCGCCGGCTATTACGGGCACCAGCACGAGAGCCTGCCCGCGCCGGCGGCGCTGCCCGACCCTTGCGACACGAACACGGCCAAGCTCCAGGAGGCGCTCGCGTATCCGGTGCAGGGATACCGCGCGGCAAATCTTACCGCGGCTCCCGACATCTCGACCACAACCTGCGGCGCTGCATTGCTAACAGCGGCGAATCTGAAGGCCGGTTCGGACATCCTGGTGGTGCGGCGCGCGCACACCGTCCCGATCTCGACGGCCGCGGGCTCGGCGGTCGCGAACGAGGTGTATATCCAGTCCACCGGCACGCAGGTCGAGGTTCAGGTGGGAAGCGCGGCGAAGGTCCTCGACGGCAAGGCGAGCGGCGGAGCGTCGAGCTGGTGGGTCAACAGCGGCACGCCCCCGACGATACCCGCGCCGATACGCAAGCTTCACACCCACGTCTATTTTGTGGCGCCATGCAGCGCCGGCGGTGGCGCCGGTGGCGTATGCCAGGCGGGCGACGACACGATACCGACGCTCAAGCGGCTCGAATTGGGCGTGGGCCCAGCGATGACCATCGTACCGCTGGTCGAAGGCATCGAGCATCTCAAGATTGAATACGGGGTCGATAACTCGCCGGCGACCGTGAATCCATCGACGGGGCTGGCGGGTGACGCCTCGGTCGACAGTTACGCCACGACACCCGCCGATTGGGCGCAGGTGATCGCAGCGAAGGTTTATATCCTGGCGCGCAACACCCTGCCGACGACCGGGTACGTCGATGACAAGACCTACCTCGTCGGGACCGCGCCTGGGGTTGCCGGCACGAACCTCGTGGCCGCCCCCAACGATAACTTCCGCCGCCACGTCTTTTCCGCGGCGGTACGCCTGATCAACGCTGCCGGAAGACGGGAAATTCCATGAGACACCTGAATTCGAGCTTGGGCTTGCAGCGCGGCGCAACGCTGCTGGTGAGCCTCATCATGCTGGTCGTGCTGACGCTGTTCGCGGTCGCCGGCTTCAACCTGTCGAGCATCAATCTCAAGATCGCCGGCAACTTCCAGCAGCAGCGCCTGCTGGAAGCGGTCGCGCAACAGGAGATCGAGCAGATCATCAGCACATCCACTGCTTTCAGAAGCGACGTGCTCCCCGCGAACCAGACCCTCTGTGCGAACGGCTCGCTCGGCTGTGCCAGCGGCTACAACGCCGGTGGCTACAACGTCATCGTCAGCGCTCCCAAGTGCAATTACTGGGGAACGGCAAAAGGCTATACCAAGAAGATCGGCGAGTTGACGCCCGAAGACACGGACTGGGAGTTGCGGGCCGCCTCCACCGACGCGCTGACCGGCGCGCAGGCCACGGTCGCCCAGGGCGTGAGAATGCGCCTGCTCGCGGGCAACTGCCCGCCAGTGAGTTGACCTACCGGAGCTGAATCATGAGGACGATCAAGAAATTCCTGTGTGCCTTGCTGGCGGGGTTGCTGGCGTTCACGCCGCTATCAGCCTATCCCGTTGACCTGGTGAACGACGACACGGATATTTTTCTCGCCAACCCGAATTTCCCGGCACAGCGGCCGAACATCCTGATCATCCTCGACAACACGGCGAACTGGAATTCGAAGTTCGCCAATGAGAAGTTAGCCCTGACCAAGGTGTTTGACGCGCTGGACGGGCGCTTCAATCTCGGCCTGATGATGATGCCGGAAACCGGCAATCCCAACGACAACACCGATGGCGGCTACGTGCGCTTTGCCATGCGCCAGATGGTGGATCCGGCCAAGGCGAACCTGAAGGCGATCGTCAACGGCCTGGACATTCTCGGCGACCGCGGCAACAACGCCACGCACGGGGCGTCGATGTATGAGGCCTACCTCTACTTCAAGGGGCTTCTGCCCGCCTCCGGGGGCGGCAAGGTGAAGACCGACCACGACGGCACCAACGACGCCAACCTCAAGAACCTTCCGGGCCATGCGTTGCGCGGCCCAGGCGTGAATCCCGACTTGCCGGATAGCACCCGGCCCTACAGCTCGCCTATCACCGACGGCTGCCAGAAGAACGTCATCATCCTCATCAGCAACGGCCCCGCCGACCAGAACCAGACCGAGATCGGCACGATGGAAACGCGTCTGGCCGCGTTGACCGGCCAGAGCCCGCCCGCAGTCATCAGTATTGCGCCGCCGGACCCCAACGGACGCCAGGGCAACTGGACGGACGAGATGGCGAAATTCATGGCCAACCACGACTTCGACGGCGATTCCAACAACGGCATCTTCCAGAACGTGATCACCTACGTGGTCGAAGTCGACAGGGATTCGACCGGACTCGGGCCGGACTGGTCCGCGCTGCTAAACAGCGCCGGGAAGAACGGCGGCGGGAAATACTTCGACGTCACCAGCGATCCGGACGAGCTCGCGAAGACGCTGCTGGATATCTTCAATGAAGTGCAGGCGGTGAACAGCGTGTTTGCCGCGACCACGCTGCCGGTGTCGGTCAACGTGCGCGGCACCAACCTGAACCAGGTGTACGTCGGCGTGTTCCGTCCGGACGCCAAGAAAGCCCCGCGCTGGCTCGGCAATCTCAAGATGTACCAGCTTGGGCTTACCGCCGGCCAGGTAGTGCTCAAGGATGCCGACGACGTCGATGCGGAGAACCCCAATACCGGCTTCATCAACAGCACCGCCCGCAGTTTCTGGACCGAGAACTCCAGTTTCTGGAGCTTCGCCGTCACGCCGGACAATCCCAACGGCGCCGGCGGCGCGAGCGACCGTGCGGACGGCGATCTGATCGAGAAAGGCGCGGCGGCCCAGCAAGTACGCACTTTCACCTACCCCAACCCCGCGATTTCGCAGACGGGACGGACGTCGCGCAACGTCTATACCTGCACCGACGGCGGAAGCTTTACCGAGCAGTGCACGGCCGGTGTCGCCGGTGCGGCCGGAAGCCAGTTGTCGTTGATGCCTTTTACGGAAAGCAATACGGATATCACCACTGCGCTGCTCGATCTCGGCACGCGGCTCATCTCTTCGCTCACCGGTTTCGTGGGCCAGGATTTGACGACCCTGACCGACCGGCAGTCGGTCACGCTGAACAATGCCGGTGCTTCGGTGCCAGTGGCGTCGCTGTCGAACGGCGGCACGACGCGCACCATCACCAGCCTCACGACGGCGGATACCGTGACGGTCACCAACCTGGATGCGTCCCAGGCGGCGTCCCAGGTGGCGACCATCGTCAACATCCAAAAACCCCCCGGCAACCCGTTTATCGTGACCGTCAGCGCGGCCACGCCGCTATCGGGCCTGAGCGCTTATGTCGCCGGCGCGAGCGTGTCGATCTCCGGCAACAGCAATAGCGATTTCAACACGACCTTCACCATTGGCACGGTCAATACGGGGGCGAATACGTTTACGTTGGCTAATCCACCGAACGGCAACCCCAGCGGAACCGGGGGGTCGGGCGTGGTGATCAGCGGCACGGTCCCCGGATCCACGGCGCGCGCGACGGCGCCTGGACATAACTTCGTTGTCAACCAGCAGGTCACGATCACGGGCGCCAACGAGGCAGTTTTCAACAATATCTTCACCATCGGCACGTCCGATACGGCCGCCGGCACCTTCACCTTCAACCTGTTGGGATCGGACACGGGATCGGTAGCGACCACCAGTTCCACGATCACCGCGTCGGCCAAC
>MEKT01000212.1:573-637 GCA_001767435.1 Acidobacteria bacterium RIFCSPLOWO2_02_FULL_65_29 | reverse complement strand
GAGTCTCGTCGGCGTGACGCAGGTATTCATCAGCGGCGCAAATCCGGCCGACTACAACACGCAG
>MEKT01000212.1:446-542 GCA_001767435.1 Acidobacteria bacterium RIFCSPLOWO2_02_FULL_65_29 | reverse complement strand
CTTTCGATGGCGTCACCAGCACCGGCACGTTCACTTATAGCGTCGGGGCCACCCCGCTCACGGCGAATATCGCAAGTCCCGTGTACGCGGTCTCGG
>MEKT01000212.1:0-385 GCA_001767435.1 Acidobacteria bacterium RIFCSPLOWO2_02_FULL_65_29 | reverse complement strand
TGTGAATATTTCCGGTTCGGACATACCTGGCTATAACGGGACGTTCGCCATCTCATGCGGGGGTCCCTGTCCAGTTGGTAGCATGACGTTTAGTTATACGACGACCCGGCCCCAGCCGTTGCCCGTGCCGGACAACACTAGCACCACCGTGACGGCCGGGACAAGCTTCTCCAACACCATCACCGCGACTGCACCCAAGCACGGTTTCAGCGCCGGGAGTGTGATCATCGACGGCGAGGCGAACCACGCCGGCACGTTCCCGATCGACACCGTGATCGATGATAATACGTTCACTTACACCAATAACGTCGCCTTTGCGCCGACCGGAGCCTACACGGTGCGGCCCGTTGCGCCCCGGGCGATCGCCACGATCAGCACGGGTCAT
>MEKT01000211.1 GCA_001767435.1 Acidobacteria bacterium RIFCSPLOWO2_02_FULL_65_29 | reverse complement strand
TTGAGCCGGCTCTTCAGCCGGTGCGGCTTCAGGCGGCTTCAGCCGCAAGCCGACTTTCAGTCGGAATTGGAGTCTACCGGCTTTAGCCGGTACGTGTTCAACGAAATCTGAGGATTTGAGGATCTGAGGATCTTGTGAAATCTGAGGATCTGAGGATCTCGCAAAGTTTGAGGATTTGCGAAATCTGACGACTTGCGAGCGCGCTCCCAAATCCTCACATTCTCAAATCCTCAATTCCTCAAATTCCCCGCTCGTCTATCTGGCCTGCGTCCCTGGTCGCGCGGGCGGGCGCGGCATGGGCTTCCGCGGCAGCAGCTGGTCCCGGTTGGCGGCGTGGTAGACGAACGACGCGACAATAACCGCGTTCTGCATCATGTCGGCGGCCTGAATGCGATCGTAGACGTCCATGCTCGAGTGGTGCGTCCTCGAGTCGTACTCGACCGGATCCTGGATGAACTGGAAGCCGGGCAGTCCCACCGCATCGTAAGACAGATGATCGGTGCCGCCCGTGTTGCGGATCGTGAGCGTGCTCATCTTCAAGTTTTCGAACGGCGCCATCCACGCGTCGAAAATCGGTGTGACGGCCTCGTTGCCCTGGAGGTAGACGCCGCGAATGGCGCCCGTCCCGTTGTCGACGTTGAAGTACCCCGAAAGCGTCGCGTGCGCCGGCTTCGGCTCCATGGTCTGCCGATCGGCGAAGTGCCGGGTCACGTAGGCGCGCGAGCCGAGGATCCCCTGCTCTTCGCCCGTCCACAGGCCGATGCGCACGGTTCGGCGAAGCCGAAGCCCCGTGGCCTTCAGGATGCGCATCGCTTCCATCATCACGGCCGACCCGGCGGCATTGTCGGTGGCGCCCGTGCCGCCGTGCCACGAATCGAAATGCGCGCCGATCATCACGAGCTCGCCGGCCTTGTCGGCGCCGGGAATCTCGGAGACGAGGGTGAAGGCGTTCAGATCGGCGTCGTGGAACGTGTTCTTCACGTCGAGCTCGAGCGTGACGGGCATCTTCTTGTCGAGGATCCGCACCAGCCGGTTGTAGTGCTCGACGGCCATCACGATCTGCGGAACGGTCGGGGGATCCGAGGCGTTGCGCGAACCGCCGCCCTGCACGAACACCGTGCCTCCGTCGCCGCGGCCGGGCTCGAGCGTGGCCGCCACGCCCTCGCTGACCAGAAACGCGGTGCGCCGGGCCGGGAATCCCGCGTCTCCGGCGCCTCCACGGCCCGGTCCGCCGCCGCGGCCTTGCGGAGGCCCGATGGGCTGGCGCGCGCGGTCCGCGAGCTCCTGATCGGTGTACCGGTGCCCCTCGGGATCGAAGTGCGCGGCGACGGCCCGCGCCGGCGCCGTGAGGATGAATTTGCCCTTGAGCGTGCCGCGGAGATTGTCGAGGTCTCGATCGGTGTTGAGCGTCACGAGCACGGCCTCGGCCCTCACCGGACCTTTCGTGCCAGGCGTCCACGCCTTGGGATATCCGATGAGCGGCGCCACCGTCGGCGCGATCATGTGCGCGACGAAGCGATCGTTGGTCCACCCGCGGCCGAACGGCCCCCACGGCTCGAGCGTCGTATTGACGAGACCCCAGCTCTGCATCTGCTTGACGGCCCATTCGCCCGCCGCGCGGATGTTGGGCGAGCCGGTCAGCCGCGGCCCGTAGACGTCGGTGAGGTAGCTGGTGATCTCCATCACCTTGGAGCGCTGGAACCCTTCGTCTTTGATTCTGTAGATGGCCTGAAGGTCCACCGGCTCCTGGCTCTGCCCGGCCACCGGCGGCAAGACGAAGCCGGCAGTGAGAACAGCCAGGGCGATGGCCAGCGATCGGCGGGCGCGCGTGGTGGTCGAGCTCATGTCATCGTTCCTGTTCTACGTTCCTGACATTCTTCGCGAAGGCCGGCCTGCCGCCAGGCGTGCATGTGTCCGGCCAGATAGATCACCTGGGTGAAGCCGTGGCGCCGCAGGGCGCCGCCGGCGCGCCACGCACGCGGGCCGTGTCCACAGTACACGACGACCGGTTGATCGGGCGCCGTGGAAATCTCGGCGAGGTGCGCGCCGACGGTCCAGAAGGGCAGGTGCAGAGCACCAGGCACGTGTCCGCGTTTGAACTCCCACGCCGAGCGTACGTCGAGAATCGCCGGCGGATGTCCGGCATCGATCTCGGCGAGGAGCTCAGTGGGAGTCATTCCGCGTTCCAGCGAAGTCGACAGTTGACAGTCAACAGTTCACAGTGTGCAACTGTCGACTGTCGACCGTGAACTGTCGACTGGCTGGTCATGAACAGAACGGATACACCGGACAAATCTTCTTGAGCGCCGCGTCGATGGCTTCTTCGGTGATCCCGACGCTGCCGTCGGGAAACGGCTCACCGGCCGCGATCATCGCAAGGGCAAACCGCCGGACCACCTCGTCGACTTCCTTCAATCGCTGCTCGCTCGCCTTGTCCTGCACGGCCTTGACGGCGCCAGGCGAGATGACGATCTCGATCGAGTCCACGATCGGCTCTTCGGCCGATGCGCGCCGTTCCTCGAACGTCGTCACCACGATCGCCCGCCAGCGGCCGATGAGCGACTGGGCCTGATACGGAGTGCCTTGGGCTGCAGGGCCCGCTCCCGCTTCCGAGGCGGCGCCCGACGCCGCGAGGATGGCCATCGCCAGTCCGAACGCCACGCGTCTCACGTCTATCGCCCCGTGGTCCTGCGACCGATGGCATACAGCGCCGAATCGGTGCGAATGAAGATCTGCCCGTCGGAAATCGCCGGCGAGCTGAGTGTATATTCGCCGAAATCGTTCTCGGCCAGCAGCTCGAATTTCGGTCCGGCCTTCGCCACCACGGTCATCCCATCCTCGTTCGTCACGTAAATCTTCCCGTCGGCGAGCACGGGCGATCCGCTGTAGGTGGCCGGGCGCAGGCGCGAGGGTCCGTAAATGGTCCGGCCGGTCTTCGCGTCGAGGCAGAACATGACGCCGTTGTCGCGGATCACGTAGAAATACTCGCCGTCGGTCACCGGCGTGGGCACGTCTGGGCCGCTGTTGAACGACCAGACGAGGTGCGACTTGGTCACGTCGCCCCGGCCGCCGGCCCTGAGCGCGAGGATCGGCCGCTCGCGCGACGGAGCGTAGATCATCTCGCCGAGCACGACCGGCGACGCGACGATGCGGTGGGCCGCGTCGTTGTACGGATTCAGGCCATCGGCGCGCCACAGCTCTTTGCCCGTGGCGGGATCGTGGCCCGTGACGACGTCGCCGCCCGTGATGATGATCTCGGTCGAGGCCCCGGAGCGGACGACGGCCGGCGTCGTGTACGAATCGGGTGATTCACGAATCGCCCGCGTCGGTCGTTCCACGCGCCAGAGCGTCTTGCCGGTGGCCTTGTCGATGCGCAGCACGTACGACGGGTCGTCGGTGCGCATGCCGTGAATCACCTGGACGTACAACGAGTCTTCGTGCAGCAGGGGCGAAGACGCGTAGCCCCAGTTCAGGCCGAACCGCCCGTAGTCGCGTTGAATGTCGCGCGCCCAGAGCTCCTTGCCGTCGACATCGAATGCCTTCAGGATGCCGGTGCCTGTCATCACCCAGACGCCGCGGCCGTCAGTGACGGGCGAGGGCGACGACATGTTCTGCTTCATCTCCTTGTGATTGCCGCCGCCCAGAGGCTTCTTCCAGAGTGGCACGCCTTTATCGCGATCGACCGCCCAGAGCGAGAGGTCGTTGCCGTCGGCCACGTTCAGGAAGATGCGGTTGCCCCACACGATGGCCGTGGATCCCGACCACGCAGGCAGCGCCAGCCGCCACGCGACGTTGTTGGTCTTCGACCAGGTCACCGGGAGGTTGACGTCACGGCTCACGCCGTTGGCCGACGGCCCGCGCCAGGCGGGCCAGTTGTCCGCGTGCGCGTGCGGGACCGCGGCGCCGGGCGCGAGGAGGATGAGGGCGAGAACCAGTTGTGTTGCGCGTCTCATGTCAGCCGATTAGACGATTATGCCACCTGCCCTTGGTCTCAGCGGTCTCAGCGAGCTCTGCCCTTCGACCCTTCGACGACCTCAGAGTCGTCCCTAGCATCGTCGAGGGATGTGGTGATCGTCGCGCCACGAAGGCACGAAGACACGAAGAAGAAACGGCCTCACCTAACTATTCTCTGTGCTCTCCGCGGCCTCTGCGTTGATCGTAGTCGAAGAGTCATTTCCGGGTGATCCGATACAGCTTCGACACCGTCCGCACGATCAGGCTGCCGTTGGCGACCGCCGGCGTCGCCAGCGTCATCTCGTTCAGGGAGTTCTTCCCGAGCACTTTGAATTCCGGTCCTGCCTGCACCACGTACGTGTCGCCGTCCTCGCTGAGCGCGAAAATCTTCCCGTTGTACGCCCAGGGCGACGCGGTGAATCCCGTCGCGTCGGTCGTGACGCGCTGCCGGCCGTAGACTTCCTTGCCGGTCTTCGCGTCGTGGCATGTGAGAATCCCGCGATCGAGCAGTGTGTAGTAGTAGTCCCCGTACACCAGGGGAGACGTCGCGTACGTGCCGAGCGTGGGATGAGACCACGCCACAAACTGGTTGCTCGTCTCGTCGGCCTCGAGCGTGATGTCGCCGGAGGCGCCGGGTCGGATCGCGTACACGGGCCGCTTCGGATCTGTCGGATAACCTGACTCCACGTAGAGGAGTCCGTTCTTCGCGAACGGTGTCGGGATGTCGAGCGACGACATGCCCGCGAGCTCCCACAGCAGCCTGCCGTCGAGGTCGTACGAGCGGATCTTCTTCGCTCCGGCCGTCACGATCTCCGTACGCCCGGCGTGCTCCCACACGAACGGCGTCGTCCAGTTGGTGGCTTCCTCCCGCGGCGTCCGCCACAACTCCGCGCCCGTGCGCGCGTCGAACGCGGCCATGAACGACCGTTCTTCGTTGTCGTTCACGATGTACACGCGTCCCCTGTGGACGATCGGCGAGGCCGCGCTGCCCCAGCCGGCGCGCGCCTTGAGCGTGTCCATCGGCTTGGACCAGACCGGCTGGCCCTTCATGTCGAAGGCGAAGAGGCCGGCGTTGGCGAAGTACGCGTAGACCCGCTCGCCGTCGGTCGCCGGCGTTTCCGACGCGTAGCTGTTTTTCTGGTGTCTCGCCTGGGTCGGCGCCGACTGCTGGACCTCTCGCTCCCAGCGGATCTTGCCCGTCGTGACATCGACGTCGTAGACGATCCACCGGTGCGCGTCGGCCGGCGTGGCGATGTCGAGAGTGGTCATCTGTCCACCGAGCGAGCGCGAGAGGTAGTCGCCGATGGGCCTCAGCGGCGCTTCGCCCTTGGTGTTGATCGCCGTGGTGACGAAGACGTGGTCGCCCCACACCACCGGCGAGCTCCACGCGTAGCCGGGCACGTCGAGCTTCCACGCGATGTTCTGGTCGGGCCCCCAGCTGTCGGGCAGCGCCGGGTCGTCGGGGGCGACGCCCGCCTGCGAGCCACGGAACTGCGGCCAGTTGTCGGCGCGCAGCAGAGTGGCCGCCACAATGACGATGCCGATCGTAAGGAGTGCGCGTCTCATGTTTGGCCTCTGGTCCGGCTAAAGCCGGACACGACGGTTCACGCGGCGTCCTGACACGACGATCCCTGGCGACACGCGCCCTTTCGCGTTCCTAAGTACACCCGAACCCCGGGTCGGCTGTCCAGCCGCAGCGGTGTCAAATCGGCCACGAAAACACGAAAACACGGCCACGAAGGCACGAAGGCACGAAGGCACGAAAGCACGAAGAAGAACGATCATCGTCGGCGCCGGCCGCCGCCTTCAGGACCATCGACTAACGACTATCGACTACCGACTGGCGTGTCGGCTCGGAATTGGCTTCGGCCTGGGACCACGGCGCAGCCGGTAGGACATCGGCGAAGACGCCGTGGTTATAGGGCGGGTCGGCCGCGTTGGTCGTCTGTGCGACGTCGAACCACAGATCCCACGCGGCGTCGAGCTCCTCGGCGCTCATGTCCTCGAGATTCAGGTCGTCTTCGCTAAGCATTCGCATGATCGATACCTCCCGGAGGCAGTTCCGCGGGCAGGAGTCGGTCGGCAAGTTCGCGGAGACGCCCGTGCGCCTCACGTAGGGGCATACGGGCGATGGCCGCCCGGCGACAGGCGGCCAGATACTCGCGTGCGGCCGCTTCGTAGCGCGCCAGGCGCCGGCGGTCGTCCTCCTGCAACTCGTCGGTCTCTTCGGCCAACGCAAGCACGACCGTGCGTCGGCCGGCGCCGCTCAGTGCGGCGCGTACCGCCGGCCTTGACGATGCCTGGCCATGCTGCGGCGCGAGCTCCAAGACGCGATCGGGATCTGTCGTCAGGTCGATCTCGCGCTCCGGCGGCAGACGCGACGCCAGCTCGCCGATGACCGCGTAGTCCTTGGCGCGTTGTGAGCGTTTCATCAGAATCAGCGACTCGAGGTCGATCGCGAGCAGCCGGCTTCCAGGGTCGGCGTTTGCGAAAAGCCTCTCGACAGTCGCCAGGTCGACCCGCGGCGGCCGGCTCATGAAGTCGCAGCGCACGCGGCGAACGCGTTCGTCGACAAACTCGAAATGACTGGACCAGCCGCCGGAGAGCCAACGAACATCGAGCGGTGGGGACGGCCGGTACGTCGCGCCCCGCTTTTCCAGCTCGGCAAGCACATGCTCGCAGGCTTCGGGCGTTTCTCGCACAATCCAATCACCGTCCTTGCTCATGATCGCGATGCGGTAGTACACGACCGCCTGGCCGGATGCCAACGCGACCGTGATCTGCCGGGCGTTGAACGCCTCGGTCAGCTGGAAGTAGATGTTCCCCACGCGCGGAGTATACCGTCGTCCGGCGGACACGCGGCGAACCAGAGAACTGCCGAGAAAAAATATCGACCTACCGCGAGACGATGCCACGAAGGCACGAAGACACGAAGAAGAGGCCACGAAAACACGAAAGCACGAAAAAGAAGAATCACTAGTCGGCGCGACCGCGCCGAAGGACTAACGACTATCGACTAACGACTATCGACTAATTCATTCCGCCCTGAGCGCGTCGAGCAGGCGGGAGTGCATCGCCGCTTTGGCGGCGACCATCGACGCGACGAGGCCGGTGCCGAAGACCGCGAACAGCAGCAGCCACGTGCCGGCGCCCGTGGGCAGACGCCCGCCGCGCTCGGCGGCCGCTGGCGCGATCGCGACGAGCGCGCAGAGAACGCCGGTGAACAGGCCGCCCGCGAGGAGCAGCGTGCTTTCGGCAATCACGATCGTGAAGAGGTGTCCGCGGCCGTACCCGACCGCGCCGAGCAGCGCCAGCTCGCGCCGCCGCTCGAGGACGTTCCGCAGGAGCACCGCCGCGAGCCCGATCGTGCCGAGCAGCAGCCCGAGACCGCCCAGCGTCTGGAAGGTCGACAGGTACGTGTTCTCGACCTTGTGGAACTCAGCGAGACGATCGGCGGTCGATGACGCGTCGGCGCCAAAGTCGGCCAGCCGATCCTCGATCGCCGCGGCGACGGCAGCCGCGCGATCGGCGGGCGCGGAGACGAGCAGGAACTGATAACCCTCCTGCTCGGGGAAGAGCCTCAGGAAGTTGGCCTCGGACATCAGCAGCTCGCCCTGCAGGACGCTGTCCCGGAGCGCCGCCACCAGCCTCAGCGTCAGCAGACGGCCACGATGGTTGATGACGATCTCGTCGCCGAGGCCCTTGTGCAGCACGTACGTCATCGAGTTGGCGTCGGCGATGACGGGGATCCCTTCGTCGCGTTGATCTTGGGTGAGCAACAACCACGGGTTGGCTCGCTCGCGGTCGTCGCGGTCGAGGGAACCTTGAAACGCGAAGCGGCCTTCGTCGATGAACGCGCGGGGCACGCCGAGGATGCGCGGCTGGCGCGGCTCGTACAGATTGAGGCAGCTCGTGTCGTCGCCAGGCAGGACGCGGAACGGCGTGGCGGTCACGTCGGCAAACGACGCCAGGCCGAGAAGCTCTCGTCCGTCGGGCGAATTCGGGTCGTGCACCACGGGGAGCACCGTGTCGACCATCAGCGCGTATCCGCCGGTGCCGGAGTGCGGGTCGGTCGAGATCACGCTCGTGTCGCGGCGGAACGCGTCGACTGAAATCAGAATGAAGGTGGCCGAGGCGACGACCGCCATCGACAGGACACTCCGCCCGGGCCGGTACGTGGCGTTGCGAAGGCCGAGGCGCCATAACGGCCACAGGGGCGACAGGGTCCACGGGCCGTGGCCAGCGAGGACGGTCCGCGGGCGACGCCGCAGCCAGAAGGCCGCGCAGGAAAGACACGCGGCCAGAAGCGAGGCGCCGGCGCCGAAAAACGCGCCCACGGGGCTCAGCCAACCGGTTGCCCCGAGTGCGACGAGGAGCACGCCGATCGTCAGAAACCCGACGGCGAGGCGGCCCGGACCGCCAGCCGACAGCTGCCGTTCGACGTTTTGCGTTCTCCGTTCGACGTGCTGATTCGTTCGACGTGCGTCGTGCGTGGTTCGAGGTTCGGTCACGGTGTCCGCGTCGATCTGGCCCGAGAGCAGGCTGCGCTCGGAGACGTGCGCGAGCGACCGGAGCGTCCACCAGATGCAGGCCAGCGCGGCGGCCACGCCGCCGGCCGCCCCGGCCGCGAGCGGCGGCACGGAGACATGCAGCGTGAGCGCCGTCGTGCCAACGGCGTCGACCCACCACGTCGTCAGGCCGGTCATCATCACGTAGCCGTAGCCAAGGGCGCCGGCGAGGCCGGCCGCGCATCCCGCGAGCGTGAGGACCAACGCTTCGGCGATGAACAGACGCCGGACGTCGGCGGTCGTGAAGCCGACCGCGCGGAGCAGCCCGACTTCGCGCACCCGCTGCTCGATGCCCAGCTTGAAGAAGAGCGCCGCGAGGAGCAGCGCCGAGACGACGAGGAAGAAGCTGAAGTAGGTGAAGTACTCGCCGAAATCCGTCGCGCCGCGCGACGCGTCGAGTCCGGCGGCGCGCACATCGCGAACCGTCAGGCCGAGTGCGATGGGGTCGATCGCGCCACGGAGTTGTCCGACGTATTGATCGCGGGCCTGTGCGAGCGTCGTGCCCCGGGCCGGCGTGATTCTGATCGACGTGGCCTGGCCGAAACGCGAGCGCCAGAGCGCCCGGCCGACCACGTCCGGGATGAACGCCTTGGGCGTCGTGCGATGGATGCGCCAGTACTCTTCGTCGATGGGCCGCACGCGCCCGAGATCGATCGGAAACGGCGGATCCCAGTCGCGCAGGCTTGCCGACTCGGTGATCCCCGGATAGACCGGCGCGAAATCCCTGTCGGCGGCGGCGCCCTCGAGCGGAACCACGCCGGCGATGAGAAAGTTCTCGGTCCGCGTCGCCAGCACACCCTCGTCCTCCCACACGTAGTAGTCGACCGCCACGCGATCGCCGGTCTTGACGCCCAGGTCGCGAGCGGCCCAGTCGTTGAGGACCATGGGCGGCAGACTCGTTTCTTCCGCCTGCACGTCTGGCGCGATGATGCCCAGGTCGTAGGCGGTCACGAGCGAGTACGGAATCTGACGGTCGCGCGTGCGGATGCTGTTGGCGAGGTAGGTGAACACCGGCAGCGCCAGCATCTTCAACTCGCGCGCGGCGTCGGTGGCAGCCTGCTCCCGCGCCTCGTCGATGAGCGATCCGTCGGCCTCGAGCGACAACACCTGCGACGACTCGAGCGCTCTGAGCGTCAGGCCGACGTCTTCGAGCGTCGCATGACGCCTGACGAGATCCTCCAGATGGCCAACCCGCGCCGTCGAGCCGGACGTGGTGGAAACCAGAAGGGCGTTGACGCGGCCGCCCAGACCGAGATCCTGCTGGAGCCGCGCGAGCGGCACGAATGCGGCGCGAACCTCGCCCTGCTGCGGCTGCAGAGAGAACTCACCAAGCGCCGAGGGCGGCAGGACCCCGCGCACGGTCAGCCTCACCGTGCGGCCGACATCGTCTTTTTGTCCATGGAGCGATTCGAGTGGGATGGCCGACGGTCGCTGAAGCCGAATCAAGATCGTGCTGTTGTCGGTCGCGCCGATCTCGCGCGCCAGCCCCGGGCTGAGCCAGACGTCCCGGTCCTGTTGGCCGGCTGTCTGCGAGCCGGACCCCGCCGGATTTGGCACTCGGTGGAATGCCCAGAACCGATCGTCGACGCCGTACACCTGCACGCGCGACGCGCGCCGGCCGCTCGCCTGATCGGTGGCCACCCCCTGCACGGCCATCATCGGCGCGATCTGGTCGAAGTCGCGCCCGAACGCGGCGTCGGATCGCAGATCGTCGGCGAGCCTGGCGCGAAAGAAGTCGGTCGAGGCGAGGGCCAGATCGGTCTGGCCCAGTCGCTGCTCCACCAGATCGCGCAGGCTGCCTCGGACCGAATCGCCGACCAGGAGCGCGCCCGACAGCACCGTCACCGCCGCCGCCACGCCGAGCGACGCGGCGAGGTTGGTGCGCCAGTAATGCGTGAGGCTTCGACCGACGAGGTCGATCGATGTCATCGCCAAGCCTACCCGGCGACCCGTCTCAGCCCTCGATCTGCCAGCTGAAACCGCGTCGCACACCTCTCAGCCAGCTGAGCGCTGTGCGTCACGATGACGAGAATGGTGTTCTGGCGCCGGTGCAGGTCGAGGAGCAGCGACGCCACGTTGTCGGCCGTGTCGCGATCGAGGTTGCCCGTCGGCTCGTCGCACAGCACGAGCCGAGGCTGGCGTACGAGCGCCCGCGCGATCGCGGCGCGTTGGCGTTCGCCCCCCGACAACGCTGCAGGTCGGTGGTCGATGCGATCGGCCAGTCCCACCTGTTCGATCAAGGTCCGCGCCAGCCCGACCTGGTCGCCTCCACTCTTCGCGATGAGCGTGGGGACGAGCACGTTCTCGAGCACCGAACACTGCGGCAGCAGGCAATGATCCTGGAACACAAAGCCGATCTGCTCGTTCCTGAACGCGGCCAGCGCGCGCGGGTCCAGCGCGAACGGGTTCTTGCCGTCCAGCGTGACCTGGCCGGAGGTCGGCGGCTCGAGCGCGCCCAGCATGTACAGCAGAGTGCTCTTGCCGCTCCCAGACGGCCCCATGATGGCCGCGGCGTCGCCCGGCGCGAGCGACAACGACACGTCGGCGAGGACCGTCAGCGGTCCGCGGGGCGTGGCGTACTGCTTGGTGAGGTGGCAGACGAGGAGCATGTGACCGCATCGTACACCGCCAGCAGGCGATCCGCGGAGCGCTGCACGGTGAAGTGCGCGCGCACGCCTGCCGAGCCTCGGCGACCGAGCTGCGCGCGCTCGGTCCGATCGTGGAACAGTCTGAGCAGCCCCTCGGCCAGGCTGGACGGATCGTCCGGCCGAACGAGCAGACCGCCTCCGGTTGTCTCGACGATCTCGATGAACGACCCCCGGCGCGGCTGCACGACCGGAACGCCCGACGCCATGGCTTCGAGCAGAGAAAATCCCTTCGGCTCGTCGTAGGTGGCGGGCACCGAAAAGACGTCGAGCTCGCGCAGGAAAGCCATCTTGCCGGCGCGATCGACGGCGCCGCGATACGCGAACGTGCTCGCCAGGCCGGCCTGTTCGAGCGAGCGCTCGACGCCGGCCAGGTAGCTCTTGTGTGTGGGCGCGAGGTAGCCGCCGGCTTCGAGCCGCACCGGAGTGTCGCCGACCTGCTTCGCGAACAGCCTGAAGGCGTCGGCCAGCAGATGCAGTCCTTTCTCCGGAGCGATGCGCGCAAAATATCCGACCCGAAACACTTCGTCTCTCGGGCTCTCGCGGCTGTCGAACCCCGTCACGTTGATGCCGACCGGCACGACCGACAGTCGGTCCGACGCAATCCCGAGGTAGCGCGTCATGAACGACGCGTAGTAGTCGCTGACCGCCACAAAGCGATCGACGTGGCGCACCTGGCGACGGATGAGGTCGAGCGCCCGGCTCTTGTAGGGCTCGATCAAGCCTTCGAGAAACAGGTCCTCGCCCTGCAGCGTGCAGCAGACCGGCCGCCCGAGCGCCTCCCCGATCGGCCTCGCCAGCCCGATGAGCATCGAATTGGTGATGTTCACCACGTCCGGTTTCGGCTCGCCGGCTACCCAGTCCGCGAGCTTGTCGAACTCCTTCCGCAGCACGCCACCGGCGCCCTCGAGCATCGAGATCGTGAGATCGCCAAGGAGCGCCGGATCGACCGACACCGATCGATCGGCGAATGCCCGAATCAGGCGGGGTGAGTCGAACAGCCGATCGAAGATGCGCGGCGTCTTTCGAAAAAACGCGGAATGCTGCTGCAGGTAGACGCTGATACCCCCGAACAGCACATTTGTTCGGCTGACGTTGGGCTCGTCGCTGACGAGCGGCGTGTAGAGCGGCAGCAGCGTGACGTCGTGTCCCCGCGCCACGAGCTCGGCGGCGAGCGCGTTGTCGCGCAGGCAGCTGCCGCAGTACATCCCGCCGGCGCCTGCGGTGATGGAGAGGATTTTCATGCCCTGTCACAACGCACAAAGACACGCCACGAAAACACGAAAACGCGAAAAAGACCAGGCCCGGAAGACCTTCCGCGTCACGACGATCACCGCAGAGACCGCGAAGAACACAGAGAGAACAACGCTACGTCTCCATTCGCTCGCGCGCGGCGCCAAGCCACATAGGCACGTGGTGTGGCTTTTAGACGGGCGCGGATTGAAAGGCGCGCGCGCGGAAGAGGAACTCGACGATGTTGCCTTCGTGCGGCTGGAGCCAGTTGAGCTGCGTCGTAGGCACCGGGCCGAGGTTCAACCGATCGATGTGAACGGCATCGACCAGTGCGCGGCGCCATTCGGGCTTGCAGGTGACGGCGCTGCAGACGAGAGTGGACCCTATCCGCTGGATCATCTGCGCCTCGGGGCAGTCGACGACCGTGACGAACGGGAACATGTACTCCCTGTTGGCCGCGGCGGCGTCGGGTGAGTCGCAATGAATCACGGTCGGCAGCACATACTCCGCACCATTCTGTTTCACGACGCGGCCCGTGTCGCGATGAATCGCGGTGACGTCGGTCACGCCCGGCGCCTGCAGGTCGGCGTCGATCGCGTTCGAAATGGCGTCGGCGATGCCGGGCACCGTGAACGCCGCCAGGCTCGACTCGGGGTGATCGGCCGGCAGCGGCCGAACCCCTGCCAGGCGCTTGGCGATGGCCTCGGCGATCTCCCGGCCATGTCGGCTCGCCCAGATGCCCGAGCAGTTGATGCAGCCGCGGCCGCTGTTCGCGAAGACGCTGTCGACCATCACGTCCAGGTACTTTTCCCAGCTGTCGACCTGATCGTCGCCGAGCAGGATCTTCGAGAAGCCGGGGCCGTGCGCCTGGACGCGCGCGTTGCCCCGATAGCGATCGACGGTGGCCGTCCCGCCGAAGATGAGGCTTCTCGCGCAGCCGTCGAGCACCGCGGCGCCCACGTCGCCCTCGCCGGGGTACACGGAGATGGCCTCGCGGGGAATGCCCGCCTGAGCGAACGCCTCCGCCATGCGGAACGGCGTCCACGGCTCCTGTGGTCCTGGCTTCAGCACGAGGCCGATCTGCAGAGGGATGACCGGCAGCCACAGCGTGTGCACGCCCGGCGAGTTCGACGGCAGTACCAGACCGAGCACCGGGCTCTCGGCTTGAAAGCTGATGGGGACGCCGCGTTCCTCGCCGTAACCGCGCGAGAGCACGTCGAGGTCCAGGCCGCGTGTGAGCGACGCGAGAATACGTCCCATCTCGGTCAGCACGAACGTGTTCTTCTTCATGTTCGCGCGGCACAGCCTCTCGGGGAGGCCCGTTGTCCCCGACTGCGCGCGCACGAACGCATCGGGATCCTGCGAGCCGTCGCCCATCGGCAGACTGGCGGCTGCGTACAGCTCGCCGGCTCGCCCGACCCGCGCCACCAGATCGGCGATCGGGATCTCGCGCAGCGCCTCGCGCGCCCTCGGCGCCTTGCGCATGTCCCGCTGGATCAAACCGCCGTTGGCGCGGCTGACCTTCGCGATGGGCTCGCCCGTGGAAAAATGCGAGACCGTGTCGACGTCCATGCTGGTGTAGGCCTGGCCCCAGCGCAGCACCGGAAGATGCAACATAGCGAGATGCTAGTATAGAACTGGACCTCCCGATGAGCACAGCAGCCGCGCCCGATCGCACCGAAGTCGGCAGCTACTTCGTCGCCAACTACCCGCCGTTTTCAGTCTGGACCAAAGAGGCGGTGGCGAAGGACGCGCGGCCGGCGCTGGCGGAGGCCCGGCCCCGCGGGACCGCGGCCCTCGGATCGAGCCTCCGGGGGGCAGGGGCCCCCGGATTGAGCGATATTCCGCTGGGGCTCTACCTGCACATCCCCTTCTGCCGCAAGCGCTGTCACTTCTGCTACTTCCGGGTCTACACCGACAAGAACGCCGGCGACGTGCAGTCGTACCTCGACGTGCTCGCGCGCGAATGGGAGCTCTACAACGAGGAGCGCGCCATTGCCGGTCGCCCGCTGAACTTCGTCTACTTCGGCGGCGGCACGCCGTCCTACATCTCCACGCGCCAGCTCGAGCGCCTCGTGTCGCGCCTGGACGCGGTCAGCTCGTGGCGATCGGCCGAGGAGATTACGTTCGAGTGCGAACCGGGAACGCTCTCGGAAAGCAAGCTCGCGGCGATTCGCGGCATTGGCGTGACGCGGCTCAGCCTCGGCATCGAGAATTTCGACGACACGATTCTCGAGGCCAACGGCCGCGCGCACCGCTCGCCAGAAATCGGCCGGGCCTACGACTGTGCGCGCTCGCTCGACTTCCCGCAGATCAACATCGATCTCATCGCCGGCATGCTGGGCGAGACCGACGCGAACTGGAAGACGTGCGTCCGGAAGACGATCGACATGGCGCCCGACAGCGTCACCATCTATCAGATGGAGCTGCCCTTCAACACCACCATCAGCAAGGGCCTGCTGGCCGCCGGAGGAGGCGCGCACGGCGCCGGAGACCAGAGCGGCGTGGCCAGCTGGTCGACCAAGCGCCGCTGGGTCCAGGAGGCATTCGAGGCGCTCGAAGGGGCTGGCTACCGGATCGGCTCCGCGTACACGGCGGTGAGGAATCCCTCAACCAAGTTCATTTACCGCGATCGGCTGTGGCAAGGCGCCGACATGGTCGGCCTGGGCGTCGCCTCGTTCGGCTACGTGAACGGCGTGCACATGCAGAACCTGGACACATTCGAGCCGTACTGCGAGGCGGTTCAAGCCGGCACGATTCCGCTTGCCCGCGCGCTCCGCCCGAGCGACGAGGAGCGCTTCATCCGCGAGTTTGTGTTGCAGCTGAAGCTCGGGTCGATCGCGCCGTCGTACTTCCAGGCCAAGTACGGCGTGGACCCGCTCGTCCGTTTCCACGATCAGCTGGCCAAGCTGGCGGAGGAAGGGTACCTGACGAACGTCGACGACCGCGTGACCCTGAGCCGCGAAGGCCTGCTGCGGGTCGACAGCTTGTTGCCGAGATTTTTCAAGCCGGAACACACGGCCGTCAGATACACATGAGATTGCCACGAAACCTCGAAATCACGCGACAGAGTTTGTGGGTCTTCTTCGTCTTTTCGTGTTTTCGTGGCCACTCCTGAGAAATCACGAAAACAGAGTGTCTGGGTCTTCTTCGTGTCTTCGTGTCTTCGTGGCCCCGATGATGCCGATCAGCCTCCAGCACGTTTATCGCAACCGTCATTCCGGGTCTTTTTCGTGCTTTCGTGTTTTCGTGGCCGCTCCTGAGAAATCACGAAACAGAGTCTCTGGATCTTCTTCGTGTCTTCGTGGCTTCGTGGCCTGATGCCGATCAGCCAGCACGTTTATCGCAGGCGAGTGCAGTTCCCGGAAACCGACGCCTCGGGCATCGTCCACTTCACGAACTTTTTCAAGTACGTCGAGGAAGCGGAACACGCGATGTGGCGCGCCGCCGGTCTGAGCATCGCCGAGCGCGACGCGGAGATCGGCTGGCCGCGCGTGGCGGCGTCCTTCGAGTTCAAGAAGCCGCTCAGGTTCGAGGACGAGTTCAACGTCCACATCCGGGTCGTGGAAAAGACGCGGAAGACGATCCGATACAGCGCGGAGCTCGAGAAAGACGGGGAAGTGCTGGCGGTCGGGAGCCTGACGATCATCTGCGTGCGACGGCAGCCCGGCGAGCGCTCGCGCGCGAGAGACATTCCGCCGGAAGTCGACGCGCGTTTCGAAGTGGCTACCTGACCAGTCTTGCCACGAAGACACGAAGACACGAAAAAGACCCCAAAGGGCTTTCTCCGTTCGTCGCGAAGAGACCATATGGGTTTTCTTCGTGCCTTCGTGCCTTCGTGCCTTCGTGGTTGCATTTACCAGTCACGCGGTTCTAGTACACGCCGACGGTCGTCGACTGCGCGACACCCCGGAAGGGCTTCACGCCGCTGATGCCGTCCCACGGGTACTTGTCGCACGGCGGCTCGCGCTCGCCTTCGTCGCGCTCGAGAAACCCCGGCACGAAGAATTCCTTCGTCAGCGTCGTCAGCTTCACGCGGCCCGACTGCCCGTAGTCGACGAGCCGCGACGGATCGTCGAAGTCGACGACTTCGATTGCGGCGCTGGGCTGCGGGGCGTGGTAGGTGATCTTGTAATCGTTCTCGGGTCCGGTTGGGGCGCTCGCGGCCAGTCCCATGAGCGTGTTGCCATAGGTCGGCGTCATGTACGCGCCGTCGAGCAGTTCTTCGTGCGCGAACCGGTTCCACTGCGGCGTGAATTCCGTGCCGCCCGAAAAGATCCCGGTGATGCCGGCCTTGCGGATGCTGGTGCCCATCGCCTCGAGCCGCAGGGCGAGCGCCTCGAGCAGCTTCGGCGTGGTGAACATGCAGCGGATGTCGTGCCCGGCCTGGAGAATCGTCACCGCCTGATCGATGACGTGCGCCTTGTAAGCCTCGAGGTGCTCGGTCCAGCCTTTCTTGATCAGCTTGATCACCCAGCGGGGGTCGAGATCCACGCAGAACGAGATGCCGCCGCGGTGCTGCGCGAGGTGCTCGACCGAGAGCCGCAACCGTCGCGGGCCCGACGGCCCGAGCATGAGCCAGTTCGAGCCTCTCGGGAAGAATTCGTCGGGCAGCGTCTTGCTGAACATCTCGTAGTCGGTGCGGAAATCGCGGATCGCGATGCGCGTCTTGGGAACACCCGTCGTACCGCCGGTTTCGAAGACGAAGACCGGCTGACCCGCCAAGCCCTTCGGAACCCACCGCTGGACCGGCCCGCCGCGGAGCCAGTCGTCCTCGAAGAGTCCGAACTTCGCCAGGTCGTCGAAGCGGGCGATCTCGCGGCGCGGATCCCAGCCGAGCTTCCGCGCGAAATCCAGCCAGAACGGGCAGCCGGTGGAGGGATCGAAGTGCCACGCGACCACCTCGCGCGTCCACGCGTCGAGCGCCTGGCGCGCGTGCGCGGCACGCGTCGTGAGGTCGGTTGAGGTAGTAGACCCTGAAGCCTGCATGACCTGCGGAGCATAACTGAGTCGTTAGTCGATAGTCGATAGTCGTTAGCGTTAGTCGAGTCGATGGTCGAGGCTTTGTCGGCTCACGTGACTAACGACTATCGACTAACGACTATCGACTATTCCTGCGTGGCGTAGTACTGTCGCCACCTCATAATGCGCCCTCTCACGGCGGCCGCGCTCGTGGCGTTGCTCTACGTGCTGCACCAGGATGTCTGGTTCTGGCGCGACGCGCGTCCGCTCGTCTTGGGGTTTATTCCAATTGGCCTCTTCTACCATGCGGCGTTCACCGCGGCCTGTTCGATCGTCATGTGGCTGCTCGTGAAGCGCGCCTGGCCAGCCCACCTCGAATGATCGCGGCGGCGGTCGTCTTCGCGTACCTCGGCGTCGCGCTGTACATCGGCGTGTTCGCGTCCCGACGCTCGAGAGGCGGCGCCGGCGCCGAAGACTATTTCCTGGCCGGCCGCTCGCTCGGCCCCGCGGTGTTCCTGCTGTCGCTGTTCGGCGCCAACATGACCGCGTTCTCCATTCTCGGCGCCTCCGGCCACGCCTTCGCCAACGGCATCGTCACGTTCGGGCTGATGGCCTCCTCTTCAGCGCTCATCATCCCCGTCAGCCTGTTCGTCGTCGGCACCCGGTTGTGGGCGCTCGGCCGCCGGCACGGCTTCATGACGCCGGTTCAAATGTTTCGCGACCGGTGGGAGTGCGCACACATCGGCACGTTGATTTTCGCGGTGCAGGCGGTGCTCCTCGTGCCCTACATCATCATCGCGGTGATGGGCGGCGGCACCACGCTCGCCGCCGTGAGCAACGGACGGGTGCCGTACTGGCTCGGCGGCGCGATCGTGTCGCTCGTGGTGATGACCTACGTCTTTTTCGGCGGCATGCGGGGCACGGCGTGGGTGAACACGTTCCAGACGGTCCTTTTTCTCATGTTCGGCGGCGTCGCGGTGGCGGTCATCGGTGCGGGCATGGGCGGATTTGGGAGCGCGATGGAATCGCTCCTGGCATCGCCATCGACCGCGCCGCTGCTCACGCGCGAGCGCGTCTCGCCGCTGTACTTCTTCAGCTACACCTTCATTCCGCTCTCGTCGATCGCGTTTCCCCACATCGGCATCTTCTGCCTGACGGCGAAGCGGCTGGGCCATTTCCGGAAGACGGTGGTGCTGTACCCCATCTGCATGCTGCTCATCTGGTTCCCGTCGGTGTTTCTTGGCCTGGCCGCCAACGCGGCGAAGGACGTGCCGGCGATCGCCTCCAAGCTCGAGGCACGATCCGCCCTCGCGGCTCTGAGCTCGCCGGATCGCACGACCTCTGCGAACCCAGAGCCTCAAACTGACCCCGCGACCCTCGCCACGCTGCGGTCCAGGGCCGCGGGCGACGATGTGATCCTGCGGCTCGTCGAAGGGTATGCGCCGCTGTGGCTCGCCTCGCTTCTCGGTGCCTGCGTGATGGCGGCCGTGATGTCCAGCGACTCGCAGATCCTCGCGCTGTCCACGATGTTTGCGGAAGACGTCTTCACGTTCTACGGGGGCAAGGAACGCTTCGGCGAGGCCGTGCAGGTCGTCACCGGCCGCGTGTTCGTCGTCCTGATCACGCTCATCGCCTACGTGATCGCGCTGCAGGTGCCGCAGTCGATCTTCGACATCGCGACGCAGTACGCGTTCGCGGGCTACGCGTCGCTCTCGCCGCTGCTCGTCGCCGCGCTGTTCTGGCGGCGCAGCACGAAATGGGGCGCCTGTGCCAGCACCGTCTGGACGGCGCTGGCCGTTCTCGCCGTCGCATTCATCCAGCAGACGATTCCAGCGCCGCCGCCGGGCGCCGCCATCGAGGTGTGGTCCGCCGCAGGCGTAAACGTCATCACGCGTACGGCGCAGGGCGCCCTGGTCCTCGGGATGCTGCCGGTCGTGCCCATGACCGTCGTTTCCTCCCTCTTGATGATCGTGGTGTCGCGGCTGACCGCCCGATCCGCGCCGGGGCCTGCGACAATGAACCGTTATTTCGACGGCGAGGTATCGCACAGAGCTGACAGCCGATAGCTGACAGCTGAGAGCTGACTTATGTCCACCCCATCCCTCCCCCCGCTGACGCGAGTGCAGTGGCTGATCT
>MEKT01000210.1 GCA_001767435.1 Acidobacteria bacterium RIFCSPLOWO2_02_FULL_65_29 | reverse complement strand
CCGGCGTCGGGCGCTACTTGAGCGGGCTGCTGCACGAGTGGTCGTCCAGCGAACACGCGCGCGCGCACGAGTTCGTGCTGTACGCGCCCGAGCCGCTCGGCGTGCCGCTCGATGGCCGCCGTTTCGCGACGCGGCTCGTCGCCGGGACGCCCGGTGTGTGGTGGGAGCAGGCTCTGATGCCGTCGGTGGCCGGCCGCGATCACCTCGACGTGTTCTTTGCACCGGGATACACGGCCCCGCTGTTTCGACGGGTTCCGACGGTCGTGGCCGTTCACGACGTGTCGTGTGCGGCTCGGCCCGACTGGTTCGCGGTTCGCGAAGGCGTGCGCCGGCGCTGGCTGTCTCGGCAGGCCGCGCTCCGGTCGGCCGCGGTGATCACGATCTCGGAGTTTTCGCGGCAGGAGATTGTCGAGCGCTTCGGCGTCGCCGCGTCCAGCGTCCACGTGATTCCCCCTGGCGTCACCTCGCCGCGCGTGCCGGCTGGCGCCGCGGCCGACGCCGCGACGCTCCTCTATGCCGGGTCGATTTTCAACCGGCGCCACGTGCCGCACCTCGTCCGCGCGTTTGCGCCGATTGCGCGCCGCCATCCACAGGCATGCCTCGAGATTGTCGGCGACAACCGGACCTACCCTCGGCAGGATCTTTCCGAGGCGATCCGGTTGAAGGCACTCACCGAGCAGGTGCACTGGCGCCGGTGGCTGAGCGACGACGAGCTCGGCGCGTTGTATGGGCGCGCGCGCGCCTTTGCGTTTCTCTCCGAGTACGAAGGGCTCGGCCTCACGCCCCTCGAGGCGCTCACGGCGGGCGTGCCGCCCGTCCTCCTCGACACGCCCGTCGCGCACGAGAGCTGCGGCCTTGCGGCCCTCTACGTCTCGCTCGGCGACCTGGCCGGCACGACGGCGGCGATCGAAGCGCTCCTCTTCGATGAGCCGACGCGGGCGCGACTGCTCGCCGCCGCGCCGGCCGTGCTGGCGCGCTACAGCTGGCCGCGCGCCGCGCGCGACACCCTGGCCGTCATCGAACGCGCCGTCGAGAGATCCGCTTGATGCCAGACCTTTCGATCATCATCGTCAGCTACAACGCTCGCGCGGAGCTCGAACGCTGCTTGGCCTCGCTCACCACTCCGCCGCCCGCGATCTCGAACGAGGTCGTCGTCGTCGACAACCTATCGAGCGATGGGAGCGCGGAGGCGGCCAGGCACTGGCCGGGCGTGCGCGTGATTGAGTCGGGCGCGAACCGCGGATTCGCCGCCGCGAGCAACATCGGCATCCGCGCGAGCTCGAGCGAGCTCGTCCTGCTCCTCAACAGCGACACGATCGCACCGCGCGGCGCCATCGACGCCCTGGCGCGCACGATCCGGAGCCATGCGGACGTGGCGGTGCTCGGCCCGCGGCTTGTCGACGGCGAAGGCCATCCCGAGGTGTCGTGCGGATCGATGGTATCCCCTCTTGTCGAGTGGCGGCAGAAACGGCTCGTGCGGGGCGTCGAACGGCGCAACCCGGCCTGGCTGCAGCGCGTCGAGCGAATGACGCGTCAGGAGCAGTGGCCCGACTGGGTGAGCGGCGCCTGCCTGCTCGTGCGGCGGCGCGACGCCGAAGCCGTAGGCCTGCTCGACGAGCGCTACTTCATGTATCTGGAAGACGTGGATTTCTGCGCGGCCATTCGCGCGCGAGGCCGCCGTGTGCTGTTCACGCCAACCGTCGAAGTGGTGCACCTGCGCGGCCGGTCAGCCGCCTCCGCACCGGCTGCGACCATGGCGGCCTACCGCCGCAGCCAGCTGACGTTCTACCAAAAACACCACCCGGCAGTGGCCCCGCTGCTACGGCTCTACCTGCGCATGCGCGGCATTCCCCCAACGAACTCCTAGAACCTCGACCCCGCGGGCGCGGGTTGGCCCGCACGTGGTCCTTCGTCCCGAGTCCCCCGCTTACGCTCGCCGCAACTCTCGCGAGCTACGGTGTGGCACGCCGTTGCGCCAAAGGCTCGAAGGCGGCGAGTCCCAGCAAGTATCATGTCCCTGTGACTGACTCGGCCCTCGCCCCTTCCGGTCGCGTCTGTCCGTCGTGTGGCCGGCGCATCCCGCAGACGCTTGTGGTGTGTCGATGCGGCGCCCGACTGGGAGCCACGAGCGCGAGGGAAGGGACAGGGGAACGCGGTGGGAACTCCTCGTCGGATTTCGGCGCTGGATTTCGCTCGGCGCTCGCCATCGTCGCCGTGATAGGCGCCCTTGGTTTCGGGATCTATGCGTTGAGACGCCCGCCTGTTCGAGCGCCTCAACCGCTGCCAACCCTGTCCCTCGAGGCCAGGCCGCCGGCCGGGGAACAAGCGCCGGCCGCCGCGCCGCCTGAGCAGCAGCCCCCGGCGCCTCGACCCGACCCGGTCACGACGCCGCCTGCACCTGTCGTGCCTGTCGTGGTTGACAGGCAGCCATCCGAGACGGCGTCACTCGAAGACGTCGTGAGTCGGGTGATGCCGGCGGTCGTGCTCGTCGAAACCCCCGAAGGACGCGGAAGCGCGTTCTTCGTGACGCCCGACACGCTCCTCACGAACGTGCACGTCGTTGGGAACCGCAGTTCCGTCACCATCCGGCGGATGGACGGAAGCTCGGCGCCGGCGCGCGTGGAAGCCACGTCGTTGCTGTTCGATATTGCCGTCCTGAAAGTGTCGAGCGCCGAGCAGAGCCGGGTGACGATTCCGATGGGGTCGAGCGGATCGGCGCGCGTCGGCCAGGAGGTCTTCGCGATCGGATCGGCGCTCGGCACGCTTCAGAACACCGTGACGCGAGGGATCGTGAGCGGGATCCGCCAGAGCGGCAAGGCACGGCTCGTGCAGACCGACGCGGCCGTGAACCCCGGCAACAGCGGAGGGCCGCTGCTCGATCGGACGGGAGCCGCGATCGGCCTGGCCACCATGGGGTACGGCGGCTTGCAGGGCCTGAACTTCGCGGTGGCCATCGAACATGCGCGGCCCCTCGTCGAGGGCCGGCCCGCGCTGGAAACGGCCTCGGCGGCTCCGGCATCAGACCTTGGCGGTCTCACGCCCACCGTGCCATCCGACACCGAGCGGATGCGCACCGATGGGCTCCGAGCCTACGAGCAAACGCTCGATCAGCTGGCACGGAGCGCGCAGGCATACGACAACCGGTGGCTGACGTTCCGGGAGGTGTGTTACGGCGGCCGCGTGCTTGGCACGTTCGATCGCGAATGGTTCGCCTTGTTGTCCGATCGCGCGCTGCCCGATGCGGTCGACCAGCGATGCGGCCTGATCCACGCCGATTTCAAGCGCGACACGAACGCCTTCCGTGATGCGATGCTCGAGGCCGACGAGGACGCGCGCAGAGCCGGCGTCTATCCAGGCCCGCGGCGCGACGCGCGACGCCAGCGCCGGCTGGAGTCGGACGCCTGGGATCGCTAGTCCCCAGTCCCTAGCCCCTAGCCTCTAGCCCCTAGCCTCTAGCCTCTAGCCAGTATCATGTCCCTGTGCGCATCGGCATCGACGCGCGGAAGCTGCACGACTTCGGCATCGGCACCTATATCCGCAACCTGCTCCGGCATCTTGCCCGGCTCGATGTCGAAACGGAGTACGTCGTGCTCTGCCGCCCGGAGGACGCGTCGGCCATCGCCGCGCTCGGAAGCAACCTTCGGGCCGTCGCCGAAACGTCCGCCCACTACTCGATCGCCGAGCAGCTGAGGATTCCCTTTGCGCTCAAGCGCGAAAAAGTGACGCTGTTTCACGCGCCGCACTACGTGCTGCCGCCGCTGGTGCGGTGCAAGTCGGTCGTGACGATTCACGATTGCATCCACTTGATGTTCCCGCAGTATCTTCCGAACCCGTTGGCGCTTCGCTATGCGCGCGCGTCGATCACCGGGGCGGCCAGACGGGCCACGCGCGTGCTCACGGTGTCGGAGAGCTCCAAGCGCGACATTCTGCGCTTCGTGGACATCTCCCCGGCCAGAATCGACGTCATCTACAACGCCTACGACGAGCGCTTCACGGACGCGCCGCGGGAGGAGGACGTCGAGCGCGTGCGCGAGCGTTACCAGCTGCAGGACCAGTTCGTCTTGTACGCCGGAAACGTCAAGCCGCACAAGAACCTCGGCCGTCTGATCGAGGCCTTCGACCTTGTCCGACGCAAAGGGCTCGACGAACTGAAGCTCGTACTGATCGGCGACGACATCTCGAGGTATGCCGCGCTCCGGCGGGCCGTGCACCAGCATCAGCTCCACAAATACGTGCGGTTTCTCGGCTACATGCCGGAAGAGACGCTGGCCGTGATGTATCGGCTCGCCGGCGTTTTCGTGTTCCCGTCGTTGTACGAAGGGTTTGGTCTCCCGCCGCTCGAAGCGATGGCCAGCGGCACGCCCGTGGTGACCTCGAACGTGTCGTCGCTGCCGGAGGTGGCCGGCGACGCGGCCCTCCTCGTGGATCCTCTCGACCCCAGTGCGATCGCCGACGGCATCTATCGCGTCCTCACGGACCGTCCGCTTCAGAGCGAGCTGAGGGCCAAGGGCCTGGCCCGCGCCCGTCAGTTTTCGTGGGAGCAGTCGGTCCGCCGGGTGCGCCAGATCTACGGCGAGGTCGGCGGCCACTGACATGCCCCGTGTCGCGCTGGTTCACGACTGGCTCACCGGCATGCGTGGCGGCGAGCGCGCGCTCGAGGTTCTGTGCGAGCGCTTTCCCGGCGCCGAAATCTTCACACTGCTCCACGTTCCCGGATCCGTCGCGCCGGCGATCGAGCGGCTGCCCATCCACACGTCGTTCGTGCAGCGCTTGCCGCTGGTGAAGCGTGTGTACCGCCACTACCTGCCGCTGTTTCCGACGGCCGTCGAACAGTTCGACCTCGCCGGGTTCGACCTCGTCTTGAGCGTCAGCCACTGCTGCGTGAAGTCCGTCATCCGCGCGCCGGACGCGACACATCTCTGCTACTGCCTGACCCCGATGCGCTACGCCTGGGACCAGTTCGACGCGTACTTCGGACCCCGACGCATCGGACGCGTCGCCAGCGCCGTGATGGGGCGAGTGATGGCCCGCATGGCGGCGTGGGACCGTGACACGTCCGGACGCGTAGACCGCTATGTGGCTATTTCACATCATGTTGCAGGGAGGATCGCCCGATACTATAATCGCCAGGCAACCGTCGTGTATCCCCCGGTCGATACGCTATTCTTCACGCCCGACGGCCGGGCAGCCGAGCGATTCGCTCTCGTCGTGTCGGCGCTCGTGCCTTACAAGCGAATCGATATTGCGATCGACGCCTGTCGGCGGGCGCGAATCGCGTTGAAGGTCGTCGGCGAGGGTCCCGAGCGCGCGGCGCTGGAGCGCGTGTCGGCAGCGTCAGGCGGTCGGGTCGAGTTCTTCGGGCGCCTCTCGGATGAGGACATTCGCGACTTGTACCGACGAGCCGGAGTCGTTATGCTACCGGGCGAAGAGGACTTTGGGATCGTGCCACTCGAGGCCCAGGCGTGCGGCCGCCCTGTTCTCGCGCTGGCGGCGGGCGGCGCACTCGAAACCGTCGTCCCCGAGACCACCGGACTGCTGGTCGAGGAGTCGTCGGGAGAGGCGTTTGCGGGCGCGCTCGTGCGCGCGATGGATCGGCGGTTCGACTCGGGCGCGATCCGGCGGCACGCGGAGCGCTTCGGCCGCGAACGCTTCGGCGACCAGATGGAAGCGCTCGTCGTCGCGGCTCACGAGTCGCCGCGCGCACAAAGCCGCTGATGATTCGACACAACCGCCTGCTCGTCGCGTTCCATCTCCTCTCCGACGCGGTGCTCGGGATCTCCGCGTTCATGATTGCCTACGCGCTGCGGTTTCACACCGGCATCATCCCGATCACGCGAGGACTCCCGCCGGTCGCGCAGTACGTCAACCTGCTGCCGTTCGTCGCCGTGCTGGTTCCGCTCGGATTCCATCTCCAGGGTCTCTATCGCCTGCGGCGCGGACGCTCACGGGTCGATGATTTCTTCGCCGTCTTCGTCGGCAGCATTCTCGCCGTCGTCTTCGGCATCGTGGTCACGTCGTACGTGCAGATCTACTTTGCCAACGAGGTGCAGCGACAGACTGGCGCCTTCCAGGTCTCGCAGCCTGTCTGGGCGATCTTCCTGATGCTGAACGTCGTGCTGACGTACTCGTCGCGAGAGCTGATGCGCGAAGTGCTCGAGCGACGGTGGAGGGCCGGCATCGGACTGAAGCGGGTCCTGATCGCCGGTTCGGGCGAGCTCGGCCGGCTCGTCGCCGACAAGATCCTCGAGCACCGTGAGCTTGGCTATCAGATCGTCGGCTTCGTGGACGACCGCGCCCGGGGCGATCACCTCGGGTATCGCGGGCTTCCGCTGCTCGGCACGATCGACGAAGCGGCCGACATCACCACCCGCGAGAGCATCGATCACCTCTACGTCGCGCTGCCGCCGGAAGAGCACCTGCGCATGATCGAGCTTCTCGACGCGACGAGCCGCGTGATCGTCGACGTCAAGGTCGTGCCGGACCTCCTGCAGGTCATCGCGCTCCGGGCCCGCATCGAGGACCTCGACGGCGTGCCGGTGATCAACGTCAACGACGTGCCGCTGCAGGGTGTCAACGCGGCCATCAAGCGCCTGATCGACGTGGCCATTTCGAGCGTCGCGCTCTTCTTCCTCGCGCTTCCACTCGGACTCGTCGCGCTGCTCGTCAAGCTCACCTCGAAGGGGCCCGTCTTCTACCGCCAGGAACGCATGGGACTCGACGGCAAGTCGTTCTCGATCGTGAAGTTCCGCTCGATGAACGACGATGCCGAGCGCGAGAGCGGACCGGTGTGGGCCGTGCCGCGCGATCCGCGGGTCACGCCCATGGGCCGATTCCTGCGGCGCTCGAACCTCGACGAGATGCCGCAGCTCTGGAACGTGTTTCGCGGCGACATGTCGATTGTGGGCCCGCGCCCCGAGCGCCCGCATTTCGTCGAGCAGTTCAGGCATCGCTTTCCGCAGTACATGCTGCGCCACAAGGTGAAGGCTGGACTGACCGGCTGGGCCCAGGTCAACGGCTGGCGCGGCAATACCCCGCTCGAAAAACGGATCGAATACGACCTGTACTACATCGAGAACTGGTCCGTGCGCCTCGACCTGAAGATCATGTGGCTGACGGTCCTGCGCGGGTTCTTCCACAAGCATGCATACTGACGGCCCACAGCCAACAGTTCACAGTTGACAGCCTGTCAACTGTCGACTGTCGACTTGCTCTCTCGTCACTGTCCCTATGAAACAACGAATCGTCATCACGGGCGCCGCCGGCTTCATCGGCTCGCATTTGTCGGAGGCCCTGCTCGATCGCGGCTATCAGGTGATCGGGGTCGACAATCTCCTCACGGGCGACGTCGCGAACATCGCGCACCTCTACAACCGTGACTTCACGTTCGTCAAGCACGACGTCACCAATTACATCTACATCGACGGACCGGTCGACTTCGTGCTGCACTGGGCGAGCCCGGCCAGTCCGATCGACTACCTCGAGCTGCCGATCCAGACCCTGAAAGTGGGCGCGCTCGGCACGCACAAGGCCCTCGGCCTGGCGAAGGCCAAGGGCGCGCGGTTCGTGCTGGCGTCGACGTCGGAGGTCTATGGAGATCCGCTCGAGCACCCACAGAAGGAGTCGTATTGGGGCAACGTGAACCCGATAGGCCCCCGCGGGGTCTACGATGAGGCGAAGCGATTCGCCGAGGCCATGACCGTCGCGTACCGCCGCTACCACGGGCTCGACACGAAGATCGTCCGCATCTTCAACACCTACGGGCCGCGGATGCGCGTGAACGACGGCCGCGCCGTGCCGGCGTTCATTTCTCAGGCGCTTCGCAGCGAGGACGTGACGGTGTTCGGTGACGGCACGCAGACGCGCAGCTTCACCTACATCTCCGATTTGGTGGACGGCATCATCCGGCTGATGCTGTCGACCATGAACGATCCGATCAACATCGGCAACCCGCGAGAGATGACCATCGAGCAGATCGCGCGCGCCATCATCCAGGCGACGGGCTCGACGAGCCACATCGTGCACGGGCCGCTGCCGACCGACGACCCGAAAGTCCGGCAGCCAGACATCACGCGCGCGCGGACGCTTCTCGGATGGGAGCCGAAAGTGTCGCTCGAAGAAGGCCTGGTCAGGACGATTCAGTACTTCAAGGAGAAGGTCGGGTAGATCGGACGCGATGACGGGGTTCCGCGGTCGTCTCGAGCGAATCAATCAGCCGGCGCGCGATCGTCGCCACCTCGTCGATGGCCCGATCGAACGCCCCCTCGTTGGCCTTCGAAGGACTGTTGAACCCGCTCAGCTTCCGCACGAACTGCAGGGATGCCGCGCGGATTTCCTCGTCGGTCGCCGGCGGGTCGAAATTGAACAATGTCTTGATGTTGCGACACACGTGGGTGGCTCCTTGAAATTGAGGATTTGAGAAGTTGAGGATTTGAGAATGTGGCGAGTTGAGCCTTCGGCGAATCGATCCAAATCCCGAATTCGATCCAAATCCTCAGATTCTCAATTCCTCAATTCCTCAAATCCTCAATTTCCAGATTCACCGAGTCAGCTTCCTGTACTTGATCCGGTGGGGCTGGTCGGCTGCCGCACCGAGGCGCCTCTTCCGATCGGCCTCGTAGTCCTGGTAGTTACCCTCGAACCACACGACCTCGCTGTCGCCCTCGAACGCGAGCATGTGCGTCGCGATGCGATCGAGGAACCAGCGGTCGTGGCTGATCAGCACGGCGCAGCCCGCGAAATTGAGCAGCGCCTCTTCGAGCGCGCGCAGCGTGTCGACGTCGAGATCGTTCGTGGGCTCGTCGAGCAGCAGCAGGTTGCTGCCCTTCTTGAGCAGCTTCGCCAGGTGCACGCGGTTTCGCTCGCCGCCCGACAGCGAGCCGACCTTCCGCTGCTGCGCCCCGCCCTTGAAATTGAACCACGACACGTAGGCGCGCGACGCGACCTTCCGCTTGCCGAGCTCGATCTCGTCGTGGCCACCGGAAATCTCGTCCCACACGCTCTTGTTGGCGTCGAGGGCTTCGCGACTCTGGTCCACGTAGCCAATCCGCACGGTGTCACCGATTTTCAGCGTGCCGCCGTCCGGCTTCTCCTGTCCCGTGATCATCCGGAACAACGTCGTCTTGCCGGCGCCATTGGGCCCGATCACCCCGACGATGCCGCCGCGGGGCAGCGTGAAGGTGAGTCCCTCGATGAGCAGGTTGTCGGCATACCCCTTGCGGAGATTTCTCGCCTCGACGACCACGTCGCCGAGGCGCGGCCCAGGAGCGATGTAGATCTCGGCCGTCTCGATCTTCTGCGCGGTGTCCTCGCGCAAGAGATCCTCGTACGCGTTCAACCGCGCCTTGCCCTTCGCCTGCCGCGCGCGCGGCGACATGCGAATCCATTCAAGCTCCCGCTCGAGCGTCCGTTGCCGGCGCGTCTCGGCTTTCTCCTCTTGCGCCAGACGGTTCTTCTTTTGCTCCAGCCAGGACGAATAGTTGCCCTCCCACGGGATGCCGCGCCCGCGATCGAGCTCGAGAATCCAGCCGGCGACGTTGTCGAGGAAATATCGGTCGTGCGTGACCGCGACGACGGTGCCCGGGTAGTCCTTGAGGAAGCGCTCCAGCCACGCGACCGATTCGGCGTCGAGATGGTTCGTCGGCTCGTCGAGCAGCAACAGATCGGGCGACTGCAGCAGAAGCCGGCACAACGCCACCCGGCGCCGCTCGCCGCCAGACAGCGTCGCGATGTCGGCGTCCGGCGGCGGCAAGCGGAGCGCGTCCATCGCCAGATCGAGGCGCGAGTCGAGGTCCCAGGCGTTGGTGGCCTCGATCCTGTCCTGGATGCGCGCCTGTTCATCGAGGACCTTCTCCATGGTGTCGGGCGACAGATCCTCCCCCAGCCTGGCGTTGACCTCGTCGTACCGCGTGAGCAGCGCCTTGAGCGGCGCCACGCCCTCTTCGACGTTGCCCAGGACGTTCTTGGTGGGGTCGAGCCGGGGCTCCTGCTGAAGGAACCCGACCGAGATCCCCTCGGCCGGGGACGCCTCGCCGAGAAAGGTCGTGTCTTCGCCCGCCATGATCTTCAAGAGCGAGCTCTTTCCCGCGCCGTTCAGTCCGAGCACGCCGATCTTCGCGCCGAAATAGAACGAGAGCCAGATGTCGTCGAGAACCCTGGCGTCGGGAGGATAGACCTTCCCGAGGCCTTTCATGGTGTAGATGAACTGGGGCATGGTCAGGGACAGAAGATCGCGAAAGTTCAGAGTTCAGAGTTCAGATAAGTTCAGATTTCAGAATTCAGATTGGAGCTCAGATTATCATCTTCAATCTACAATTCAAATCTGAGAGCCTGTGAACAAATACGACGTGTGGACGCAGAGCTCGCAGAGAGCGCCGAGACATTCTTGGTATTTCTCATCTGAATTCTGAAGTCTCGAGTCTGAACGTTCATGATCCGCCGCATCCTCCACATCGACATGGACGCCTTCTATGCGTCCGTCGAGCAGCGCGACAACTCGCTACTGCGCGGGAAGCCGGTCGCCGTCGGCGGCCAGCCCGACAAGCGCGGCGTCGTCGCGGCGGCCAGCTACGAGGCGCGAGCCTTTGGGGTGTACTCCGCCATGTCGATGGCGCGGGCCGTCCGTCTCTGTCCCTCCCTGGTCGTCGTGCCTCCCGACTTCGCGCGCTACAAGGCCGCTTCGTCGGCCGTGTTCTCCATCTTCCGCGAGGTCACACCGCTCGTCGAGCCGATGTCGCTCGACGAGGCGTACCTGGACGTGACCGAGAACGCGTGGAACGAGCCGATCGCCACCAACGTGGCACGGCGCGTGAAAGAACGGATTCGCCTCGACACCAATCTCACGGCGTCGGCCGGAGTCGCGCCGAATAAGTTTCTGGCAAAGATCGCGTCCGGCTGGAAGAAGCCCGACGGCTTGACCGTCATCAGCCCGGACCGCGTCGAGCCGTTCCTCCAGCGTCTGCCCGTCGGTGCCCTGTGGGGTGTCGGGCCGGTCACCGCGAGGAAGCTCAGGGCGCGCGGCATCGAGCGGTTGGTGGACATTCGGGCCGTCGAGATCGCGAATCTTCGCGAGACCGTTGGCGGTCTCGCCGATTGGCTGCAGCAGCTCGCGAGCGGAATCGACGATCGGCCGGTCGTGGCGCATCGCGACGTCAAGTCTTCTGGTTCGGAGAACACGTACCCGGAGGATCTGACAGATCTGTCGCTCATCCGCGAGGAAGTCGCCGAGATGGCCCGGCATGCGGCGGGTTGGCTGGACCGCAAGACGATCCTGGCCCGGACCGTCACGATCAAGGTGCGCTACTCGGACTTTACGACCATCACGCGTAGCCACACGGATGCGCCAACGCGAGACGCCGCGCTCCTGGCCGCTCGCGCAGTACAATTGCTGGTGGAACGAACCGATGCCGGGCGCCGGCCCGTGCGACTGCTGGGCGTGAGCGTGCACAACTTCTGCGCCGAGGCGGACCCAGTGGAGCCGGACGGGCGGCTGCCCTTCGATGGCGACTAGAAGCGGTGGAGTGTCTTGGATAACCAATGCTCAAAGGAACCCGCGACGGTCTTCTGAAGAAAGTGCAGCCGGTCAGTATTCACGGCCAGGTCACGTGGGACGTCTTCTTCACCGACGTCGACGACCCCGACGGCCAGCCGCACGTCGCGCGCCTGGGGCCCGAGGCGGTCGCGCAGAACATGGAACCGGGCGATCGTATTCAGATCGAGTATCTCGTCGGCGTGGCCGTCAAGGTGTCGAGGGTCGTCCCCCCGATGTAGCGCCGGAAGCCGTGTCTTCGTGGCCCTACTGGCGTTCCACCCGCACAGCCTTGAGCTCGATGCGCGCGTTCGGCGTCTCCCCCGTCCGCGGCGCGCCTTCGATGGCCTCAACAACCGGCATCCCGTCGATCACCCGGCCAAACGCCGTATAGACGCCGTCGAGCGCGGTCGATGCTCCCGTGCAGATGAAGAACGACGTCGACGCGCTCCCCGGATCCTCGCCTCGCGCCATGGACACGACGCCCTTGACGTGCTTGGTGTCGTTGAATTCCGGAGCCAAGTTGTGCACCAGCTTCTGCTGCTTCTCGGTGAGCGGGGCGCTCCGCGTATTGAGCGCGCCCGTCTGAATCACAAACCCCGGCGCCACGCGGTGAAACGCCATCCCGTTGTAGACGCCCGCGTCGGCCAGCCGGAGAAACTGCCGGACGGTCTCTGGCGCCTTGTCGGGAAACAACTCAATAGTCATCGAACCGGATCCTGTGTCGAGCACTGCCCGATACTGCGCGAGCTGCTGCGGCGAGTCGTTGACGAACAAGTCCGGCGGCGTGTCGCGAATCGTGACTTTCTTGATCTCCACGCGCTCGGTGGCCACGCCGGCAGCGTCCACTGGCGTCCCAGAAATCTTCGCCAACACCTCCATCCCGTCCGACACCTGGCCAAAGACGGTGTACTGCCCGCCGAGGGCCGGTTGATCCGCGAGCACGATGAAGAACTGGGCGCCCGCGCTGTCGGGTCGTCCGGGAATCAGCACCGCGGCCACAGAGCCGCGAGTCATGTGTGGCGCCCGCGTCTCGGCTTTGACGAGGTTCAATCCGCCAGTGCCGTACGCGCTCTGCTTCGAGGGGTCCTTCGACAGCGGATCGCCGCCCTGCACGAGGCCGTTACGCACCAGACGGTGAAACGTCGTGCCATCGTACCCGCCGTCCTGCGCGATCTTCGTGAAATACGCGCTCTGGTTGGGCGCTGTCTCCGGTGTCAGGTCGATGATGAACGTGCCCGCCGCGGTCTCGACCACGGCCTGCTTCGGGGGCGCCTGCGCGCCGGCCGGCATCGCGTTGGCGGCCACACAGGCAGCGGCCATCACGGCGAGGCGACACACGACGATCAACGCAGAGGCCGCGGAGCACGCAGAGAATCCTTTGGGAGTTCTACGGTCCACGTCGTGTTTCCCGAACAGGCCGAGCGTCGCCACGAAAACACGAAAACACGAAACACATCCTGGCGGATGAGCAACGACCAACGCAGAGCGCGCAGAGCTCGAAGAGCCAGACGTTTCTCTGCGGTCTCCGCGGTCTCTGCGTTGTACGTCGTGTCTCGCTTTTCGCGGTTGCATGGTCATGGTCATCCCTCGATCGCCCGTGCGGTGTGCCAGATGTAGTGAAACCCGGACACGAGCGTGATCAGCAGCGAGGCGTACACGAACACGTCGACCACCGGCGAATAGGTGCCAAGGTAGTTGAAGAGCATCGCGACGACGGCCGTCAGAATGTAGATGGCCGTGGCGGCTTTGCCGAAGATCGAGGGCCGGAACGTCCTCGGACCCATCGCGAGATTGATGACGGCGACCGTCAGCACGATCACGACGTCGCGGCTGATGACGAGCACCGTCAGCCAGATCGGCAGGCGGTTGGCCAGGCCGAGCCCGGGCCACGTCAGCACAACGAAGGTGCTGACGAGCAGCAGCTTGTCGGCCATCGGGTCGAGCCACGCGCCCAAATTCGTTTTCTGCCCCGACCACCTGGCGATCAGGCCATCGAGGCCGTCGGTGAGCCCGGCGAACCCGAACACCAGCAGCGCCCATCCGAGATAGCCATACACGACCAGGATGACGAAGGCCGGTATCAGGAGCATCCGGAGCAGCGTGAGCTGGTTGGCAGGCGTGAGCACCGTCATCGGCCGCCGCTCCGGCGAGCGGCCAGATTCTGCAGCCGTTGAACGGTCTCGACCGCTTCGGCGCCCGTCACGAACCGCGCCGGCAGAAAGCTCCCGTCGGGCGTGGCCGTCATCACGCCGGCCGCCACGGCCACGGTTGCGGCCGGATGCGCGAGGTGCCCGGTCGAGATGTCGCCAAAGCCGATCCGTGCGTCCTGCCAGTTCCGCACTTCGGCTGGCGCCCCGATGCGCGCAAGCAAGCGGCTCGCGGCCTGCGCGAGATCGGCGCGCCGGACGATCGCGTCTGGCTGAAACGTGTGGTTCGCGAAGGGCTCGACGATCCCGGCGCGCGCGACCGTCATGATCCACGTCTCGGCCCAGTGCGGGCGCACGTCGGTGACGACGACCGGCTCGCCCGACCGCATCGACAACACGAGCGCGCTCAGCCGCACGCCGATGAGGGCCGCGAGATCACTCCGGGTGATCTGGGCGGCACCCTCGATCGCCCGGTACTCCTCGGGCAGCTTCGCCAGCTCGGCTCTGGCAATCAACGCCTCGCGTTTCGCCTCGACCGCGTCGTTGGTCTCGAGGGCGAGCGAGTCGGTATAGGCGCGAAGCGCGCCGGCCTGGTCGCCACGCGCTTCGAGGATCTCGCCAATGTGCGCGATCGACGCCGCATCGCTCGGATCGATCTCCACGGCCTTCCTGAAGTGCGCGATCGCCTGGTCGCCAGCGGCGGTCCGCTGTTCGACGACGCCCAGCTCGCGATAGAGGAACGCGCTGTCGGGCGAGCGCTCGATGGCCGCCTGGTAGGCCCGCACCGCGTCGGCGGCTCGACCCGCGCGCGCCGCCTCGCGCGCCGCCGCCAGGTCGCGCTCGACTCCACGGAAGCGCAGGACTTCGATCCGGCGCTCGAGGTCGGTCAACGACGGGTCGACGGCGAGCGCGGCGCCGAATGCCGCAATCGCCTCGAGCTCGCGGCCGAGCGCGACGAGCGCCTGGCCTCGGCCGACGAGCGCCGCCGTGTAGGTGCCCGAGAGCTCGATCGCCTTTTCGAAGCGCGCGAGCCCGGTCTTGGCGTCGCTTCGCGACAGCTCCAGGTACCCGGCAGCGGTTTCGGCCGGGTAAAAGCCTGGCGTGAGTTTCAGCGCCGTGGCGATCTCACGCTCGGCGTTTCGTAGATCGCCGGCCTGCAAGAACCGCCACGCGCGCTCGTGGTTGACGATCGCGCGGCTGCCGGCCAGCGCGAGCGGCACGGGCGGCTGCACGAACTCCGGAAACTTCGGCGTCGTCACAATGGGCGCCGGAACGATCGTCGGCCCGCAGGCCGCGGCGGCCGCGAGGAGACCGGCCAGCGCCAGCAGGAGGGGCTTGCGCATCAGGAAAAGTGTATCCGCCTTCGCCCGCTTCAGAAAGCCGAACGCGCTTCGGCGGACAAGTCCGCTCCACTGTAACGCGGTGGGGCCGATCATAGACCCAGTGCCGCCTTCAGCCGGCGGGGCACGTCGGCGACGATCGACACGCGGCCGTCGCGGGTTTCGTGCACCAGCACCCGCGCGTGGCGGTAGAGCCGGGCAATGCGCTCGCGATCGGCGGAGCTCTCGGGGTCGAAGGTGGCCGCGACGCGCTGCACGTCCAAGGCGAGCCGGGATGCCATCGTCTCGACGAGCTCGTCCACCCCTTCTCGCGTCAGCGCCGAAATCACGAGCGCGGCGGGCTCGGCCTGCTGCACCCGGCGGCGTTCGTCGGAGGTGATCTGGTCGCACTTGTTGTAGACCTCGACCAGTGGGACGTCGAGCGCGCCCACCTCTTCGAGCACCTGGCGGACGGCGGCCGTCTGCCGCTCCCGGTCGGGAGCCGCGGCGTCGATGACGTGGAGCACGAGATCCGCGTCGGCGACCTCCTCGAGCGTCGCACGAAAGGCGGCGACCAGCGCGTGCGGCAATCGGTCGAGGAAGCCGACCGTATCCGATACGAGCAGCTCGCGGCTGTCAGGCAGGCGCACCTGCCGTACGAGCGGATCGAGCGTGACGAAGAGCGCGTCGGACACCTCGGCTGTGGCCCGCGTCAGGACGTTGAAGAGCGTGGTCTTGCCAGCGTTCGTGTAGCCGACGAGGGCCACGATCGGCACCGACGCCTTGTGCCGCCGCTCGCGAAGCTGGGCCCGGCGCTGCCGCACGCGCTCGATGTCTTCGCTCAGGACGTGGATGCGCGTGCGAATGCGCCGCCGATCCGTTTCGAGTTTCGTTTCGCCGGGGCCACGAGTGCCGATGCCGCCACCCAGCCGCGAGAGCGCCGCGCCGGCCCCGACCAGCCGCGGCAACAGATACTTCAGCTGTGCGAGCTCGACCTGCAGCTTCCCTTCCCGGGTCCGCGCCCGCCTTGCGAAGATGTCGAGGATGAGCTGCGTGCGATCGACGATCTTCCGGTCGACCTGCTCCTCGAGCTGACGGAGCTGTGCGGGCGTGAGCTCGTTGTCGAAGATGACCACGTCCACGTTCATCTCCGCGCACGACGCGGCCAGCGTCGCGACTTTGCCCGATCCCAGAAATGTCGAGGGATTGGGCTTCGGACGCTCCTGCATGACGCGGAGCACGACGTTCGCGCCCGCCGCCTTGGCCAGACCGGCCAGTTCGTCGAGCGACCGTTCGGCGTCGAACCGTCTGCTGCGTCCCGACATGAGGCCGACGAGCGCGGCGCGCTCGCCTCGCGAGCCCTTGTCTTGAGCCTTTCCCACTTTGGCCTTTCTACAGAACCGGGCCACGAACGTCGAACTCACGAAAAAGGAAACAGACGACACGGTGATGACATCAGCGATGGTCGCGCAGACATGCGTCGATGTCCTCCCACGAGATGGCGCCCGCACGGACGAGCTGTACCGCCGCGCCCGTGGCATCGACGATCGTCGTGACATCGATGATCGTCGACGGCGGGCCGCCCGGCGTCGGGCCGCTGTCGATCAGCATGTCGATCGCCGCCACGAGAGGTGCCGCGATGTCATCCGGATCGGTCGGCGCCGCCTGCCCGCTTGGATTCGCGCTGGTCGCGACCAGCACCGACGCCGACGACCGGCTGAGGTCTCGGGCCACCGCATGGGCCGGCACGCGCACGCCCACACGGCCCGTTCCAGCGGAAACGCCTGCTGCGATTGCCAAAGGCGCGGGCATGATAATCGTGAGGGGTCCCGGCCAGAACCGATCGGCGAGCCGGCGCGCCAGCGGCGTCAACGGGCCAATCTGCTCGGCGACCTGCGCCATGTCAGCCGCCACGAGCGGCATCGCACGATCGGAAGGACGGCCCTTGGCCACGACGATGCGGCGCACGGCGGAAGGATTGAACGGGTCGGCCGCCAGCCCGTACATCGTGTCGGTCGGAAACGCCACCAGCCCCCCGGCACGGATCACCGCGGCCGCTCGCGCCATCAGCGAGGGCTCGGGACGGACCGGGTCTACACGGATGCGTTCCAACGGTCGAGCGGCACCTTACGCTCTCTTCAGTCTCGTAACTCGACCGACGGCGCGCCGATCTCACCCGAATAGGCCACATTCAACCCGCGCGCACGGCGCACTTCCTGGACGAACTCGTCGGCAATCTGTTCGAACCCGAGCGGATGCGTCATGAGCACCAGGTTGGCCATCGGCAGGAAACTGGTTCGCATGTCGCTGCCGCCATCGGTCGTCCAGTCGTCCTCCAGCACCACGCCGTCCGGGGCCGCCTTGGCCCGAATCCGGAACACACCACGGAAGAACCGGCTCGTGGTCTTGTATTCGAACGAGGCCACGTCAGCGGGCGAGCCGGGCTCTTCACGGATGTCCCACGTGATCGTCCCGAGCGCCGCCTGCATCATGAACGCCGTGCTCTGTCCGAGCATGACGCCAACCCGACCCGCATACCCGCCGTACTTTTCCATCTCACGCGTGAACGGATTGAAGGTCAGATGGCGAGTCCGCCGGCTGCGGCTGTAGGTTTCCTCCTTGACGTCCATGAACGGCCGGTAGTTGCCGAACAGAACGCCCGTGCTCGCCTCGTCCAGCGTGACGCCAGTCACTCTGTACCGTTTCAGAAACTGCATCTGCTTCTCGGCGAACGGATTGACGATCGGCACACCGAGTGGCGTGTGAAAGGGAATGCCCGACTGGCCAATCCACCGCACGCCTTCGTCCACGTCGCTCATCTCCACGGCCGTCATCGTGTTCCCTCAGACAAACTCAGAAATGTATCTTGACGTCCTTCGACATCGTCACGTGAATACTGTCGATGAACCGGATGCGGTACGGGTCGTTCTGCATGATGAGGGAGCTCGTCCGCACGCCATCGCCAAAAAACCGAACGCCACGCATCAACGCGCCGTCGGTCACGCCGGTGGCGGCGAAAATCACGCGAGCTCCTGGCGCCAGATCCTTCGATCGGTAGACCCTCTTGAAATCGGTGATGCCCATCGCGCGGCACCGCGCCTCGTGCTCGGGCGTGGCCACGACCAGGCGCGCGAAAATCTCTCCGTTCAGGCACCGCATCGCGGCGGCCGTCAGCACGCCTTCGGGCGCCCCGCCGGTGCCCATCACCGCATGCACGCCCGAGCCCACGACGGCGGCCGCAATGCCGGCCGACAAGTCGCCGTCGCCGATCAGCCGGATCCTCGCCCCGGTCGCCCGGATGCCGGCAATCAATTCTTCGTGACGCGGCCGATCCAGCACGATCACCACGAGATCCTCGACCGTGCGCCCAAGGCACCCGGCGATGGCCGTCAGATTGTCCGCCACCGGCGCATCGAGGTCGACGTGATCTTTCGAGCTCGGCCCGACCACCAGTTTTTCCATGTAGAGGTCCGGGGCGTGCAGCAGGCCCCCGCGCGAGGAAGCCGCCAGAACCGCAATGGCGTTGGCCGCGCCGGTCGCGCACAGATTCGTGCCCTCGAGGGGGTCGACGGCGATGTCGACTTGCGGGAAGCCGCCCGCCGACTCGCCGTGGAGCGCGTGCGCCATGCCGACCTTCTCGCCGATGAAGAGCATCGGCGCCTCGTCGCGCTCGCCCTCGCCAATGACAATGGTCCCGTCGATGGGCACCGTGTCCATCACGCGGCGCATCGCCTCCACCGCGACCTGGTCCGACTTGTGGCGGTCGCCCTGGCCCATCGTGTGCGCACACGCGATGGCCGCCTGCTCGACGACACGCAGAAACTCGAGGGAGAGGTCAGAATCCATGGGAAGAAGTGAGAACTTAGAAGTGAGAAGTTAGAAGTTAGAAGTTAGAAGGACTATACCTTGCTTCCAACTGCAGACTTTGCAGTGTCCTCGTAGGCCGGCAGCTCGCAGCGCGTCGGACGGTCGGTGCGGTAGCCGAGCAGGTAGTCGGCCTGCATGATCTTGTGGATCTCGCGCGTGCCTTCGTAGATCACCGCGCCCTTGCAGTTGCGGTAGTAGCGGCCGACCGGATACTCATCGGAGTACCCGTTGGCGCCGTGAATCTGCACGGCATCGCCCGCCGCGCGCTCCGAGGCCACGGTCGCAAACCATTTGGCCAGACCGGTTTCGCGCGTGTTGCGCCGGCCGATGTTCTTCAGCCAGCCCGAACGCAGCCAGAGCAGCCGGGCCGCCTGGTAGTCGCTCTCCATCTGCGCGATCATCTCCTTTACGAGCTGGTGCTGCCCGATCTCGACGCCAAACGTTCTCCGATCGAGCGCGTACCTCACGCTCGCGTCGCGGCACGCGCGAATGAGCCCCGTGGCGCCCGCCGCCACGGTAAACCGGCCCTGGTCGAGCGCGAACATGGCAATCTTGAAGCCTTCGCCGGGTCGCCCAAGGATATTCTCCTCGGGCACTTCGACCTCGTCCATCTTGAACCAGCCCGTATTACCCGCGAGAATGCCCCATTTCTCTTTCATCGGGCCACTCGAAAACCCGGGACATGTTCGTTCGACGATGAACGAGGTCAGGCCAGACGGGTCGCGCTGTTTCTTCTTCTCGACATCGGTCCACGCGATCACGAGAAAGTGATCCGCGACGTCGGCCAGCGAAATCCACGATTTCTCGCCGTTCAGCACGTACCGGCTGCCCTTCCTGGTCGCCGTGGTCTGAATGGCGCGTGCGTCGCTGCCTGCGCCTGGCTCCGTCAGCGCGTATCCAGCGATCTTGGTGCCCTGGGCCTGGGGCACCAGGTACCGGCGCTTCTGCTCTTCAGTGCCCCACGCGAGGAGGGAGAGGCAGTTCAGGCCGGCGTGCACCGACATGATCACGCGCAGCGACGTGTCGACGTATTCGAGCTCCTCGCTCGCCAGCCCGAGGCAGATGTAGTCCATCCCGGCGCCGCCGTACTCCTGCGGCACCGAGATGCCGAGCAGCCCCAGCCGGGCCATGCCGCCGAGGATCCGATCGCGATCGAAGCGATGCTGCCGGTCGGCGTCCCTGATGGTGGGGGCGATCTCGCGGGCTCCCCACTCGCGCACGGATTGTTCGAGCAGGCGTTGCTCGTCGGTCAGATCGAAGCTCACCATACGAGCTGCAAATGCTATCACGCGCGACGACCGACATGCACGGCCATACCCCGCCCGCAGCGGATCGTCGTGGCCGCGCCGAGGCCGTTCATCGCGATCTCCAGGCGGTCGGAACTGCCAAACAGGGCGCAGAGCTCCCCGGCCCGAGCGTCGGCGTAGGTCTCGACGACCCGCGAGACCTCGTGTGCACCGACTCGGATGGTTGGCGTTTCGACTCCGACGAATGTCTCGAATCCCCTGCGGTCGATGTTGGTGACGAGATTGCCGAACCGATCGACGCGGACGACCTGGCCGACCAGACAGTCGGACGCCGCCACGGGGACCGGTACGTCGACCCGCACGAGCGAACCCGCCAGTGGACCGAGCGCCGCCAGGTCGAGACCTCGGGCGAGCCACGCGGCAGCCGGCGCAAACACGTCTCGGCCCTCGAACGTCCGGCTGATCATTGGCCGCGCGTACCGCCGCTCCCGGATCTCGACGGCGTGCGGCGCCGGCAGCTCGTCGAGCACGACCGAGAGGACGCCGTTGTCGGGCGCGACGAACCTGTACACCCCCGCCTCCACGGCGACCGCCCGGCGCTCCGATCCCACGCCGGGATCGACGACGACGAGAAAGACGGCGCCGGGCGGAAAATAGCGGTACGACGAGGCGAGCTCGAGCGCGCCAGCGACCACGTCGTGCGCCGGCACCTCATGCGAGATGTCCACGAGCGCAGCGTCCGGACAAATCCCCAGCACGACACCCTTCATCGTGCCGGCGTAATGATCGCGCAGGCCGAAGTCGGTCAGCAGGGCGATGAGGGGACGGGACACTGAAGGAACACGTGAAACTTAGAAGTTAGAAGTTAGAGGTTAGAAGGACTGGCGGTCATATCCTCCGTGGTGGTGAGCTTCGCCGGTCGACTTCGCGACGCACGCTCATTCGGCAATCTCAGACGGGCTTTCTGAACAGAATCTCCCGGTTGTTGTTCTGCAGCAGGAAGGAATCAGACACGCGCAGGCCCGAGAAGAGGCGAATGATGTCGCGATTCAAGAGCGTCGCCTGGCGGCCCCGAGCGGCGGCGTACACACGGTGCCTGAGCGACATGTCGTCGAGGATGACGAACTTGGTGTACTGCCTGTCGCGCGGCTGTGCGGTGCCGAAAAATCCGAGCAGTGCGCCTCCCGGGCGGAGCACGCGCGTCAGCTCCACGGCCAGCGCCTGCGCCGACCCGCGATCGAGATAGTCGATGACGTCCCAACAGAGGACGCCGTCGACCGAGGCATCGGCCTGCGGAAAGCGCGCTCCGAGGAACGCCGGCAGCGCGTCGATCGTCCGCTCGCGCACGTGGCGGTCGAGGTCCGCATAGAGGTCTTCGACGAACATCTTGCAGCCAAGCTGCTCCCCGAAATAGGCCACGTTGGTACCGACGACCGGACCGACATCGAGCAGGACCGGAGACTCGCGCGCCGTCAGCAAGGTGAGAAACTTCGACAGCGCCTTGGTGGAAAAGGTGGGATCGTCGACGACCGCGTCAGGCGCCGGGGGCGGCGGCCCTGAGTCGCTGCGCCGAGGTACGATGCGATCGAGGAGGCCCATCAGGAGAAAGTCAAAAGTTAGAAGTGAAAAGTTAGAAGGCCGGAGCCTTCGACCTTCCCCGTTCTAATTTCTGACCGGAAGCGGGCCGGCGCCCTGCGGTTGCGCCGCGTGCGGAACCGGCGCGGCCGGCTGGGCTTGGCCTGGTCCGGCCGGCCTGGCCGCCTGCGCCGCCTGGGGCTGCGCGACGCCTTTGCGCTGCATATCGACGCTGCCGCGGAAGTGCGCGCCTTCCGCGATGGCCACGCGCGGCGATACGATGTCTCCGTCCACCGCCCCGTTGTCGCGAATGTCGACCTTGTCGCTGGCGGTGACGTTGCCGGTCACTTCGCCGAGCACGATCACCGACTTCGCGAAGACCTGCGCCTTGATCTTTCCATTCGGTCCGATCGTGAGCACGTGGTCGCGCAGCTGGATCGTGCCCTCGACGTGGCCCTCAATCGTCAAGTCCTCGCTGCCGTTCAATTCGCCCTTGATCACGACCGATTTTCCGATGTTCACGATGTCCTTCTCCATGTTCTGACCTGCTTCTGGCCGAGGACCGGAAGACCCAGCCGGCGGGGGGGACGATTGCGTCGCCATCGGCTGTGCGCTCGCGGGCCTGACCGCTTCATCGCGTTTCCACATGTCAACCTCTCAACCTCCGCCTGGCCTCCGACGTCTGTCCCTTCCCACTCTCGACACGCGCCGATATCCAAAAACAATGCCAGTATAAGGAACGGGCGAAAGCTTGTCTAGTCCTTTTGTTACCATAAGTTAGCGGCAATGGTAGAATGAACCTTTCACCATGCGTGTCTACTTCGACTACAACGCGACGACGCCCCTTTCGCAGGAGGCCGTCGACGCGGTCAGCCGCGCCACCAGGGATCTTTTCGGCAATGCGTCGAGTGTTCATCACTTTGGCCAGCAGGCCAAGGCGGCGCTCGACGAGGCGCGCTCCGCCGTCGCGGCGTTGGTCAACGCGGACCCGTCGGAAATCGTGTTCACGAGCGGGGGCACCGAGGCCGACAACTTCGCCATCCGCGGGGCCGCCGAGGCGCTCGAGGGGACGCCCCGCCGCCACCTGGTCGTGAGCGCCATCGAGCATGAAGCCGTGCTGAACACCGTCAAAGCACTGGCACGGCGAGGCTGGACGACCACGCTCGTGCCGGTCGGCCACTCCGGCATCGTGTCGCCTGAGCGCGTGGCAGAGGCCATGACGGCCGGAACGGCGCTCGTGTCGACGATGCATGCCAACAACGAGATCGGCACGATTCAGCCGATTGCCGACATCGCCCGCATCGCGCACGAGCACGGCGCGTTGATGCACACCGACGCCGTGCAGTCGGCGGGCAAGATCCCGGTGGACGTGCGCACGCTCGGCGTGGACCTGCTCGCCCTGTCGGCGCACAAGTTCAACGGCCCCAAGGGTGCGGGCGCGCTTTTCGTGAAACGCGGGACGCGCATGCTGCCGATGTTGACTGGGGGCAAACACGAGCGGAACCGTCGCGCGGGCACCGAGAATGTACCGGCGATCGCGGGGCTTGGCGTCGCCGCCAGGCAGGCGTCCGCCAAGATGGCGGCGGAAGCGGCCCGTGTCGGGGCACTGCGCGACAGGCTCGAAGCGGGCATTCTGCGCGCCGTACCGGGCACGGTGGTCAACGGATCGCCTGGCGCGCGCGTACCGAACACGACCAACATCAGCTTCGATCGCGTGGAGGCCGAGAGTTTGTTGATCGCGCTGGATCTGGAGGGGGTGGCCGTCTCGACCGGGTCGGCCTGCTCATCGGGCACGCTCGAGCCGTCGCACGTGCTGCGGGCCATGGG
>MEKT01000209.1 GCA_001767435.1 Acidobacteria bacterium RIFCSPLOWO2_02_FULL_65_29 | reverse complement strand
CTCCCTGAGGGGGACCCCGCCCCCAACATTACGCTGCGTGACCACAGCCGCACGAAACACCATCAAGATCGGTGACCGTGCTCAGGATGCTGGAGATGCATACGGGATAAGTCCCAGTGCATCACACAATAGACCGGCTGCAATCTCCGCGCAATCCATTCCCGTTTCGGTAACGAGGGCTGCCGTGAACCCGGCCTTCGCGCTGCTTGCCCGCTTGAGAAAAACGCATGTACGCAACACCGTTCAGCCGATGCAAACTCATGCGGGCTTCCGCTGGCGCCGTCGCGATTTGCCATCGAAAGGAAGCAGGCTGGTGTACTGCTGGTACAGCTCGAACAGGAACTCCGCGTGCGTAGCGCGGACCGAAAAGCCCGCCAGATTCCAACGCATCAAGCGGCCAAACGCCGCGAGCGGGAAGACTTTTTCCCGTTGGTGCTGACGCGGACCCTTACGACTCGTCCGTTCTTCAGGATGACCAGCGGAGTCCCGGTCACGCGTGCAATTTCGCGCGCCCGCCGTGCTGCGCGCCTCAATGCCCGATCAGCCGATGCCAGATAACGGCTGAGGATGGGCGTTCTTTTCGTGTGGGCACTCATGAATTGTCGCCTGCATCCAATAGGACAGGACTTGGACCCGTATTGTCATACAAAGACCACTCATCCGCTAGCGGTAGCGGACGGTAAACGAGGTGAAAGTTTCGGAGTCCAGCGTCAAAGCGCCGCCGGATTACAGGTTCCGGCACGTCGTGTCCGCCTTGAGCCACGCGCGAACGCACGCGCTCGATGCCGACGCGAACATCCGACAAGGAGAGAAAGATGATCGTCACGATGTACCCCGACTGCCGCCAGCGTCGGATCATTGGCGCGTAACTCCTGCCTGCCAGCGTTGTCTCGAATGCAAAGCTCTCACGGGCACGCCCGTGCTGATGAATTTCCTGCAGCATGATGCGCCCTGCGCGAAGCGCGGCGCGGGCAGGATTGAAAGGCGACAAACCCGCGGCGATCAGGTCGGCATTGACAAATACAGGATTACCCGCTTCCTGTGGAAGGAATTCTCCCGCGAACGTCGTTTTCCCAGCCCCGTTCGGTCCTGCGATGATCGTGATACGTGGCGGCCTAGCTGCCGGCATGCCTGTCACCCTTCCTGAACGTTTCCTTACCGCGCCTCCGCCCGTGCTTCACGTCCGCCGGTAGCAGGCTGGTGTACCGTTGGTAAAGCTCGAACAGGAACGCGACGCGCTCGGCGTCTGAGGTGAAGCTCTTCTTGCCGTAAGCGGCGTCTACCGCGCGGTCGAGCGCCTGGTGTGCTTTGGTGAGATCCGGCGGCATGGTCAGCGGATCGTAGAGATCGGCGAGCGCAGAATCGGGAAACTTCGCGCGCGCGTCGAGCACGCCCTGCGCGGCTTCTTCGATCGACTTCACTTGCTTGTCGCCCGGATCGCACGGCCAGGGGAAGTTGTTGTAGACGATATCCTTTGAGTAGCGATAATCACTTTTCAATCGGCCGCAGGTATACCGCACCCAAGCCATGTGCATAGCCGACATCATGATCCCAAAGTGATAAAGCGTCGCCTCGGGCACGCAAAGGCACGAGTCGGCAACAATATCACTGGGTGGAAAAAAGCCAACTGGAATCCGGCTCCGCGTTTCGGACGAGTGCCGCGGCACCAAGAGGTAATTCGTGTCCGGTTGTGCAATTTGACAGAAAAGCCCTGGGGTCCCGGCGAACTTGCGGGTTGAGGCTGCGCGACTGGCGAGACGGAACTCTCTCACCTTTGCTACGCGTTCATATATTCGCGGCAACCGCCTCAGCGCATCAGGCGTTGCGTCTTTAAGCCACAGGCAATAGCGTCGAAATCCCTGAAGAAAATCCTCGGCACCGACAAACCGACGCACATAAGGCCTCGCGTCGGATTCTTCGGCTAGAAGAAATTCACGCTCTTTCTCGTCTAGGAGCAAATTGCCGCCATCGCGGGGCATGTTGCCATAACGCATAGCAGGCACAGGGCAGATTGGCGCATCACGATTAGCCAACAGCACATCTGGAGCGTCAACGAGATATGCATTGATGTTCTTCGCTATGACTTCATGTGGCTCGCCCTTGATGTCTTCGTATTCGTAAATACGCTTTGAGTCAGTATCGTGAAGCGCAAAACCAATGATGATGCAATGCACCGCGGCCACACCACGTGCTTCGTTGGACCAACGAAATGTGCGGTGCGCGAAATTAATGTGCACGTGATATTGCCCAAAAAGCACCGACCAAAGCAGGCCTACTTGTTCGCCCTGGCAGATCGAGCTTGTCGATACAAACCCTACGGCTATATCCGAGCTCTGTATCATCCGGGCTGCCTTTAGGTACCAAGCAGACACATAATCCAAAACACCGGCACCTTTGATGCGGCCAAAGACCTCGTCGATATCGATGCGTTGCGCATCACTCATCACCATCGCTCCGACGAACGGCGGATTGCCGAGGATATAGCTCAACTGCTCGTTCGGCACGACGTCGTTCCAATCGATGCGCAATGCGTTGCCGTTGACGATATGCGGCGAAGTCTTGAGCGGAATGCGCGCGAAGTACATGCCAAACTCCTCCGCCACTCTGACGTTCATCTGGTGGTCCATGAGCCACAGTGCGACCTGCGCGATCTGCGCCGGAAACTCTTCGATCTCGATGCCGGAGAACTGATCGACGTTGAGTTGCAGTTCCAAATGGATATCGACGAACTTCGACCCGGGATCCCTATGAACCGCGCGCAGCACTTCGAACTCCAGCAACCTCAGTTCGCGATAGGCGATCACCAGGAAATTTCCGCATCCGCAGGCGGGATCGAGGAAACTCAGAGACCGCAGCTTTTTGTGAAATTCGAACAGGCGGTTGCGGTTATTCTTGATTTTATTGAACTCTTCCCACAGCCCGTCCATGAATAAGGGCTTGATTAACTTGAGAATATTCCTCTCGCTGGTGTAGTGGGCACCGAGGTTGCGGCGCGCCTTCTTATCCATCACCGACTGGAACAGCGCGCCGAACACCGCCGGGCTGATCTTGCCCCAGTCAAGTTCCGCGCAACTGAGGAGCGTGGCGCGCATGTCGGCGTTGAAGCTCGCCACCGGCAGTGTTTCCTCGAACAGCGTGCCGTTTACATAAGGGAACCCGGCCAGGTCTTCGTCCAGCGTTTTCTGCCGGCGGTCCTCCGGCTGATTGAGCACCTGGAATAACTGCGCGAGGTGCATGCCGAGATCGGTGCCGTCCGGCGCGGTATGCGTTTCCAGATAATCGCGGAAACGCTCGAGCGGCTGGAAAATCCCCGTGTCGTCGGCAAACAGGGAGAACAGCAGCCGTACCAGAAACACTTCGAGTTCGTGCCCGGTGTAGCCGCTCGCCTTGAGCTGGTCATGCAGTCTGCCCATGCGCTCAGCCGCCTCGACGTTGACCGGGTCCTGCTCCCGTATTTCCTGCACCCGGTAGCCGGCGATGAAACCGAAGCGCTTGATGTGCTTGTGCAGATCCTTGAGCGCGAATTTCCACTCGCGTCCCGCTTCAAGGTCGAACAGCCGGAAATGTTGGAAATCGCAAACGAGAATGTAGCGCGGCAGGTCGCGCTCCGCGAGGCCGTCGAAGTAGTCAGCAGTTTGCGCGAACGCCCGGTCGAGGTCGGCGCCCGCGCTCTTCGATTCGATCAGCAGCACGCTTTTCCAGAAGGCATCGATGCGGCCGTTCTTCAGCCTGCGCCCGGCGCGCGACATCTCGACCTGTCTCTCGAAGATCGCGACGCGCCGCCGCTCGATGCCGAAGACGTGGAAAAACGCATTCCAGAACGACTGGCTTTCCGCGCGCTCGGACGAAGCGTCTGCCCACTCGCGTGAAAACGCGAGCGCGCGGTCCCTGATCTCGTTCCAGCTTAGCGGCATAGGCCTCGTTATTGGCGGAGGTTGCTTTTCCCGGCGGTCTGGTAAAGTGGCGTGGCAACCGCATGTCTACCGGGTAAAATCTAACACAAAACGCCGTCGCGGGAGCCTTGATTGACCGTCGTCGCCAAATTCGAGATTCACTACTCGCAGTTCCTGGACGAGCACGGCAGGACCGTTGCGCCGCTGCCGGAGTTCGCGCGCGACGCGCAGAACCTGATCCCGCTCTACCGCTGGATGGTGCTGATGCGCGCCTACGACGCCAAGACGATCGCGCTGCAACGCACCGGCCAGATCGGGACTTTCGCTTCGATGCTCGGGAAGGAAGCAGTTGAAGCGGGCATTGGCTCGGCGATGGCAAGAGACGACGTGTTGCTCATGACCTACCGCGAGAACGGCGTGCAGATGATGCGGGGCGTCACCATGAAGGAATTGTTCGTCTACTGGGGGGGCGATGAGCGCGGCAGCGACTTCGCTGTGCCGCGCGGGGACTTTCCGATCTGCATCACCATCGCCGCCCATGTCACGCACGCGGTCGGCGTCGCCTATGCGATGAAACTGCGCCGTGAGCCACGCGTCGCGGTGTGCGCGCTGGGCGACGGCGCGACCTCGAAGGGCGATTTCCACGAAGGACTCAACGCCGCCGGTGTGTGGAATCTTCCGGCGGTGTTCGTCGTCACCAACAACCAGTGGGCGATTTCCGTGCCGCGCCGTATCCAGAGCGGGGCGCAGACGCTCGCCCAGAAGGCGATCGCCGCCGGCGTCGAGGGCGTGCAGGTCGACGGCAATGACGTGATCGCGGTGCGGCACGCTATGGACCAGGCGCTCGCCAAGGCACGCGCCGGCGGCGGCCCCACGCTGATCGAGGCTGTCACTTATCGGCTGTCGGATCACACCACGGCGGATGATGCGACGCGTTACCGCAGCGCTGACGAGGTCGCCGCGGCATGGAAGCTCGAGCCGATTCTGAGACTGCGCACTTATCTCATGGGTTGCAGCGCGTGGGACAAGGTGAAGGAGGAGCAGTTGGTCAAGGAATGCAACGAGCGGGTGCAGGCCGCAGTTCAGGCTTATCTGGACACGCCGCCGCCCTCCCCCGAACAGATGTTCGACCACCTTTACGCCACGCTGCCCGCGGCGCTCGCCAAGCAGCGCGCGCAGGCGATAGACGAAAAGGATAGTTGAGCCGCAGATAAACGCAGATACACGCAGAGAATTCAAAGACCAGAAATACAATGAACTGGATTACCAAGATCTACAAAAACAACCCAGATCAGTTCCGTCAGGGTTATCGATCCGCATGTGGTTTCAATTTTGAAAATCCTGGTTGTTCTTGCTTTTTTTCATCCGCGTTTATCTGTGTTTATCTGCGGCTAATCTTGTTGTTGAGTAAGCATGGCGCAGATCACGCTAGTTGAAGCCGTAAATCTCGCACTGGCGCGAGCGATGCAGGACGATCCCGCCGTCGTGGTATTCGGCCAGGACGTCGGCGCCGATGGCGGCGTGTTCCGCGCGACGCTCGGTCTGCTCGCGCGGTTCGGCCCGGAGCGCGTGATCGATACTCCTCTCGCCGAAGCTCTGATCGCCGGAATGGCGATCGGCACGGCGGTCGAAGGTCTGAAACCCGTCGCCGAAATCCAATTCTCGGGCTTCGGCTACACCACGATCGACCAGATCATCAACCACGCGGGGCGCATGCGTCACCGCACGCAAGGCCGGCTCTCCTGCCCGATGGTGATGAGAACGCCGTGCGGCGCCGGCATCCACGCGCCCGAACACCATTCAGAGAGCCCAGAAGCGATGTTCGCGCACATTCCGGGAATCCGCGTCGTCTATCCTTCTTCGCCGCGCCGCGCCTATGGATTGCTGCTGGCAGCGATCCGCGACCCGGACCCGGTGGTGTTTCTCGAACCGACGCGCCTCTACCGGTTGTTCAAGGAGGAAGTCGACGACAACGGCGAAGCGCTCGCGCTCGACACCTGCTTCACCCTGCGCGAAGGTACCGATGTCACACTCGTGACCTGGGGCGCGATGACCCATGAAACGCTCGCCGCGGCCGACGACCTTGCGGGGCTAGGCATCGTCGCCGAAGTGATCGACGTTGCAACGCTCAAGCCGCTCGACATGGACACCATTCTTGCCTCAGTGGCGAGGACTGGCCGCTGCGTGATCGTGACCGAGGCGGCGCGCACGTGCAGCTTCGCCTCGGAGATCGCTGCCAGTCTCGCCGAGGAAGGCCTGCTCACGCTGCTTGCACCGGTGCAGCGCGTAACCGGCTACGATACGGTGGTGCCGCTGGCGCGGCTCGAGCAGCACTATATGCCGAGCAAACAGCGCATCATCGGCGCGGTGAAAAATGCACTGGCCTTCACCTGAAAATACTAAACCGCAGATAAACGCAGATAAACGCGGATGAAATCCGGGTGACACTGATGGATCCGGACAAGCTTCGACTGGACATCAACCGGGTAACCGAGAGGATCATCAATTGCGTATAGCTGGATGACGTGCACTCCGCCCAATGCATGATTAAAATCTGCGTGTATCTGCGTGTATCTGCGGTTACAGTGGGATTCTGAGACGGGTACTACGTCATATGAAAATTTTCAAGCTCCCCGATCTCGGCGAAGGGCTGCAGGAGGCCGAGATCGTCAAGTGGCATGTCGGCGTTGGCGACGAAATCAAGGCCGACCAGGTCATGGTGTCGGTCGAGACCGCGAAGGCGATCATCGACATCCCCGCACCCTATGCCGGCAAGATCGTGAAGCTCTACGGCAAACCGGGCGAGATAGCGCACACCGGCGCGCCGCTTGCTGCCTTCGAGGGGGAAGGCGCAGACAAGGACACCGGCACGGTAGTCGGCGAGATCGAGGTCGGTGAGAAAGTAATCGCCGAGGCACCGCCCGCGCCGCCGCCGACCGCCGCCGGCATCAAGGCGATGCCCGCGGTGCGTGCGCTGGCGCGCAAGCTCAACATCGATCTCGCGATGGTGACGCCGACCGGCGCCGACGGCCTGACCACCGCCGGCGACGTGCAGCGCGCGGCGAAAATTCTCGCCGAAGTCGGGCCGCAGGAGCGATTGCGCGGCGTGCGGCGCGCGATGGCGCAGAACATGATGCTGGCAAATGCCGAGGTCGCTTCCGCCGCCATCATGGACGACGCGGACATCGACGCCTGGCCGCAAGGCGTAAACGTCATGCTGCGCCTCATCCGGGGGTTGGTCGCCGGCTGCCGCGCCGAGCCCTCGCTAAACGCCTGGTACGACGGCGCGAAAATGGGCCGTTGGGTGCTGAAAAAAATCGACCTCGGCGTCGCGGTCGACACGCCTGACGGGCTGCTGGTGCCGGTGCTCAGGAACGTC
>MEKT01000208.1 GCA_001767435.1 Acidobacteria bacterium RIFCSPLOWO2_02_FULL_65_29 | reverse complement strand
AGGGCGTCGCGATCGACGACTACCCGGCGCTCAGGCGCTGGCGCGACGCGATTTTCGAGCGCCCGGCAGTGAGGCGCGCGCTCGAGGTGCTCGCCGACCGGCGGCGGCCCGGTGGATTTACCAAGGAACAGATTGAGAACCTCTTCGGCGCAACGCAGTACCGAAAAAGGTGACTGCATGGCGGCCGGGCGCATGCGCTGCGGCCGTCAACGGTCCCGAGTCGCGTTCCGCTGTTCTTCGCCGCAGCGCGCGAGATCCTCGAGCAGCAGCAGCATCGCCGTACAGTCCTGCTCGGACCGGCCCCACGCCTTGGCGAGAGAGAATAGCTCGCGCGAGGCCGAGCCGAGGGACAGAGGCGCGCCGACCGCGGCGCCGAGCGCGAGCGCAAGCGAGAGATCCTTCAACCCCATATGCAGCGGAAAGTCTGGCGTGATATCGCCGGCGAGCACCTTCTTCGGAAAATTGGTATTGATCTGACCGCGCCCGGCCACGGTCCCCTGGATGACTTTCACTGCGGTCGGGCGGTCGAGGCCGCATTTTCGCGCAAGCATCAGCGCCTCCGCCGTAAGCACCAGGCCGACCATCGCCATGTAATTATTGACGAGTTTCATCCGTATGCCATGCCCGAGCGGGCCGACGTGGACGATCTCGTCGGCGAAACACTCGAAGAGCGGCCGGACCTCGGCGAGATCGGCTGAATCACCGCCCGCCATGACGAGGAGTTTTCCTTCCCGGGCGTGTTCGGGCGTGCGCCCAACGGGGGCGTCCATAATCCGCAGGCCAAGCGTCCGAAGTTCGTCCGCGAGCGCCAGCGTCGCCGCGGCGTCCACCGTGCTCATTTCGATGACAAGCGCGCCGGACTCGAGGGCCGCCGCGGCGTCATGCGCTCCGAACAACGCTTCGCGCACATGCGACGCTTCAGGAAGCATGGTGAAGAGATAGTGTGCTCCGCGCGCCGCGTCGCGGGGGCTCGTGGCGATGCGGCAATCAAGGCCGCGGAACGCCTCACGCGCCTTTTCCGCAATGTCGTACACGCGAAGCGCGTGTCCCTTCTCGATCAGGTGCCGCGCCATGGGGCCGCCCATGGTGCCGAGTCCGATGAAGGCGATTTCCGCCACGATCTCCGCTCCCGTCAGCTTCTCGGAAATCCACCGTACGGTGCCCAGCCCGCCGCCGCCATGTAGCCGCCGTCGCAAGGGATGAAACTGCCGATGATCGCGCTCGAAGCGGGCGAGAGCAGGAACCAGATCACCTCGGCAATCTCCTCGGGTTCGATCAATCGGCCGATCGGCATCGCCGCGACGATCGGTGCACGATCTCTGCCCTTCTGACGGATGAAGGGCGTGTCGGTCCAGCCTGGCGCGACGGCGTTGACGCGTACGCCCTTCGCGCCCCAGTGGGCGGCGAGGGCCTGGGTGAGATTGGCGACGCCCGCCTTGGCGGCACTGTAGTCCAGCGCCGGTCCGGGCCGCTCGGCGGTGACCGAAGAAACCGTGACGATCGCGCCGCGACCCCTCCGAGCCATTGCAGGGCCGACGACACGGCACGCGAGCATCGTGCCTTTCAAATGCGTGTCCACCACACGCGACCACTGCTCAAGATCCATCGTTTCAAGCGGTTTGCGCGAAGGAGGGCAGCCCGCCGCGCAAACGAGCCCGGTTACCGGTGGCGCGCCTTTCGTGGCGTTTGTGACCGCTGCCCTGAGCGAGGCTTCGTCGGTCACATCGCAGGCCGCAGCTCTTGCTCTCGGACCGAGTTTCCTTCGCGCCGCGTCCGCGCGCGCTCCGTCGAGATCCAGGACAGCCGCATAGCCCCCTGCGGCAATCACACGTTTGGCGGTTGCGAGCCCGATCCCGCTCGCTCCGCCCGTGATGACCACCGTGAACCGGCGACCGCGCGTCCCGGTCGACTTCATTTTCTGAGCTCGAGGAATTCGACGATGCAGCCCTCGGGCCCGATGATGTAGACCGGGCGCGCCGCGCCGCCGCGCAGCGACTGCGGCTCGGAAACTGCCTCCCAACCTGCCGCCGTGACGCGCCGCCACGCTTCGGTGACGTCGCTGACTTGCATGCAGATATGGGTGTAGCCGATATCGGCCTGGTGCCGGCCGTGCGGCCTGCCCTCGGGCTCGAGCCACTTGAACAGCTCGATGCGGTGGCCTTGGCGCTCGAGCATCGCCCAGTCGCAACGCGCTCCGGGCATGCCTACCGTGATGCCGAGCGCCGGCTCGGCGCGGTTTTTCATCTCGTTCTCGACGCGAAATCCGAGCATGGCGACGAAGAACGCCTTTGCCGTCTCGTAGTCCTCGACGCTGAAGGCCGTATGGTGCGGCGTGACGATCAGGTCGGCGACCGATATGTCGGTTCTGCGCTTCGCGGGCATAAGTTTCTCCCTGTGCGGCGCGCGGCTCAGACAGCCTCGCCCATCAACGATCTGAGACCCCGGATCACGTCCGCCTTGCCGGCAAGCGCCGCGCGCTCTAGCACCTTTGAGACCACCGGCGAGGAGTGGGTGCCGGAGACGTGCAGGATTTCATGGTCGAGCCAGTCGAAGAGCCGCTCCTGCGCGGCCTTGACGATGTGCGCGCCGATGGAGGTCCCGCGCGTCGTCTCCTCCACGACGATGAGCCGGTTGGTCTTGCGGACGCTCGTCTCGATCGTCGCCCAGTCGAGGCCGAGCGGATCGAGCGTGCGCAGGTCGATTACCTCCGCGTCGAGCCCGAGCTCGGCCACCGCCTCGAGCGAAACCGGAACCATGCCGGCATAGGTGAGGAGCGTGCACGCCGCGCCCGCGCGGCGCACTTTCGCCTTGCCGATGGGCACGATGTAATCGGGCGCGTCCACCGGCACCGGCCCGGTCGTCTGAAACAGCGACTGGTACTCGACCACGAGGACGGGATCGTCGCAACGCACCGCGGCGTTGAGAAGCCCGACGTAATCGAACGGCGTCGAAGGCGCGACGATGCGCCACCCGGGGTAGAGCGCGAAGAGCCCCGAAGAATCCATCGAGTGCTGCGATCCGTAGCCCGTTCCCGCGGATACGCGGCTTCGCACCACGAGCGGCAACGGAAACCCGCCGCCGAACATGTGCCGGACCTTCGCCGCCTGGTTGAACAGCTGGTCGGCGGCGCAGAGCGCAAAGTCGGGGTACATGATTTCGACGACCGGCCGGAGCCCGTTCAGCGCCGCGCCCACTGCAAGACCGGTGAAGCCGTTCTCGCATATGGGAGTGCCGACGAGGCGATCCGGAAACCGGTCGCCAATACCTCGGGTGGCCCCCGCAGTCCCGCCTCTGAGGCGGTGTACGTCCTCGCCGAGCACGTAGACGCGCGGGTCGCGCTCCATGTTCTTCAGCGTGGCGAAGGCGACGGCCTCGATGAATTTCATTTCCTTCATGGCGTGCGCCGGCACGTCCTCGACTTCGAGCGCGCGCAGCCCCGCCAGTTCGTCGAGGTTGCCGCGAACGCCGTGCTCGACCGTCTTCGGGTCCGGCCAGAGGGCCGGCACGATGCGCCGTTTGCCGGAACCGGGCTCGGTTTCGGTCAGCGCCGCCGCCGCCGCATCGACCGCTTGCCGTGCGCGGGCATCGAGCACATCGGCGCCCTTGCGATCGATGACGCCCATGGATACGAGACGCTCGGGCAGGGTGCGCACTGGATCGCGCTGACCCCAAGCGTCCTCCTCCGCCTTCGTGCGGTAGCCGAAGCTCGAGCCCTTGAGCAGTCCGGACTGGTGCAGATACCGGTAGGTCAGGGCCTCGACCACGACCGGCCCGCCCTTGGTCCGAATGTGATCGAGCGCCCACTGCATGGCGCGGCGCACGCCGAGGACATTCATGCCGTCGCATTCGATGCCGGGCACGCCGAGTCCGAGCCCGCGGCCGGAGAGCCTGGTCTCCCGCGTCTGTTCGCGCAGGTGCGTTGAGACCGCATACATATTGTTCTCGATGAAGAAGACGACCGGCAGATCCCACAGCGCGGCGAGATTCATGGATTCGAACCCGGCCCCGGTTTGCGCCGCGCCGTCGCCGAAGAAGCAGACCGACACGTGGCCGCGTCCGAGCTTCTTGTCGGCAAATGCGTAACCGACCGCGTGCGGCGGGTTGCCCCCAACGATGGCGTTGGAGCCGAGGACGCCGCACTCGTCCCACTTCAGATGCATTGAACCGCCGCGCCCGCCGGTGTAGCCGGGAGAAAGACCCATGATCTCCGCCATCGTGCGGCGCAACACTTCCTGCATGTCGTCGGGAAACGGATCTTTTCTGGGGTCGTAGCCGGGCGCCGTCCGGTGGTTCAGCGCCTTGGCGAGGAACTGGTGATGCATGCGGTGGGTGCCGTTGATCTTGTCGCCGGAGCCGAGCACCGACATGCAGCCGACCGCGCCGCCCTCTTGTCCCATGCTCGAGTGCACCGGGCCGTGAACCAGTCCCTCCTTCGCGAGCTCGAGAAGCTTCTCCTCGAAGCGGCGTATCAGCAGCAGTTGCTCGAGCATGCGCGCGAGCCGCGCAGGTTCTTCCTGCTTCCAGTCGTTTTCCTCGACATCTAGGCGCAGCCAGGGAGTATCGGATTTGAGCGCGATAAGCTTCGACATAGTCTGTAACTGGGGTAATCGTTTCATCTGGAAGGCCTACGCGCCCGATCCCGCCGTCGGGGAGGCGCTGTGGACTCGCGCACGAGCAGCGGTGCTTCGAGCTTGACGCTCCGCGCCCGGCGCCCGGTATCAATCATGTACAGTAACGCCTCGGCGGCGGATTCGCCCATCTTGTCGACCGGGATGTCGACCGTCGTGAGCGCCGGGCGAATGTGCGCGGTGATCGGTGCGTTGTCGAACCCCGCGATCGACAAGTCCTCCGGCACCCGGATACCGCGCGCCGAAGCCTCGAACAGAACCCCGAGCGCAAGGATGTCGTTGCCACAGGCTATCGCCGACGGCATCGGACCTGCCTTGGCCAGCCGCGCGAAGGCCGATCGCGCGGCCTCCAGGGTATAGGGCAGCTCTGCGGTGGCGTGCGGGTTGAGTTCGAGGCCATGGCGACTGAGCCCCTCTCGCATTCCAGCGAGGCGCTTGGCGGCTCTGTCGTTACCCTGCGTGATTCCGGCGAACATGCCGATATCGCGGTGTCCGAGCTTAACCAGGTGTTCGGCTACCTGCCGCATCGCGGCCTGATTCGAAAAGCCGACGTTTGGCCACCGGCAACTTGGCTCGTGGATGTAG
>MEKT01000207.1:39801-39961 GCA_001767435.1 Acidobacteria bacterium RIFCSPLOWO2_02_FULL_65_29 | reverse complement strand
AGCGTGCAGATGTGCGGATGATTGAGCGACGAGATCGCGCGCGCCTCGCGTTCGAAGCGGTCGCGCAGCTGCGGGTCGGCGGCCAGTGCCGACGGCAGGACCTTGATGGCCACGTGGCGATCGAGCCTCGTGTCGCGCGCGCGATACACTTCGCCCATGC
>MEKT01000207.1:13597-39711 GCA_001767435.1 Acidobacteria bacterium RIFCSPLOWO2_02_FULL_65_29 | reverse complement strand
TCCTCGGTTCGTACAGTTCTCAGTTTCTCGGCACGAGGCGTTTCAGCTCTTCATGCCAGTTCTGCACGACATCGATCGACGGCGCAGCGTCGGTGTCTCTCGCTTCTTCCTTCATCATCAGGAACCGCTGGCCGTCCGCCGTGACATCATACTGGCGCACGGTTGTCCCCTCCCCGCCGCTGAAGTACTGTCCCTCGAGCAGCCGGGCCGGCGTGCCGCTCGACCACGCCGACCCTCGAACCTCCCACGGCACAGCCATCAACGCACCGTCAGGCGCCACATAGAACAGTTCCCGTCCGCTCCGCGCCCAGAGCGGCTGCGCTCCGCCACCGGTCGATACCGGCCACAGACCGCGGTCGACTGCCGAAAACGGCTGGACATAGATCTCGTATGCACCCGACCTGTTGGACTCGTACGCCAGCCAGCGGCCGTCAGGGGACACGACGCCGCCACGCTCGTCGAAGCGCGTCTCGACGAGCGGCGTCGCCTGCGGCGCCGAGGTCAGCGTCAGCAGACGGATGTCTCCCTGCTGGGTGGGCGTCGCTTCGTTGAAGACGACCTGCGCGCCATCAGGTGTGATGCCGGTCGGGTGCTGTACGTTCGGGCTATCGGTCAGCCGCGTGGCCGTCCCGGTGCCGTCGGCCGCCTGGACGTAGAGATTCGCGACGCCGCCGCCGCGGACCGAGCTGAAGAGGAGGCGCCGACTGTCGGGCGTCCAGATCGAAATGGTGCCACCGTCGAGCGTCCCAGCGGTCAGCCTCGCGCGCGCGAGATCCCAGATCCAGATATTCCCGGCATTGAGGACGGCCACGCGCGTGCCGTCTGGCGCCAGCCGGGGGTGGACATACGGCCGGGCCTCAGCGCCGAGCGGCGATTCGCGGCCTTTCCGATCGACCCATACCGGCGTGCGCGTTGGCGCCGACGCGCTTCTCGTCGTCAAATACACGAGCGTCCCATCGTCGGCCACGTCGTACTCATACGCGCCCTGGCCCTGGTTCGCGGCCACCGGGGCGAGAACCGGCACAGGGGCCCCGACGACCGCCCGCCGCTCGAGGTCAAACGCGACCGCGCGGAGTGTGCCCTCCGTTCCATACACGAGGTGGCCGGATGGCAGATACCGAGCGTGAGTCCCGGTGAGCAGCACCGTCCGTACGCCGGTCTCCAGGTTCAGCACGGCGATCCTGTCCGCATCGCGCGGAGCCGCATAGCGGATCGTGAAGAGTAAAGCCCGGCCACCCGGCAGGAACTCGGGTCTGAGGTGTCTAACTTCTCCTTGCGCCCGGTCGGGCGTCGTCAGCGTCTCTGCTTCGCCGCCCGCGTCCGCGACCCGCCTCAATCCCGCACCAAAGGCTCCTGCGTACACGATCGTGCCGTCTGGACCCCACGCAGCGCCCAAGGGCCCGCCGCTGGGGCTATTGTCCGGGAACACTGTCACGGGCGGCCCGCCGGTCATCGCCACTTTCTTGAGGACCATCCCGTCGAAGAATCCCACCCACTGACCGTTGGGGGATATGAACGGTTGCGTGGGAGAGCCCAGACCGGTGAGCGCGTCAGGCTCGAATTGATCCAGGCGGCGCACCACGAGCTGTCCGGCCGCCGTGTACACGACGCGTGAGCCGTCCGGGGTGATGGCGAGACTGCCCGCAGCTCTCTGGGCGTTCACGAGTGCCGTGGCGCCAGAGGTCTGGATCGCCGTTCGCACGACGCGGCCCGGACCAGGACTGGTAGCGATCCAGACGGCGCCGCCCGCCGCGGCCCCACCAACGACAAGAGCGGCCGCAGCAGCCAGTGCCCCGCGCCGCCATCCCTCCCGCGAACCAGTCGCCGGCAGTGCCGGGGCGTCGGACGCCGGTGTCGTCAAGGCATCCTCGATCTCCAGCCGCGCATCGGCGACGTCCGAGAGCCGGCGCTTGCGATCCTTCTCGAGACAGCGGCGCAGCAATCGCCGAATCGACGCGGGCGTCTCGGTCGGCAACGAGCGCCAATCCGGTTCACCGCGCAGCACGGCGGCGAGAGTGTCGCTGACGTCGTCGCCTGCGAAAGCGCGCGCGCCTGTCAGCATCTCGTAGAGCACGCAGCCGAACGCCCACACGTCGCTCCGCTTGTCGGCCGCCCGACCCTTTGCCTGCTCGGGCGCCATGTACGCCGCCGTGCCGAGCAGGACACCGATGCCCGTGATTCCAACCGGGCTCGTGATCGTCGGCGAGTTTGTCATCCCGGTGGGCGAACTTCCGCCGTCCGATCCGATCGCCTTTGCCAGCCCGAAGTCGAGTACCTTCACCACGCCGTCGGCGCGGACCTTGATGTTCGCGGGCTTGAGATCGCGATGAATGATGCCTTGCTCGTGCGCCGCTTCGAGGGCTTCAGCGATCTGCTTCGCGATCGGCAACGTCTCGTCGATCGGAATCGCGCCGCGCGCAATCCGCTGCGACAGATCGTCGCCCTCGACGAGCTCCATCACCAGCGCGTGCAGGCCGGCCGATTTCTCGACCGCATAGATCGCGGCGATGTGCGGATGATTCAGGGACGCAAGCGTCTTCGCCTCGCGCTCGAACCGCGCCAGGCGGTCGGGGTCCGCGGCGAACGCGTCCGGCAGGATCTTGATCGCGACCTGGCGACCCAGTGTCGAGTCCGTCGCGCGATACACTTGCCCCATCCCGCCTTCGCCAATGGGCGCGGTGACTTCGTAGACGCCGAGGCGGGTGCCGGGGGTCAGGGCCACGTCGTTGAGAGGGAATCTTAGCAGCAGTTGCTCGCGAGCGTCGTGTGCGACAGAATACGCGCCACGAGGGAGGCCGACCATGAAACGACGATTGTTCGCGGCACTTGCGGGCGCCGCTCTGTGCGCCGTCATTCTGCAGGCGCAGGCGCAAAACCCGCCGGCACAACAGCCCAAGCCGACCGCCGATCCGTACGCCAACAGCGCGGCGCCTGGCGCCACGCAGTTCCCGCTCGCGGCGCCAGCCGGCAAGGACAGCAACGCGAAGGCCGTCCCACCGCCGGGATCGGTCAACCAGGGGCCATTCGATCCCGCCACGTGGAAATACGGCCCGGCCTTCAATCCGCCGGCGGGCGCCAAGATCTGGAACCCGGTGAAGCTCAAGATGATGCAAGGCGGCAAGGTCACCGGCGGCACGGTCTTCAGCGCAACCGATCCGGCCACGTATTGCGCGATGGCCAACGCCGGCTACGACTTCATCTGGACCGAGATGCAACACGACCAGCACGACTGGCAGGCGGTCGCGCGCATGTGGCGGACATGCCCGAACGCGAAAGCCGTACCGGGCACGCGCGTCGCGTATACCGACGAGCGAGAAATCCAGCACGCGCTCGACGCCGGCGCCCTCGTCATCGTCGTGCCGACCGTGGACACGGTCGAGGAAGCGATCGAAGCGCGTAACTGGACGTATTTCCCGCCGCTGGGCCGGCGCAGCAACGGCGGCGGCCAGGCGTTCGATGCCGCGATGTTCGGCGGCGTGCCCGGCGGGTATCGGCAAACCATCAACGACAACGTGGTGCTGATCCTGATGATCGAGACGCTCGAGGGCGTGAAGAACGCGGACGCCATTGCGAAAGTGCCTGGCGTGACGGGGATCTTCGCGGCCAGCGGCGATCTGGGCAACTTCACGGGTTACCGCCAGGGCACGCCCGACTACGAGCGCGCGATCAACATCGTCCACGATGCGGCGATCAAGGCCGGCACCCGGCTGTGCGGTCCCCTCGCCTGGCGCGATCGTCCGGACTTCACGTGCTTCCAGGCGGGTAGCGAGACGGCCGCCATCAATCGCGGCGTGGCCGCCGAGCTCGGTCCGCTGGCCAACACGCAGGGCAAGGTTGAGGTCGGGCCCTTTGTGACGCCGCCAAGACCCTAACAGACACGAAACTTCCAGAACTCCTGCTGCATCAGCGCCGTCTAAGCCTCCGACCGGAGGCCGCCATGAGTACGCTGATTCAGGATCTTCGCCAGGCCGCGCGCTCGATGCTCAAGAGCCCCGCGCTCACCGCGGCCGCGGTGCTGTCGCTCGCACTCGGCATCGGCGCCAACACCGTGATCTTCACGTGGGTGCAGGCGGTCCTGCTTCGGCCGATCCCCGGTGCCGCAAGTCCGGGCGATCTCTACGTGGCCGCGATGAGCAACCGCGACGGTCAGCCGCGCTCGTGGTCGTACCCGAATTACCGCGATGTCCGCGGCCGCGCGACGCTCGTCGATTTCGTCGCCCTGGACGACATCGTGATGAGCTTCGCCCTGGACGGCAGCGCCGACCGTGCGCTCGGCGGCCTGGTGTCGGGCAATTTCTTTCAGGTGATGGGGGTTGGCGCCGCCGCCGGCCGTCTCCTGACGCCGGACGACGATCGAACGCCGGGCGGTCACCCGGTGGTCGTGCTGAGCCACGCGTACTGGCAGCGTCGCTTCGCCGGGGACCCGGCCATCGTCGGCCGCCAGGTGACGCTCAACAATCAACCGTTCACGGTGATTGGCGTCGCCCAGCAGGGCTTCATTGGCGGATCGCTTGGACTGTCGACCGCTGCGTGGGTCTCGATGGCGATGCAGGCGCAGATGACCGGCGCGAGCCGCCTCGAGGCGCGCGGCAACGGCTGGTTCGAGACCTTCGCGCGGCTCCGGCCCGGCGCGTCACGCGAATCGGCAGGCGCCGAGCTCGACGCAATCATGCGACAGCTCGAGCAGGAGTACCCGGATCCGAATAGTGGACGCCGCGTCCGGCTTGTACACACGTGGGCCGCAAGCTTCGGCGCGCCGTCGGTGCTGGCGCCGGTCCTCGGGGTTCTTTCGGTCGTCGTCGTGCTCGTCCTGGTCATTGCGTGCGCGAACGTCGCCAATCTTCTCCTTGCGCGCGCTGTCGGCCGGCGGCGCGAAATCGCGATCCGTTTGTCGCTTGGCGCGAGCCGGGCCCACCTCCTGCGGCAGTTGTTGACCGAGTCGCTTGTCCTCGCGCTCGTCGCGGGCGCCGCCGGCATGGTCCTCGTGTACTGGACCTCCGGGCTGCTCATGGCCTTCATCCCGCCTGTGGACATTCCAATCGATCTCGGATTGAGAGTGGACCCGTCGGCATTCGCCTTCGCGCTGGCCGCGTCGGCGGTCACCGGAATGCTCTTTGGACTCGCGCCGGCCTGGCAGGCGTCCACGCCCGACACGGTCGAGGCGCTCAAGGAAGAGGCCGGGCGCGGCAGCGGCGGGCGAAGGGGTCATCGGCTCCGCAGCGCGCTCGTCGTCGCACAAGTGGCCGTGTGCTTCGTCTTGCTCGTCGGGGCGGGACTCTTCACCCGATCGCTCGCCGCCGCACAACGGCTCGATCCAGGTTTCGATCACGAGCGCCAGGCGACGGCATCGATGGATCTCTTTTCGAGCGGGTACACGCCGGAGACGGGCCGCCAATTTCACCGCCGGGGCCTGGAGCGCGTGGCAGCGCTGCCGGGCGTCCAATCGGTGGCGTTCGCGCGGCAGCTGCCGCTCGGCTTCAGCGGCCGCAGTTCCGGCCGCGTCGACATCGACGGCTACACGCCGCGCCCGGACGAGGAAGTGACGATCGGTTACAACCAGGTCTCGACGCGGTACTTCGAGACCATGGGCATTCCAATCATCGCCGGGCGCGAATTCACCGGAGCCGATGCCGCCGAAGGGCGCCGTGCGGTTGTCGTCAACGAGACGATGGCGAAGCGCTATTGGGGCGAACGCGATCCGGTGGGATTGCGGATTCGAAACGGCGGCGGACCGGCGATCGTGGTCGGCGTGGCGCGCGATATCAAATACTACGCGCTCAACGAAACGCCGCAGCCGCACATGTATCTCAATCTGGCCACCGACTACGTCAGCGGCGTCGTGCTGCAGGCGCGCGTATCGGGCGATCCGGCGGCGTTCGCAGCTTCGTTGCGCGGAGCGCTTCACGGGCTCGACGCCAGCCTGCCGCTGTGGGACGTGCGCCCTCTGTCCGATCACATGGAACAGGCGTTCTTCGCTCAGCGCATCGGCGCGAACCTGCTGGGCGTCATGGGCACGCTGGCGCTGCTGCTCGCAGCCGTCGGCCTGTACGGGGTCGTCGCGTATGCGACAAGCCAGCGCACACACGAGATGGGCATTCGGCTCGCGCTCGGCGCGGCGCCCGGCGACCTGCGGCGGATGGTCATCGTGCAGGGCGCGCGGCTCACGGGGGCGGGACTCGCAATCGGCCTGGCCGCGGCGCTTGGCGCGACGCCCCTCGTCCGATCGCTTCTGCCTGGCATCACGCCGACCGATCCGATCACGTTCGCGCTCGTCCCTGTGGCGCTACTCCTCATCGCGCTCGTCGCCGCGTGGATCCCGGCACGGCGGGCGAGCGGCGTCGATCCGATCGTGGCGCTGCGACACGACTAACGTGGGGCTCCGCCCCACACCCCGGCTCGGTCGCTTGCGGGGACCCCTACGCCCCGCGCCGCTCCCTCGCAGGCGCGCCGTGCGCGCCTCGCCCGTCATGCGGAAACGAGTCGTCGAGATCTATTTCTTGACGAACTTCCTCACGTTGGTCAGGAAATCCGCGCCGTACACGTTGCCCTCGGCATCCACCGTGACGCCTTCGGCGAGGGTCGACACGCCGGCATACGGATAGGGACACGGATCGGGAATGAAGGATTTCACCAGGCCGTCGCGCGTGCTCCCGATCCGGATCCCGCGGCGAATGCCCGGGTTGTAGCCATAGCCGGTCTGCGGCAGCGCGAACACCCCCGTGTTCGTGCGGCCGTCGCGCGATTCCGAGTCCGCGACGTACAGCGTGTCGGTCCGTTTGTCGATGTACATCCCGCTCGGCCGTCCGAACTGGAACCACTGCGCGCTGAACGTGCCGTTCTGGTCGAAGATCTGAATGCGGTTGTTCTGGCGATCGCCTACAAACAACCGCCCGCGCGAGTCGAACGCCAGCGTGTGGATGACGTCGAATTCGCCGGGGCCCATGCCCTTCTTCCCCCACGTCTTGAGGAACTTGCCCGTCCGGTCGAACTTCATGATGCGCGCGTTGCCGACGCCAGTGCCGCCGCCGGTGTGGCCGTCGCCGACGAAGATGTCGCCGTTTGGCGCGACCGCCACCTCGGTGGGCGCGTCGAGCTCGTCGAGACCCGGCCCGGCGACGCCTTTCTTGCCGATCGTCATCAACACGGTGCCGTTCTGATCGAGCTTGAAGACCTGGTGGCTGCCGTTGTCGGCCACCCAGAGGTTGCCGGCGGCATCCAACGTCAGTTTGTGCGGGCTCACGAACATCCCGGCACCGAAGTTCTTGAGGAGCTTGCCGGACGTCTCGAACTGGAAGATCGGGTTGACGCTCGCGCTGGCGCCGCCGCACGTCGTGCCGCCCGCTCCCGAATTGCCGCAGCGGTCAACGACCCAGATGGTCCCGTCCGGCGCCGTCGTCACGCTCGCCGTCGATCCCCATTTTCTTCCCGCGGGCAGCTGGCCCCAGTCCACCCCGGGCTGATACGGATTCGGCAGATCGTTGCGCGCCCCAAGGTGTGACACCGCGGGCAGGCCGACGGGATACTGGCCGGCGGGAAACACGGGCTGCAATCCGCGGCCGGCCGGCGGCGTCGGCGGTACAGCAGGCACGCCGCACGAGTACGCCACCGCGCCTGCGGACGAGCTCGGGGGCGGAACGGGGAGCGGCGGCACGCCTTGAGCCCCTTGAACAATGTCCGCGGCGATCGCCACGCAGGCGACGACGACCGACGCCAGACCCGCCATGAAGACACGCATAATCCCAATCCCCTCGTCTCGGCTCGTGCTTTTGCCCCTTTTGCCCTCTGCCCTCTGCCCTTTGCCCTTCGCCCTTGCCCTTCGCCCTTCGCCCTTTGCCCTTCTCAGCGGCGTCCCCCTCGGCCGGCCCACTTCCAGCCGTCGGAGAGCCTCGTGATGCCCTTCAAGTGCATTTTCAGCTCGGTCGGGTTGTGCGACGGACTGCCGGTGACGATCACACGATCGCCCGGCTTGATCATATCTTTGCCAATCCCCTGCTGGCTCAGGCGACCGGGGTTCGCCCACTCGGCGGCGATCCGCTGCACGCGGCCGTCCTTGTCGCGCGCCTCGAAATGCACCCAGGCGTGCGGATTGCGATACTCGAATTCAACGACCTGTCCTTCCACCGAGACCGTTTCGCCCTCGGCGTAAAACGCGGCGAAGGAGTGGTGTCCGTACACCGGCGCGTGCGCCAGCATCACGCTGGCTGCGACAACGAACCACTTCGGCATTGTGCCCTCTTGCCCTCTGCCCTCTGCCCTCTGCCCTCTGCCGAGCTAGTCAGCGTGCGACGCAGCTGAAGTTGGCGGCCTCTTCCGTGCTGCCCGTACCCTTCCACTTCGCCACCTGGCCGTAGGGGCACAGCGGCCGCGTGCGATCGACGACGCCGCTTGTCACGTGCGACGCGATGATGTGATCGGGCGCGCGGCCCGTCGAGATCCAGCGCTCCATGGCCGCCACTTTGTCGAACACGTCGGTCCCGGGCCCGCCCTGGCAGTGCAGCATGCCCGGCACCATGTACAACTGGATCGACTTGCCTTGCGCCGCCTTCCCCGTGGTCTTCAGCACGTCGGTGAAGTAGGTGACGCTGTTCATGGCCGTCACCTGCGGGTCGCTCCACCCGTGGTACATCAGCAGTTTCCCGCCCCGATCGAAATACGGCTTCAAGTTGGGGTCGGTCAGGCTCATGACGTTGTTGTCGGCCTTCACGGCGAGATCGATGTCGGTCGCGGCGTTGAACCTCCGCCAGTCCCAGCCCGGGTCCTTGAACACGATGTACTTGAAGGGCTCCTGCGCGTTGCCGAGCGGCTCGGAGCCCGCGAGCGTGGCCCATCCGAGCTCGGAACCCGGTTGCAGCAGCGAGTGAAGCACGTGCGCACCGGTCGTCGGATGCTTGACCGGCGCGTATAGCGCGCGGGCCGTTTCGACCTGTTCACTCGTTAGACACGAGGGGGCGTCCACGCCCTTGCACTCGAGCACTTTTGGATCGAAGCGGCACGCTTCGGGATTCTCGATCACGCCGTCCTTCACGCCGTCGGTCGCGTCGCACGCGTTCAGCACGGCCGCGTGAACGGCGGGAAGCTTCTCCGGCGCGATGGCGCTGCCGCCGGTCCGGTTCACGAACTGATTGATGGCGATGCGCGAGCCCGACAGACGCGCGTTGTAGATCGCGGACGCGCCGGCGATGATGCCGTCGAAATCCGCCGGATACCGCGCGGCTTCCGTCACCCCCTGGCGGCCGCCGGTCGAGCAGCCGTTGAACATCGACACAGCGGCGGGGCTGCCGTAGAACGCGCCGACCACGGCCTTGCCGTGCACCGCCGTCTCATGAATCGCGCGGTATCCCATGTCCACGAGCTTCTCGGGATGGCCGAGCGCGAACGCGGCGCTGTTGCCCGCGTGGCCGGTGTCGGTACTGGCCGTCGCGTAGCCGGCCGCGACCGCCGCGGCCATCGCCGGGTACGAAATGCTGCCGGCCCATCCGCCGTTGCCGACCGCCTGGAACTTTCCGTTCCATCCAGACGAGGGCAGCCAGACTTCGACCTTGATCTCGGAATCGCTCGACGGTTTGAGCGTCGCCGCGATCCGGCAGAACGACGGCAGCGTCGCATACACGGGCGTCGCGCCGCCCCGGCCGCCCGCCGCGCCGCGTCCTTGCGCGCCGCCGCGCCCAGCGCCGGGCGCCGCCGCCGGTGGCGTAAACGCTCCGGGCGCCACGGTCTCGGCTTTCGTGATCGTCGCGTTGGGAAGCGCGAGGCTCGCCAGGCTCTCGCATGATGCGGCCGCCGCGCCCGCCGTCAGCACGGGTTGGGCCTCGAAAACGCTCGCGATCAAAAGGGCGCTGACACCCGCCAGGATGGCGCCGCCGGAGGTTCGTCGAAACTTCATGAGCTGCTCTCTCTCTCTGCTCGATCGATGTTGGCAGACGAAGATATACACCGGATTCAGTCCTGCGAGGGTAGAAATCCCTGGTTGATTCTGGAATTTGAGGATTTGAGGATTTGAGGATTTGAGGATTTGAGGATTTGAGGATTTGAGGATTTGAGGATTTGAGGATTTGGAGGTCCTGAACTCTGAACTCTGAACTCTGACATTTCAAGGATTGCTCCTCGGGCCGGGTGCGACGACGGGTGGCACGGCTGGCTGCGGCTGGACCGGCGCGGTTGGCCTGGCTTGCCCGCGCTCGAGCCACGCGGCGACGTTCGCGCGGAAAACGAAGGCGCCCGCCGCCGCGCCGACGAGCACGAGCAGGGCAAAGACGAGCGCTGTGACGACCATCCGGAGGCTCGAGGTGGCCGGCGCGCGCGGGGCCAGGTCGAGTGCCTCCGCCGCTCTTCCGATGAACCCCTCATCGATCCGGCTCGCCGATGCCGCGGAGCCCTCGGCCAGCGCGTGATCGCAGACGAGATTGATCACGCGCGGCGCGCCACGCGAGATGGCGTACAGGCGTTGGGTCGCGAGGTCATCGAACTCGATGCGCGGGCTGGCGCCGGCAACCTGCAGCCGATGCGCCACGTACCCCGTCATCTCGTCCCCCGCCAGCGGTCCGAGCACGGCGCGCACCGACACGCGCTGGAGCAGCGGCCGCAATTCCGGCTTCGACAGCGTCGCCAACAGCGACGGCTTCCCGACGAGCATCAGCTGCAGCAATCGCTCGTCGCCCCCCGTGTCGGCGAGCACGCGCACCTCCTTCAGGAGGTCGACCGACAGGTTCTGCGCCTCGTCGATGATGACGACCGCGAACGCCTGAAGGGGGGCGAGCGAATAGAGGAAGTCGCGGAGCGCGGTCTGCAGATCCGCGCGCGACGCCTTCGCGAGCCGCCCCGCCGCGACGTCCGACCCGGAGGTGACGCCGAAGTCCACGAGCACCCTCTTCAGTAAATCCTCCGGAGTCACGAACGGATCGGCCACAAGCGAGATCAACGTGCGGCGATCGAGCTGCTCCATGATCGCGCGGCACAACATCGTCTTGCCCACGCCGTGGTCGCCGGTGAGCACGGCGACGCCGTCGCGGCGGCGGATCGCGCCAAGCATGGCCTGCGCGGCGCGGTCGTGCGCGGCGCTGTGATAGAGGAACCGAGGATCCGCCGTAAGGCTGAACGGTGGCTCGTGCAGGCCGTAGAACGTGTCGTACATGAGCGTTCGATCCGGACCGGGCGCGGCCGGTCGTGGCGACGACGACTCGTCACGCGGCTGCGTGGCGGGCGGGATCGCTCGTGGAGCGGCCGCGGCGTCGGGTGGCACGCGGGCCGGCGGCTCCGAACTCGGCAAGGCATCCGCGGTCGCCGACGGAGGAAACAATTCGATGAGCCGTCGCGGTGCTCCAGAGGAAGGGGAGGCCGGCGAGACAGGACGTTTGGACGACCGGTTGTCGGTGATTCCGCGATCGAGCTCCGAAAGACTCGCGATGAAACTGGGGTCGTCCGCCAGCGAGCGTCTGGACCGATCGTCCGAAGCCAAGGCTTAACCCATTCTCGCACATGCGCAACGTTGCATCGCGAGGGGATTGACCGGAAACGAGACACGGGTGGTCAAAGAAGGAACACAATCCCTCTAAGTCATTGACGGCTAATGGCTGAGTTAAGATTCTGCGACATAATGGCAACCTTATTGTCATTATTGTCATATAAACGAACATAGACGCAGGTGTGCCGTCCGCGCTTCAATATTGATAAGTCTTGTTGACACCTACATTTCCAGCCTCGTTGCCTGATTGCTTTGTTTGGCTTCAACCTTGCTCAATTGTTTCCGTTCGAAAGCCCAAGGTGTGCCGTTCATGGAAACTCGATCGGGGCGAGGATCGGGCGGAATCATGGTGAACAGCTGGCGGCAGGAGTTGCCGACCCTTGCAGGCCGTCTCGTCGCGTTACGTGAACCAGGACCGGCGGATATTGGAGCCCTTGTGGATGTGCTCTCGACCTCTGACGCCAGCCGCTGTGGCATCGACGAGCCGGTGACGGAGGACGGCGTCCAGGCCTTCGTCGAGCATGCGCGGCACGACCGCACGATTGGCATCGCGCTGACGTATGCGATCGAGCTCGCTGCGACGCGCGCGGTCGTGGGGCTCGTCCAGGTGCGTCAACTCGATCCCTCGTTCGAAGCCGCGGAATGGGAGATGACCCTCCTGCCGGCGGCGCGGGGAACGGGCGTGTTCCTCGAGGCGGCTCGCCTCGTCGGGTCGTTCGTCTTCGGCTCGCTCGCGACCTACCGGCTGGAGTCGCGCGTCCTGCGAGAGAACGGTCGCGCCAACGGCGCGCTGCGGAAGCTCGGCGCGGTCCAGGAAGGCGTGCTGCGCCGTTCGGTACGGCGCGGCGGCGAATATCGCGATCAGGTGTTGTGGTCGGTGTTGAAGGACGATTGGGGCGACCATTGGGTGTCGACCGCGTCTCGAGTGCACTAGACATCTTCTAAAACCTATGTTCATACGAATGAGGCAAGTGTTCGGTTTTAGAAGCTGTCATAGTGCGACCGCGAAGCGGCCGCCTAGTAGCGAAGATTCGCCGGTGTACCCACGGGCCCGTGCATCGGCGGTTGGAGGCGAAGCTTCGCTACTCTCATGAACACGCTGCCTCTTGCGGCGCGGGTGTACGTCGCGGCGGTCGTCGCCGCGGGTGGCCTGTTGCTTGCCGCCGGCGCCCCTCATATCGCCTTCGATCGGCCAGCGCTCTTCATCGGGTTGCTGGTGCTCGCGGCGGCCAGCGCCGCGCTCAAGGTCACGCTGCCGCTCACGACGAGCGGATCGACGATGTCGGTGTCCTATGCGGTGGATTTCGCCTCGCTGCTGCTGCTCGGCCCGCACGAAACGATGCTGGTCGCGGCGGGGAGCGCGTGTGCGCAGTGCCATCTGAATCGCAAGGACCGCAATCCGATCCATCGGACGCTCTTCTCGATGGCGTCGCTCATCATCACGGTCCAGGGCGCGGGGCTGGCGTACCGCCTGCTCAGCGTTCCCGAATCGGGCGACCCGTGGACCGCGATGGCGCGGCCGCTCGTCGGCGCGGCCACGGCCTATTTCCTGCTGAACACCGGGCTGATTGCTTCGGCCATCGCGTTCTCGGAGCGCGAGTCGATCTTCCACGTCTGGCAGACCAACTTCCTGTGGAGCGCCCCGAGCTACTTCGTGGGCGCGCTCACGGCGCGGGCGGCGGCCGCATTCGTGGATCACGCGGCGTATTGGTGGCTGGCGGTGCTCACCCTGGCGCCGCTGTACCTGACGTATCGCACCTACAAGGTGTACATGGGCCGCATCGAGGACGAGCAGCGGCACGTGCAACAGACCTCGGATCTGCACCTGGCGACGATTGAGGCGCTGGCGCGCGCCATCGATGCGAAGGACCAGATGACGCAGTCGCACATCCGGCGCGTGCAGACCTATGCCGCCGGGCTGGCCAAGGCGGTCGACCTCTCGTCGGCGGAAATCCAGGGGGTCAAGACCGCCGCGCTGCTGCACGACATCGGCAAGCTGGCCGTGCCCGAGCACATCTTGTCGAAGCCCGGACCGCTCACGCAGGAAGAGTTCCAGAAGATCCGCATTCATCCACAGGTCGGCGCCGAGATCATCGCCGCGGTCCCCTTCCCGTATCCCGTGGCGCCGATCATCATGAGCCATCACGAGCGCTGGGACGGCAAGGGCTACCCCCAGGGCCTGACCGGCGCGGACATTCCGATTGGCGCGCGCATTCTGACGATCGTCGACTACTTCGACGCCGTGACGACCGAGCGGCCGTATCACAAGGCGCTCAGCCACGACAGCGCGGTGGGTCTGCTCAGGCACGAATCGGGGCGCGCGCTCGATCCGGGGCTGGTGCAGACGTTCATCCAGATTCTGCCGGCGCTCATCGCCGAGGCCGAGGCCGCGGAGCCGCTGGTCAAGCTGGCCGAGCCGGAGCCGTCCGGCACCGGAACAACCGCGGTCGGGCTCGTGCCGACCGGCGCCAACGCCTTCGAGAACATCGCCCTGGCTCACCGCGAAATCTACGCGCTGTACGAGATCGCCCAGTCGATGGGCACGAGCCTCGGCGTCTCGGACACCATGGCGCTCATCTCGTCGAAGCTGACGAAGATCATCCCGTGGTCCGGCTGCTCGCTGTTCCTGCTGCAGCCCGACGGCGAAACGCTCAAATGCCGATACGCGGCGGGCGTCGACGCGCCTCGGCTGCTGAACGCGACCGTGGCGGTCGGGCACGGGCTCACCGGCTGGGTCGCGCGCAACCGGCGGACGCTCGTCAACGCGAATCCGCGCATCGCGTTCGAGGCCGCGGGACTCTCCGGCGACACGCCGCTCACATCGGCCATCGTCTGTCCTCTTCAGGTGGGCGACACCCTCATCGGCTGCCTGGCGCTGTACCACACGGAGCCCGACCGGTTCACAGAGGATCATCGCCGCCTGATCGAACGCGTGGCCGAGCAGGCGGGCGCGGTGATTCACAACTCGATCGTGTTCGAGCAGACACAGGAAGACTCGCTGACCGATCCGTTGACGTCGCTGCCGAACCGACGCTCGATGTTCGTGCAGCTGACGCGCGAGCTCGCGCGCGCCGAACGGCTGAAACACGAGGTCGCGTTGATCGTGATGGACATCGACGAGTTCAAAGCCATCAACGACACGTACGGCCATCACGTGGGCGACCACGCGCTGCGCGAAGTGGCCGCCGCGCTCCAGAACGGCCTGCGCCCCTACGACCTGTGCGTGCGCTACGCGGGCGACGAATTCATCGTCGTGCTCTCCGACTGCAGGCGCGACACCGTGGAGTCGAAGCGGCGCGAGCTGCAGCAGCGCGTCAGCGAGATCGAAATCGACGTGCGGCCCGGCAAGACGCTGCGGCTGGCGGCGAGCGCCGGCGCAGCGGTGTTCCCGCACGACGGGACGACGTACGACACGCTGATGGCCGACGCCGATCAGCGGATGTACCGCGACAAGGCCGCGCGCCGCGGCCGCCGGCAGGTCGCCGGCCCCGCCGAGCGCTCCGACTTCGTGCCCGGCTCGGTCTTCGATCGTCCCGCGACGCCATTCGCGCCGGCACCTCTCCTTCGCTCGACGATTTCGTAGCCACGGACTCGTGACTCGGCCTGCCCGCCCTGCCTGGTGGCCTGTAGTGCAGGACTTTAGTCCTGCTTCCTCCAGTCTCCCGCCTCTGACATGATTCGCTCATGCTGGAGCCCATGCTGGCGTCTCTCCAGGACGCGCCCCTGGTCGATCCCGAGCTGGTCTACGAGCCGAAGTACGACGGCATCCGCGCCATCGCCGAGGTGCCGGCGGGCGGACGCGTCCGTTTGTGGTCGCGCCTCGGGAACGAAAAGACGTCCCAGTTTCGCGACATTGCCGAAGCGCTCGAAACGTGGGCCCGCGCGCGCCACGCGTCGGTCGTGCTCGACGGCGAGATCGTGGCACTCGACGACAAGGGCGCGCCGACGGGCTTTCAGCATCTCCAAGGGCGTATCAACCTCGGCGGCATTCTCAACCGCATCCCTCGACAGGCTCGGGATGATCGCGCAGGGCAATCTCCCGGTTCGGCGGCCTTCATCGCGTTCGACGTGCTCAAAGAGGGCGAAGAAGACCTGCGCGGGCGTCCGCTGACCGAACGCCGGGCGGCCCTCGAGCGCCTGTTCAAAGCGACCGGGTCTCGGGTCCTGCGCTCGAGCGAGCAGGTGCGCGGCGACGGTCGCGCGCTGTACAAACGCGCGCTCGCCAGCGGGTGGGAAGGTCTCATCGCGAAGCGGGCCGACTCCCGCTACCGGTCCGGCAAACGGACGCCGGACTGGCGCAAGCTGAAGATTCTCCGCGAACAGGAATTCGTGATCGGCGGGTGGACCGAGCCGCGGCAGTCGCGCACGCATTTCGGCTCGCTGATTCTGGGCGTGTACGAACAGGCACAAGGCAAAGGGCAGAGGGCACAGGGCAAAGGGCAGAGGGCAAGAGGAGCGGACCTTGTTTATGTCGGGCACGTCGGCACGGGCTTCGACGAGCGCGAGCTCGGGCGCCTCGGCGTGCTCCTCGATCCGCTCGAAACAACCGAGTCGCCATTTCGCGAGCCGCCCTCCGGCAACGAAACGCCGCACTGGGTGAAGCCAACGCTGGTGGTCCAGGTGAAATTCACCGAGTGGACCGCGGACGGCATCCTGCGCCACCCGGTGTATCTCGGATTGCGGGACGACAAGAAGGCCGTCGAGATCCGGCGAGAAACCGGCCCGCGATTTCACGAGGCGACGAAGGTCCGGCTGAAGCCGGACACGACCGAGACGCGTACCGTCCGGCTGAGGTCGGACGCGGCAACGACGCGAACGGTAGTGTCCTCCTTGAGCCGGACCTACGACGCGTCGGCCATCATCGCCGAGCTTCGCGCGCTCGAAGACCGCCGCGGAAACGGCACGATCGAGCTGCCAGGCGGCGACACGCTGGCGGTGACCAACCTTCACAAAGTCTTCTGGCCGACCCAGAAGCTGACCAAGGGCGACCTCCTGCGCTACTACGCGCAGGTGGCGCCGTTCATTCTGCCCGCGGTGGCCGACCGACCACTGGTGATGAAGCGTCTGCCGGACGGCATCACGGGCCAGACGTTCTACCAGCATCGCGCGCCGGAGGTGCCGCCGGGCGTGCGTGTCGAGACGGTCGGCGCGGCCACACCAGAGGGTAAGGGCCCCCGGAGTGAACAGACTCGGCCGCAGATCGTCGGCGGCAATCTCAAGACGCTCCTCTACATGGCGCAGCTCGCCTCCATCTCGCAGGACCCATGGTTTTCGCGCGTCCAGAGCCCTGAGGCGGCCGACCACGCGGCACTCGATCTCGATCCGATGCCCGGCGTCGCGTTCGCGCGCGTGCTCGACGTGGCCCGCTGGATTCGCGACGAGCTGCGCACGATCGGCGCGTCCGGCTTCGCGAAAACGTCGGGCGCCGACGGGCTGCACATCTACATTCCGCTGCGTCCCGACACGCCGTACGAGGCCGGTCTCATTTTCTGCCAGATCATCGCGACCGTCGTGGCCAACAAGCACCCCGCGCACGCGACCGTCGAGCGCGCCGTGCGCGCGCGTGGCCAGCGCGTCTATGTGGATTGCCTGCAGAACATTCAGAGCAAGACGCTGGCGACGGCCTACAGCGCGAGGGCCAGCGATTACGCGGGCGTGTCGACGCCCCTCACCTGGAAGGAAGTCGATGAGGGCGTGCGCCGAGAGGACTTCACGATGCGGTCGGTCCCGGCGCGGCTCGAACAGGCTGGCGATCTCTGGGCCGCGCTCCGGAAGGCGAAGGGCGTGGATCTCTCACGCGTCGCTCGGTATGCGAAGGACAGGGGCTAGGGGCTCGGAACTCGGGGCTCGGGGCTCGGGACTCGGGACTCGGGACTCGGGGCTGGGGACTCGGGACTGGGGGCTAGGAAGATGGCACCCAGCGACCAGCGGACTTCGACTATCGACTATCGACTATCGACTATCGACTAGAAAAGTGCGCCCGACAGGATTCGAACCTGTGGCCTACGGCTCCGGAGGCCGTCGCTCTATCCAGCTGAGCTACGGGCGCGCATTTCCTACCTTCCAACACCCACGCGATATTCGATCCGGAAGATGTCATCGTACCACGTCGCGTCCGTGAGGTGATGTCCGTAGCCGACGTAGATCGAGGCCATGTCGCCGATCACGACGCGGGCGCCAATCTTGATGTTGACGATATTCGGACTGACGTCCTTGGCTTCCGCAAATCCTGCCGCCGGGCCCGAGGTCTCCGCCGGGTTCCCCGTCTGGAACCCGCTCATCAGTCGCCAGCCAACGAGCTCGATGACCGGCGAGAATCGGACCGTGTCGCTGCTGTAGACGTCGAAGCTCGGGCCGATGCCGTAGTACAGCACCCTGCCTGCAAACTTGTCCGAGCCCGCCGTGGGAAGACCGGCCGAACCGCCCGCCGGAAACACGCCGCCAACTTGCAGTTCGAGGCCGACCCTGTCGCCGACGCGCTGCGCGACGAGGAGCGCCGGCTCGATGCTCGCGTGATCGGTGCCCAGACCTTTTTCCGCGTCTCCGGTTGGCACCCCGACGCGAAGCAGCACGGTCGCCTGTCCGCTGTCCGTCGCCATCAGGCCGAACTTGGCGCCCAGCCGCAGGTCCGAGATCCCGGTTTGATCCTCAAAGCTCCCGACGGCAAACTCCTGAGGCTTCAGCCAGCGAACGGGCAGCTCGACAAACAGCGAGCCCCGGTTTTGCATCATGCCGACTTCGCCCTGGATGAAGAGCTGCTGGGAATTGGCGTCGATCAGGATGCCGCCGTCATTGCCAGGCGCGTCCGGATCGTAGATGCTGAGCGACGGCGGCAGCCCGCGATAGCAGCCGCACTTCCCATAGAAGAACTCGGCGCGATCCGGTTCATGGATGTGGCGCATCGAATCGAAGCGCACGCGAAACTGCGTGCTGATTGTGCTGTCTTCCACATAGCCCACCATGCTCGGCCGGCGCCTGGTGCCGGCGTCGGCGCGCGCGGCGGGCGTCTGCGCCTGAGCGGCCGAGTCCGCCAGCAACAGCACACCTGATCCGAGGGTGGGAGCGGCGACGACAATCCCTTCGGGAATCGCGCCCGTGGTGGTCTCCTGGGCAACCGCGGTCACCGGCACGAGCAGCATCACGAGCAACATCACGCGCTTTATCATTGACCCCTTCTCCTTCGTCAGATCCGCCGTGCGCTACCGGCGCGCGGCGCCTTCGTTGAGCTTCCGCTGCAAGAGCTGAGAGGCGGCGGTCAAGCTCGAACGCTCCGCCTCTGGCAGCTCGGGTAGGACGCGTGCCAGATGGTCGAGCGCGATCTCTGCGTCCGCCCGCGATCCCGACGCCGCGACCCGTGTGGCCATGTCGGCGTACGCGCTGGCGGCTCGAGCCAGCAGCGCTCGCGCGCGCGCGACCTCCGCCCGGCTGCCAGGGAACTCCGCCAAGTTTACCAAAAGATCGCCGAACCGCAGGTAGAACTCGGGCAGCCGGCGCAGGTTCTGGTCGTTACGCATCTCCTCGAAGAGCGTCAGCGCCGCCTCGTACTCGGCCTCCGCGCCGTTCCCGTCCTGGCCTTGGAGAATCATGCCGCGCAGGCTGTGCGCGTCGGCTCGCGCGATGGCCAGCGACGGCGCGACGCGCGCCAGGACCTCGATGAGATCGAGCGCCTCCCGGCTCCGGCGATCGGCTTCGGCGAGCTGACCGCGGTCGTGGAGCAGCGCCGCCAGATTGTTGCAGAAGGTGGCGAGCTCCGCCTTGTATTCGCGGTTCCGGGGCTCCTTGATGACCAGCGTCTCATCGATGGCGATGGCACGCTCCCACAGCGCCTGCGTCTCGCCGACGCGCTGCGCATCGTCGTACAACAGGCTCCCCAGGTTGTTGTAGGCGCGAGCCAGCTCCTGCGACGCGCGGTCGCTGCCCGAAGCCAGTGGCTCGAGCAGTCGAATCGCTGCGAGAAAGTCTGCCTCGGCGAGCGCCGCCCCGCCGTCACGCCTCGAACGCAGGATGCCGCGGTTGTAGTGGGTCCGCGCCAGTTCCTGTTCGCGGTCGACTCCAGGGGTGCTAGGGGTGCTCGAGGTGCTAGGCGTGCTCGGCGTGCCCTCGGCGACAAGCGCCAGCTGAAGCTCGAGGGCGCTGTCATAGGCGCGCTCGGCTTCGCCGGCACGCGCGGGAAACGGCGACAGCGTCAGGCCGAGGTAGTTGTAGGCGTTGGCGAGCGCCACGCGATAGTCCGGATTCATGGGGTAATCGGTCCGCAGCGCCTGGAACCGGTTCAACGAATCCCGATACTCGCGCACCGCTTCGTCCGGCTTCTCGAGCGCTCGGTTGATGTGACCCATCCGGAAATGTGCGAACGCGATGTCGCGGCGCGACGTCTCGCTCGTGGGATCCTGACTCATGAACGCGCTGTAGAAGCTCTGCGCCTTGTTCAGCAGCTCGCGCCGGAATTCCTCCACTTCCGGCGGGTCGAGGGCCACCAGCGCCGGATTTCGGTCGGCCGACGCGAGCGATTCGTCGACCGCGCCCCGCGCGAGCGCAAGGTTGGTCGTGGCGCGGCGGTTCTCTTGAATCGCCACGTACGCGAGCGAGACCGCCACGACCAGGAAGGTGGCCAGCACGCCGGCCGCGACCTGCACGCGGCGCAGCTTCAGCCGCCGCTCGCGCTCGCGCGCGGCGTCTTCGCGGTCGCGCTCGGAGAGGCTCTTGGCAAGAAACGACATCGCGCGTTCGAACGTCTCGTCATAGCGCGCGGCCCACGCCGAGGTCGGCTGGTTGTCTTTCTTCCACTGCTGGGCCAGCTCGAGCTCGGGATTGCGCCAGAGCCCGGCCGATCCCTCGTCGAACCACGAGGCCGCTCGCGACAAGCGGACGTAGAAGTCGGCCGACGCGCGTTCCTCCTCGGCCCAGGCGATGAGGCGCGTCCAGCAGCGCATCAGGCTCTCGTGGGACAAATCGACGATCGACGCCGGACGGAGCGTCACGGATGGGGGCGGCATCAGAAAGCTGCGGCCGGCGCGCCGGAACACCTCGACGACGGACACGATGTCGGTCTCGTGAGCTTCCAGGATGGCCGCCAACTCGTGCACGCTCGTTGGCCGCCGTACGCCTCGCGGGTCGGAAAAGGTGTCGGTCAGCGCCTTGAACATGTGCTCGGCGATGCGCCCGCCGCCGTTCTCGACCGCCTCCTGATACGCCTCTTCCGCGTGCATGGACAGCGCGTTCCTGAACGTGCCGATCGCGTCGTAGTCGTCGACGTCGATCGGGGAACTGTCCCCGGGCCTCGAGTGGTTCCGCTCCCAGTGGTCCCACGTGCGCATCAGCGCGTGTTGCACCAGCGGCAACTGATCGTGGTCGTCGCCAAGGTCGTTGAGCACGCGATGCACGAGCCGCGGCGCGATCGTCCCGCCCCCGACCGCCACCGGCCCGGTGATGGCCGACCGCAGCGCGTCGCGCGACATCCGGCCCACCAGATACAACCCCGAGTTGACGCCCTCCGCCAGCCCAGGAAAGTCCATACAGTCCCCGATGAAATCGGATCGCATCGTCAACACGATGTAGATGGGTATGTCGTGCTGCCGAGAGGCTTCGAGGAGAAGCCGGACAAACGCGATCGCTTCGTCGCGGGAGTGCGCGTGGTGGCTGCGCCGGAACCGGAACAGCTCTTCGAACTGATCCACGAGCACGAGCACGTTTTCGTCCCGTGGAATCCGTGCCTGCTTTGCGGCGTTGACGAGTCCCGCCGCGCTCCGCCGAAGCGTGGCCTCGACGAGCACCCGGCCGGTATCGGCGAAACCGGTGGCGTCGTCCCCCGACTCTTCGCCGGGATCGAAGCCGAGGATGTGGCGCGGGCTCAACGCGGCCGCGAGGTGACCGATCGGATCCTCTCCAGGGCGCAGCACGGCCATCCGCCACGTCGAGCTGGCGCCGGCCATATAGCCGCTTTGAAGCGAGGGAATCAGACCGGAGCGAACGAGCGATGATTTGCCGCTGCCCGACGTCCCGACCACGGCGACAAAGCGCGTGGAGCGCAGGCGCCTGAGCAGGTCGTCGATCTCCGTTTCGCGGCCGAAAAACAGGTGGTCTTCGTCGGGCTCGAAGGGCCGAAGACCGGGAAAGGGGTTAAACAGATCCGCCTGCCTTCAGTTGAGCGATGAAGAGCCCGAGCGGTTCCAGCACGAAGCCGTCCCACCCGGGCACGACACTCGCCTCGTGCGTGCGAAACCGCTCCTTCTCGGGTGTCCGAGGTCCGACGAGACAAATCGCGATCGGCGGCTGCGGCTTCGTTCGGCCGTAGCCCGCCGCCTTCTGGATCTCGCGCAGCTTGCGGCGCAGCCACAGCTCGTTGCCGGCGCCGTAGAGGATGAGCACGCCGTCGCAGTGCGCCAGGTTCTCCTCGTGGTACTCGCGAATCTCCGCTTCGTCGCCCTCGAAGATCGGCTGGATCACCTCGAGATGCTCTGCGAAGAGGCCGTCCAGCCACGGACCGAGGAGCGCGCCGTCGCGCTGCTCGGCGACCAGATACAGCCGCGGCGCGGCACCGCCGGCGAGTTCCGCCGGAGCGGTGGACACCGCAGCCGGTGTCCGATCCTTCTTCAACCAGTCCTGCATCGTCGTGCGCAGGTCCTCGAAGAAGGTTTCGAGCAGGTCGGCGTTCTCGTGGATCCGCGGATCCATCCGCAGGCGCTCGACGACCTTCTGTTGCCGCTCGTCGTCCACCTTGATGCCGCTCGGCAGCCAGAGCAGACGCGCGAAGCTGCCTTGCGACGCCCGCAGCGTCGCCAGCTCGTGCTGCATCTCGACCATCGACTGCGTGCCGCCCTCGGGCACCATGCTGAAGTTGCGTCCGATTGGATGAATCGACATGCGCGATCGCCCGAGGTCCTCCACGATGGCAGCCGCGGCCTCCTCGAACACATGCGGGATCGTCCGGTCCGGGAGCACCGTGTATCCCTGCTGCTGGAGGTCGCGTCGGATGGCCTCGCGCTGGTCGCGTAGATCGCTCGTGGTCTCGGCGAGATAGACGGCTTCTTTTTTCGAACCGGCCAGACCGATCGATGGCTGTGGCTGGAGCGACAGCTGAGGCGCGGCCGCCGGCGCCGGGCTTGCGCTTGCCGGAGGCGCTCCAGCCGGCAGCGGGGACTTGGCCGCCGCGTCGGCCGCCATCACCGCCGCCGCCTGCGCCGCAGCGGCCGCTTGCTCCGGGTTCTCGATGGTCTCGAGAAGCTCGACGATGTCGTGGGCAAGGTCGTCGAGCTTCAGCCAGAAATCGCGATGTGCGTCGTGGCCGAACACTTCGTCGAGCTCGCGGACCTTGCCGGTCTCGGGATCGACTTTGAAGAACTCATAGCCGATGAGCGCGCGCAGCTCGGGCGGCGTGCGGTCGAGCGGCACCGGCGTCTTCAGCACCTTGAACACGCGCGCCTTGTTGTTGACTTGAATGCCGCCCTGGTCTTCGGCGGCATGCCAGAACTCGTTCAGCTCGCGGATGGTCCACTCCGATTTCAGATACCGCGGCGAGACGACCGTGACCAGCAAGGCGACCTGTTTGAGCTTCTCGAGAAGCGTGTCGGCAAACAGGTCGTTGCCCGAGAGCTTGGGGTCGCGCCAGATGTGGGGCGACTTGCCCAGCAACTGACCGACACGCACTTCGAGCGCGCGGTGGAGATTCGCCACCCATCCCTTCCGCCCCTCGACCAGCTCCACGTTGTCGAGATGGGCGTAGCTGATGAACGCGTCGCCTTCGAACTGCATAAATGGCTGAGCGCCTCTAGGCTAGGCCAAAATCCTGGGTGTGTCTAGCCGCCCGCGGCTGCAGGTGCGCCGGTCCGGCCTAACTCGTCGGCAGCCGAGGCTCCCTGCGGCGCGTCAGAAGAGGCAGGGGACTTCGGCAAGAAAGAACTGCTTGACCGTGTCCCAGTTGATGCTAGTCAGCAGGTCCGGCATCGGCTCATGTTCGGCGTCGGCGAAGTAGGTGAGGGCCTTGAAGAGATGGATCCGGTTGTACGGCGTGGCCGCGTATTTCGTCTCGAACCACGCCAGAATCTCGCGGAGGCCGTACGTCCGGGCCGCAATGTACAGATCCACGAAATCGCGGCGACCGCCGCGGCTGGCAATCGCGTTGAGCTTCATGCACGCAATGTCGCGGGGATCCGCGAGTTGGAGAGTCTCGAACTGTGCGAGCGGGAATAGCAGGGGGTACTGGTAGTGCAGGAAGCTCACCAAGATGCCGTGCAGCTGAAGATGCAGCGTGCCGCGAAGCACCTGGCGGACCTTCAGGCCTTGGAGGCCGCCCAACAGAGCGTTCAGGTTGGCAGGATCGAAGTCCTCCTGGCTGAAGAGGTCGAGGTCCACCGAACGCCGGTGGCCGAACTGGAGGGCGAGGCCGGTGCCGCCGGCGAGGTAGAAGCCGTGGAGCGCGTCTCGCGCAACAAGATCATCCACAGCGCGCTTCCAGCCTTCTGGCAGGACTTCGCGGTGCAGGGGGGATTTGTTCTCAACCATACGAAGATCTCAGCAACAAGTTGAGATGGAAACCGGAGCTGCTTAGAGGTCGTTGCGGAGCGCGCGGACTTCCTCGACGGGAACATTGAAAAGGAGAGCCCAGAAGTTGGCGGACAGTCGAGTGAGCTTGCGGTCGGTGCGGAGGACGTCGAGGATCTGCTCCTCAGTGAAGGTCCGACGCATCCACGCGACCGCCTCCTCGTCCCCGTACTCCAGCACGCGCTCGATCGTGTAGCGCGGGTACGCCGCGGGGTCGAAACCTTCCAGGTTCGTATCCCAGAACAAGAGACGTAAGTCTTGTTGGGTCACAGACTTACATAGTATCAGATACGGCCGAATGCGTCAATCACTATGCCCATCGTCACGTCGCGGGCACGCGCTGCTGCCGAGGCGAACGCCGGGTGCGTGCGCGCCGCTTGCACGACTCGACGGGGAGCCGCTTGCCGCGGCTTCGCTGCTCCTCGGCTTTGAACGTAGACTCTCGGCCTCGAGTGAAGGCTGCGGGCCGGCCCCACCCACGCCGGGAGCTGATGCCGATGCCTCGACCTGGCCGCGGGCGCTTCCGCCCGCGCCAATCGCGCTGACGATCTCGTACGGTCCAAGACGAGCGCCGGAGATCAGAGCCACTTGAACTGAAACAGCGGGCGCCAACGACATAGACCGTCTCGTCGCGGTTGCCTACGCGTCTTCGAGGCCGTCGCGGTTCAGCTCGCCGACGACCCCGAGGCGAGTACCTGAGGTGAGGGTCACGGGATTGCGGACTGATTATAAGGCAGGGAGTCGCCACCAACGGGCTGCACGTGCGCCGGTCCGGCGTATCTGATAACTTTCCCGGGGTTTCACCGAGTGGCCACCGACCAACCCTCGACGGCGGATGCGTATGGCGACGCGGGCGTCAAGCTCCTCAAGAGCGGCGCCGCGCTCATGGCGTACGACCTGTTCGCCGAAGGCCTTCGGCACTTCCCCGCCGATGCCCGGCTGCGGCAGCAGATGGCGCTCGCACTCGCGCGCACCGGCGCGAGCCGCCTCGCCAACCTGATCCTTCAGGAACTGGCCGGCGAAGGCCACAGGGACGAGGAGACGCTCGGCCTGCTTGCGCGCACGCACAAGGACCTCTGGGCCGACAGCGACGACGAGCCCGAGCGGCGCCGCCACTTGCGCCTCGCCTACGAGTACTATCGCGACGCCTACACGTTGTCGAACGGCTACTGGAGCGGCATCAACGCCGCGACGATGGCGCTCCTGCTGGATCAGCGGGATGACGCGGAGGCGCTGGCCCGGCGCGTGCGCGAGCAGTGCCTGTCGCTCCACGCCGAGGAAACGCAGCACGGCAGCCTGTACTGGGTCCTGGCCACGCTGGGCGAGGCCGCGCTCCTGCTCCGCAATCTGGCGGAAGCCGAAGAGCGATACGCGCAGGCGGTGCTCTTCGCGCCCAAGCGATACGGCGACCTGGCGTCCACCCGGCGCAACGCGCGCCTCATCATCCGCCACCTCCAGGCCGACGGGTCCCGGATCGAAGCCTGTTTCCGCGTGCCGCGCGTCGTGGTGTTCGCCGGGCACTTGATCGATCGGCCCGAACGCGCGCGTGCGCGATTTCCGCCGGCGCTCGAGCCGGCCGTCCGACTCGCCATGCTCGACCGCCTCCGGCCGATCGACGTCGGCTTTGGCTACTCGTCGGCCGGTTGCGGCGGCGACATCCTGTTTCTCGAGTGCCTGCAGGAGCTGAACGCCGACGCGCATATCGTGCTCCCGTACGATCGCGATCAGTTCAAGGAAGACAGCGTGGACATCGTGCCGGGCGCCGACTGGGCGGCGCGCTACGAGCGGCAGCTCGCAAGCGCGAAGGAGGTGATCACGGCGTCTGAGCAGCGGATGGCCGAAGGCGGCATGTCGTACCAATACGGCTTCCTGATGCTCGACGGCACGGCCGGCGTTCGGGCCGACGAGCTCGACACCGATCTGGTCTGCCTCGCGCTGTGGGACGGGAAGCCGGGCGACGGCCCCGGCGGCACGGCCTCGTCGGTCGAGCGTTGGCGGAGGGCCAGCCGCCGGCTGGAGATCGTCGACCTGGCGGCGCTTCTGGAGTGCGAGAGGCCCGTGATCGTCATTCAGCCGCCGGCGCCCGACGCCGACGCCACCAACGCTGCCGGCG
>MEKT01000207.1:0-13580 GCA_001767435.1 Acidobacteria bacterium RIFCSPLOWO2_02_FULL_65_29 | reverse complement strand
GCCGACGATGGAGCCCGCCCCGCACGAAACGGCGGCGTTCGAGCCCGAGATCAAGGGGCTGCTCTTCGCCGATGTGCGCGGCTTCAGCAAGCTCTCCGAGGATGAGATTCCCCTCTTCGTCCAGCATTTCCTGGGCACCGTGGCCGCCGAGATGGCCGGGTCCACCTGCGCGCCCATCCTGACCAATACGTGGGGCGACGGCCTGTACTTCGTGTTCGACAGCGTGCGGAGTACCGGCGAGTTCGCGCTGGGGCTGTGCGAGGTCGTGCGGGCGATCGACTGGCGAGTGAAGGGATTCCACCACGATTTGAGCCTGCGCATCGGGCTGCACGCCGGGCCGGTCTATGCGTGCGTGGACCCGGTGACGAAGCAGCCGAGCTACATCGGCGCGCATGTGAGTCGGGCGGCGCGGATCGAGCCGATCACGCCGCCGGGCGAGGTCTACGCGAGCGGCGCGTTCGCGGCGCTCGCGCGGTCGGAGGAAATCAGGGAATTCCTCTGCGCGTATGTGGGACAGACGCCGCTCGCCAAGGGCTACGGCACGTTTCCCACCTACGTCGTCCACCGTCGTCGCAACACGGGCGGACGGTAAGGGGGAGTCCCACATGGCGTCTCCCCCGCTTGTCAACATCGACGACCTGCGCCGCTTGGCCGAGCGCCGCCTTCCCAAGGTGGTATTCGATTACATCGACGGCGGAGCCGAGCGCGAGCTCACGTTGCGCGAGAACTGCCGGGCGTTCGATCGGGTCACGCTTCGCCCGCGCGGTGCGGTCGCCGTGTCGCGGTGCGACCTGCGAACGACGGTCCTCGGAACCAGCCTCGAGCTTCCGCTGCTTCTCGCGCCCATCGGCAGCACCCGGCTCTTCTACCCTCGAGGAGAAGTCGTGGCCGCTCGCGCGGCGGGTCGCGCCGGCACGGCCTACATCCTGTCGACGCTGTCGGGATGTGCGCTGGAGGACGTCAAGGCGGCCTCGAGCGGTCCGGTCTGGTATCAGTTGTATCTGGTGGGCGGCCGCGACGTGGCGCGGGCCGCGATCGAGCGCGCCCGCGTCGCGGGTTTCTCGGCGCTCGTCGTCACCATCGATACGCCGGTTGCCGGATTGCGCGAGCGCGACGTCCGCAACGGCGCCAAGGAGCTTGCGCTACGCCGTCTGTGGCCGATGCTTCCGTTCGTTCCCCAGATACTGGCGCGGCCGCGATGGCTCGTGGGGTTCCTGGCCGACGGCGGGCTCATGAGCTTCCCCAACGTCGTGCTCCCCGGTCAGGGAGCGATGCCGTACGCGGAGGTCGGCGCCGCGCTCGAGCAGTCGATGGTGGCGTGGTCCGATCTGCGGTGGATTCGCGAGGCCTGGCGCGGACCTCTTGTGGTGAAAGGCATTCACGTGGCCGACGATGCGCGCCGTGCGATCGAGGAGGGAGCACACGCGGTGGTCGTGTCCAATCATGGAGGGCGGCAACTCGATGGCGTGGCCCCGACGCTGCAGGTCCTGCCGGAGGTGGTCGCCGCGGTGAACGGACAGGCCGAAGTCTTGTTTGACGGAGGCATCCGGCGCGGCAGCGACATCGTCAAGGCGATGTGCCTTGGAGCGCGCGCCGTCCTGGTTGGTCGTGCCTACGCGTATGGCTTGGGGGCGGCCGGCGAAGCCGGTGTGTCCCAAGCGATCGAGATTCTGCGGACTGATCTGACGCGGACGCTCAAGCTGCTGGGGTGCGAGTCGGTCTCGGCCCTGAACCGGACGTATGTGGACGCGCCCGCGGAGTGGCTACCAGTTCTCAGAGCTGAAAGCTGACGGCTGAAAGCTGAAAGCTACGTCGTCCGACTTACTTGTCGTATTTCGGGACCTTGATGCGGCCTTCCCAGAGGCTCTTGTTATTTTCCTCGCACGAGTACTCCATCATCTCCCAGTCGGGCCTCAGGGTGAAGGTCCGCGTGTTGTTCCACCTCTTGGTGAAGGTCTTGGGGTCGTCGACGATCACTTCGTAGGAGATGTGGCCGCGGTCAGGGCGCGAGAAACGCTGGATGAGATGCAATTGATCGCTGTGCGGGTGGCCAATCGTATCGAGGCGGGTCTTGGCGTTGAAGTTGACCGTGTCGATGACCAGCGTGTCGCCCTCCCAGTGGCCCACCGAGTCGCCGAACCAGGTCGGGATGCCTTTGCCGTGGGGGCGGCCGTCGATGGGCACGACGGTGAACCAGGAGTTCTGCTCGAACAGGAAGGCGAAGTACCCGTCGCTCTGCATGATCTGCATCGGCTCCGGCGTGTTGACCGAACGGGTCATGCCGAATGGAAGGCAAGCGCCGGTGTAGTCGCCGTTGGCGGGGTCGTACTTCTTCCACTCGGCTTCGCCCCACGGAGTAAAAGGCAGATCGGCGAAGCCTTTTTGATCCCTACCGTCCTTGCTCATGTCCGGCACGTACGCCTTTTGCCAGACACCGCTGAAGTCCACCTTGCCGGCGGGGGTGCGGGGCGTCGGCCCGATGGGCGGCCGAAATTCCTGCTGGGCGGCCACGAGCAGGGGAAAGGCCACCGCCATCGCCAGAATTGCCAGTCGATGGGTTGCGAGACATTTCTTCACTGGTGGCTCTCCCGTGGTGTTAACGGCGTGGAGCATCGCCACCAGAGGAACCGGCAAATACGCTGCGGCCGTCCGGAAGCTTGACCAGACGCGCGTTGCAGGTCTTCGAGCCGTCTCTCGCCAGCGCGCCATCGATGACGATCTGGTCGCCCGACTTCAAGGAGTCCCTGCTCCAGCCGTTCCGCGTCAGCGTGTTGGGAGCACCACCTTCGCACTGCCACGGCTGCAGGTTGCCCTGGTCGTCTTTGACGTCCAGGTACACCCAGATGTGCGGATTGGTCCACTCGAGCTTCGTGACGGTCCCTTTCAGCGTCACGGGCTTGTTCGCATCGAATTCGGCCGCGAAGGAGTGGTGCCCGGACAGAGGCTGAGCCAGCGCGACGACCAAACCGGCGCCAATGATGATGTGTGCCTTCATGGCCCTTTTTCGTGTCTTCGTGTTTTCGTGATGCTTCACGCCCCCGTTGTACACCCAGGCCCTCGCGTGCGCAAGATGTTTTGCCGTCACGCGCGGAATCGCCGCCAGTCGATCCTGTATTTGCGAACCTTGTAGTTGAAGACTCGCTCGGTGGTCCTCACCAGACGGGCGGCCTTCGCGCGGTTCCCGCGCGCGCTCTTGAGGGCGTCCTGCAGCGTATCCTTCTCGACGGCGTCGACCGCCTCGCGCAGCGACAGGTTCAGCTCGGTGCCCGACGCCTCGGCCGTCTGGAGCGTCGGCGGCAGATGGTGCGCGTGCAGCACTTGCGCGTCACAGACCACAACAGCCCGCTCGATGGCATTGGCCAGCTCGCGTACGTTGCCGGGCCAGTGGTAGCTGACCAACATGTCGATCGCCGGCGTCGAGATGCGCTTCACGCGCTTGTGATGCTCGCGGGAGAACTGCTCGAGGAAATGGTCGGCGAGGAGCAGCACATCCGGCTTCCGCTCGCGAAGCGGCGGGATGAAGATGGCGAAGACATTCAGCCGGTAGTACAGATCTTCCCGAAACTCTCCGCCCTCGATGGCTTTCTCGAGCTGCTTGTGCGTGGCGGCGATGAGGCGGATGTCGGTCCGAATCGTCTCGGTGCCCCCCAGCCGCTCGAACTCGCGTTCCTGCAGGACGCGCAGCAGCTTCACCTGAGTCGCCTGGTTCAGCTCGCCCACCTCGTCGAGAAAGAGCGTGCCACCGTGGGCCAGCTCGAAGCGGCCTTTTTTCGGTCCGTGCGCGCCGGTGAACGCGCCCTTCTCGTATCCGAACAGCTCGGACTCGATGAGATCCTGCGGGAGGGCCCCGCAGCTCACCCTGATGAACGGCTTCTTCGCGCGCGGCGAGTTGTAGTGGATGGCGTGGGCGATCAGCTCCTTCCCGGTGCCCGATTCGCCACGAAGCAGCACGGTCGTGTTGGTCGACGCCACCTGTGACACTTGCTCGTACACGCTCCGCATCGGCGCGCTCGTGCCGACGATGTTCGAGAAGTTGTAGCGCTCGGTCAGCTCCTGGCGCAGGTGCGTGTTCTCGTCCAGGAGCCGCTGGCGTTCCAACTGCAGCAGCCGGTGTACTTTGACGGCTTGCGCGATCATCGAGCCGACCACGCCGAGGAACTTCACGGTCCGGTGATAATCGCGGTCCGGTTTGAACCGGAGATCGATCGCGATGGCGCCGATCGTGGCGCCGTCGAGGGTGATCGGCACCGAGATGTACGTCAGCTCCTGATGCGGCGGCTCGGGCCTCGTCGCGGCGCGGTTCAGGAATCTCCGCTCCTCGCTCACGCGAGGCACGACGACCGGCTTGCCGGTGTGGATCACCTCACCGGTCATCCCTTCGCCGACGCGGGACTGGACGCGCCGCCGGACCTGAGGCACCGAGACTTCGACGTCCACGTCGCCGGTCTGACCGCTGCGGAGCACCACCGTGCTGCGAAGGGCGCCGTGATGCCGGCCGAGGATTTCGAGCACGCGATCCAGGGCGGTTCTGAGGTCGAGTGTGGCCGAGAGCGCCTGGCTGGCTTCGAGGAGCGTCGACAGCTTTCGGATCTCGCCGGTATGCCCTTCGAAGGGCTCCGGCAGATTCGCAACCGTCTTCGATGACCTCAGACCACCCGCCAGAGACAACCCCTCCCCCTGCGCGTCTAGTACATCTAGCAAAGGGAATTCCATGCGCCTAGATCGCACTTGCGCCGATTCCGTGGGAATTTCTTCAAGGCCCAATGATCGCGGTCTACATCTTCGTAGGATTGAGCAGATCGTCATACCTTTTGGTAGACCGCGGCCTCCCCCACCGCCGAGGCGTCCCTGCGGTGAGCGCGTCAGATCGCGGGCTCGACACGTTTGTGTGTCTGCTACCCGACAAATCGACATTTCTGTTTGATTTCCAATCGCTGCGGGCTTCCTGATTCAACGAGGCCAGGGTCTTTGCCTCGCGCTGGAAACGGGCGACCCGCCTTGACATCGCGCGCGCCTCCGGGCGGCACGAACCCCTCTCTTGACCGGCGCATGGTTAGCCATATATGGTAACCATATGCAGAAAACCACGATCTATCTCGACGAGGAGGCCTATCGACGCCTGAAGCGCATCGCGCGCATCCGCCGGCGCCCTCCAGCCGAGATGGTGCGCGAGGCCGTGGCCGAGTACGCCGCGCGTCACGCGCCCAGTCGAAGACCGCGAAGCGTGGGAGTCTTCAAGAGCGGCCGCCGCGACGTCGGCGACCGCGCCGAGGCACTGCTCGACGGACTCGGCGAAGACCGATGATCCTCGTCGACACCGGCGCAATGGTCGCGCTGATCGACGGCAGCGACCGACATCACGCTCTCGTCAGAAGCCTGTACGAGGAGAATCCCGACGCGTGGATCCTGCCGGTGGTTGTTCTTCCGGAGGTCGATTACCTGGTGGCGAAGTACCTCGGCGCGAAAGCCGAGGACACCTTTCTTGCCGATCTGGCGAGTGGGGCGTTTTCGATCGATTGGGGTCGCGACGAGGACCTCTCCGTGGCGCATCGGCTCTGCGCACGCTATCGTTCCCTGCGCATGGGCCTGGTCGATGCCATGGTCATCGCCGCCGCGGAACGCCTGAAGGCCGAGGCGATCGCGACGCTCGACCTTCGACACTTCGCCGCCGTCTCAATCAAGGGAAACCCGCGTCTGTTGCCTCGCGATCGCTAGCGTGAAGATGCGACGAGCTTCGGCGGGCTCCTCCATTCGGCGCCCTAAAGTGCTTCAGCTGGGCCTGCCCGTCGAGATCACACTGAGAGCGGAGGTTGGCGCGCCCGGGGGCGCGCGCTACTGACGGTCAAGATACAGGGTGTCGTGCACGCGGCGTAGTTGGACATCGACCGCGAAGGACATCGATCTCCTGATCGACGTCACGCCCAGAGAATGTCGCACGGGTGCCGCGAGGCCTTGCAGACGCGAATGGAACGCGGGGGGTGGGGGGCAGAATCTCAGCGACGCTCTATCTTGGACGCGCGGTCGGTTCGGTCGTGACTCTCTGCGTCGCATTCGCACCCGCGAGCATGCTGACCATGATCTGGTAATTTCCCTCGTGACAGGCGTACTCGTACACGCGGTTCTGAGTTTGCTTCAGGCGAACCACCGCCGTCCACGGCTGTGTCCAAGTACCCGGATCACTCGCGGCGATTTCATACTCGATCGTATCCTCGGCAACGCGAGTCAATCGCTCGACCAAATGCAGATCTTCAGTCGAGCCCTGGAAATAGCTCTTGCTGGAAAAATTGGTGGTGTCGATGACCAGTGTCTGACCTTCCCATCGACCGCGTGAGTCTCCATTCCACAGGCGAACGCTCGACGGCCGACGGCAGCCGCAAGCACCACCGTATTCGATGACGCGAGCCATCGATGACTCATCATCCACTCCCTGCGGCCTTCAGGCCGGACGTCCGCATAGGCGTATACGTCGAGTGCGCGCCGAGGCGGACGCGACCCGTGGCCTGACGGCCGTATTACTGTCCACCAGCGTTTCCGCCGCCCCCTTGGGGGCAGGTGCCAGCCGGCCTCTGATCGGCCGCGGACGCCGAGGTCACGGACAAAAACTGTACGGTCGGCGGACTTGTCGGCGCCAGCGTGATCGCGACGCGCAGGCGGCCCCGCTCGCAGTTCATCGTCCACTCGCCGCGCAGCGCATTCTCTACGCGATCGAACCCAGTGCCGGCGGTGCACGCGCCGACCTGGGCGCGGAGGGCGTCGATCGCCGCACGGCGCCGGTCCTTGCTCTGATCGAGGAACAGATTCTGCGAGGCGATACGGTCCGCGACGTTGTCGTCCCATTTCACGACGAGGCCGTCGACCGCGTCACGGGCGGTCGTGAGCGCCGGCGACGGCTCGATGACGCGCGGTTGCAGACCGCCCGTGCGGGCCAGCGTCTCGATGGCCGCGTCGAACGTGCGCGGCCAGCTCGTATACGTCAGGTTGCCAAACGCGATGATCCCGATCCCGTATTCCGGCATCCACCGCATCTGCGTGCCGAACCCCGGCAGCCCTCCGCCGTGCGCCACGATCGTCGGGAACTGGCAACTCTGCGTGATCCGGAGCCCGTAACCGTATCCGCCGGAGTTCAGCTGCACCGCATTACCGTTTCTCGACACTACCGCTGGCGCCGGGCGCGACACCTGCTGCATCTCACGCAGCGACGACCGGCGAATCGGTGCGCCTTCCGCGCCGTCACGCGGAGGCCACGCCGCGAGGAACATGCCGACGTACTTGCCGAGATCCGACAGCGTCGTCAACATGCCGCCCATCGAACCGAAGGAGCCGTTCGCGAGCAGTGGTTCGTTCTTCCACTGGGCGTCCTCCCATCGATAGCCGTGCGCCAGCCTGTCGGCCGGCACCTGCGACGGCTCGAGCGTCGTGGACGTCATGCCGAGTGGCGTGAGCACGTGCTCGCGGACGTATCTGGTGTACGCGGCAGTGCGCGGCGAGCCGGAGGGATCGGCCACGTTGGCCACGAGGCGGCCCAGGATCGCGAACCCGAAATTGGAATACTCGTACGCCACCCCCGGCGCGTTCGAGAAGGGGATCCCCGCCCTGATCAGCGCCGACAACTGACCGTCGGAGTCCGCCAGATGCCGGTCGCCCCACGGGTTGTCCTCGGGGAACCCCTCGGCATGCGACATCAGGTGGCGAATCGTGATCCGCGGCGAATCGCTCGTCGGGTAAACGAGCGTGCGCATCTCGGGCACGTACTTCTCGGCAAGGTCGTCGAGCGACAGCTTCGCCTCGTCGCGGAGTTTCAGGATGGCGATGGCCGTGAAGCTCTTCGTCATCGACGCGATGCGAAACACAGTGCCTGGTGTGACCGGCGTTTTCGACGGGACATCGCGATAACCCGTCACGCCGGTGTGCGCGAGCTGACCGTCGACGACGATGCCCCACGCCGCGCCGGGTACGTGCGCCGCCGCGGCGTAGTCCTGGAAGATCCGATCGATCTCGGGAAATGCCTTCGCCAGTTTCGCGCGGCGATCCGGATCAACAAATCGCGGGACCGGCGCCTTGAACGTGGCGCCCTGTCCCGAGACGCCGACGACCAACAGCGTCGACAACAAGAGGCATGGAGCGACCCTACGATTCATGAAAGATATGGTTGGCATGCGCTTTCTCCGGCGTGTCACCGCGCGGCTCTGTCCACCGACCCGTTCGCTCGCCCCGTTCGGGCTCTGACCGTGGCCGAACGTGGCGGTTGAGACACAAGAGGCAATGATGTTGCTGCCGAGTCGCAGCATGTGGCTCCCGGAAAGCGTTTGTAAGCGAACTTTGGCGCGCCCGGGGGCCCGCGCTACTTACGGTCAGCATACAGGGCGTCGTAAACGCGGCGTCGATCGAAATCCGACCGGCACGCGGAGCACTCCGTTTGTAAGCTGGCGACACCGACCTTCGCCTAGCCGGAAACCATTCGGCGCTAGGATAAATACTAGACGACATATGAAGACCATGCCGGCACTGAACCGTACGCGTCATACGGAGCTTCTCTTTGCAATCAGCCCGCGCCTTGTCCAGCTACCACCGGAAAAAAGCTCGCCCCACGATCACAATCGGGAGCCTCGGATGCCGACGCCGCTTCCGAGCGCATTAACGGGTCATCAGGCCCCGATAATTTGGCTCTTGGCTTCCGGCCCACCTGGCGTAATGGCGACCCTCACTGCATCTTCCATTGGGTCTTTGAAAGGCACTTCGATTCGGAGCAATCCGTTCTCGTAGGTAGCTTCGGCTTTGTTAGGTTTCACCGGCCAACCTAAAGCCAATGCCGAAACGTAATCGATGTCCCTTGCTGGCGCCAATAAATGGACGCTATCTTCGAGGAGCTTTAGTTCGATGGTCTCCGTAGGCGCTCCTGGGATGGCGAACTCCACTATTAGCCTGTGGTGCTCCGCGTCGGCATACGCCACGGTATCGGGCGCAACTTTCATCCTCACTACCGGCATCTTGACACCCTCCTCACTTATTGACGATGTACAGATTCGTCGTGATTGGTTATTCCGGTGATGCTGCACAGATTCTTGTGACGTGATCACTGATTCCGGCGAAGCTGATCACGGATCGGAGCGACGCAACTGGTGCGATGGCGAACAAAAGGAACGGACTGAGCTAGCGGGGTGAGGCTGTGCTGGTCCTGTTCAACGCTAGGATTCTCCAAGCCGAGAACCCCGCGCACGCCGTCGCTGTGGGCTTGTTCACTACTATGCGGTCGATCGCACAAACTGGCCCTCGCCGGTGCGGGACAGAAAGTTCTCCATCACGAGCGCCCTCAGCACCGCGGCGCACACCGAGGGCGCCACGCCAAATAATCGCATGGCCTGCGGCTTGGTTAATTTAAGCTCCGGCATTTCTCGGTATTCGTCGCGGACTCGCTGCAGCAGTCCGGCCAGCGGTGCGGAGTGAGGGGATGTGATCATGCCAGCCGCCATTTCTGGGGAAACGAGCCTTGATGAGGGCAGGGGCCAAGGCTGGAGAACGCCCAGCGAGGTGGTGGCAGTCTCAGGAAAGCGTGAACCCTGACTGTACACCTTTCCCCTGGGCGGCACAAGCGCGCGGGGGGGATGCGATTGAGGGCCTAGTCCTCCAACGCGGCTTCGATCATATCGAGTTGCCCATCATACGGACCGAGGTGTATACCGGGGGTGAGAACCAGACGATGGGATTATATGGGCGGGACGCCTGCGCGGACGGGATTCCTCCTGATTAACGCCGATCTGGCGAGAAACGGCGGCCCGAGGGCCCTGAGTGAACGCCGCCCACAGCCTCGACGAGTTTCTCGATTCGTTTCCGACCGTCTCGCGGGCGCAGGCAGTGGCCGCTTTGGAGGCCGCTCACGAAGCGGTGATCGCCCGTGCGCGTGCTCCTCGATGAGCAGCCGCCGCGGCAGCTCGCCCGGCACTTGGCTGGCCACGACGTTCACCGTTCAGCAGCAGTCGTGGGCCGGGCTGAAAAACGGCGCCTTACTGCAGGCGGCCGAAGCGGCCGCCTTCTCAGTCCTCGTGACCGGAGACCAGAACCTCGAACACCAGCAGAACCTGACGACGCGAGCGTTGGGCGTTGTTGTCTCGGCGCGGCAAGCAGTGCGCTTGAAGACTTCTGCCCCTGGTGGCAGCTGCCCTAGCCGCGATCGACCGCGTACAACCGGGGCAGGTGATTCGGGTCACGGGGTAAAGCTGCCAACCCGGGCCTCCTTCTACACTGCGCGACCAGAGTGCTTATCGGCGCCTGGAGATTCTGAGGAGTCAACCAGTCTAGCCTCCGACAATCCCGGTACGATTCAATTCAGGTTGTCCGTGTTGATGCAACGGTGCCGACTCCGGCGTCAGCCGCAAGACCTCGCAGCTAACCGGGAGCGCGCAACGATTCGCCGCAGTGCCAGGAATGACATCCTCATTCCACTTGTGGACTAGGATCGCAGTAACGGCAAGAAGCGTCGCCTGCGAACGGCGAGCGGGCTACTCCAAGAATAGTTGGCCAGCAAGGGAGACACTGCGTGGTAGACGATTCTCGAGATAATCGCAGTCTCGGAACTTCCGGGCCGGACGTCGCAAACCTTGGACTGGTCCGTCCGCCTTTCGTCTACCTGGGCTCGATCGCACTCGGCCTGGTGCTTCATCTCCTTTGGCCGGCGGGGCTCGTCGCTCCGTCGGTCAGCGCGCCAATGGGCGCCATCGTGACGGTCCTGGCCATCGCGCTTTTCGTCTCCGCAGTTCGCACCCTCCGGGTAGCTGGCACGCCCATCCCAGGCAACCGCCCCACGACAACGATCGTCCGCACGGGGCCCTACCGCCTCAGCCGGAATCCCATCTATCTCGCCTTCTCTCTTGTTCAGCTCGGCCTCTCTCTTTGGGTCAATAGTCTCGCGTTGCTGACTACGCTCATTCCAGCCGTTGCGCTTATGTGGCTCGTGGTCATCCCGAGGGAAGAGCGTTACCTCGACGCACGCTTTCGCTCGGAGTATGCACCCTATAAGGCTTCGGTCCGTCGGTGGCTCTAGCCGACCGGCCGCCCAACAAATCAGAGGATTCGTGACCTCGCGCTGCAACCGACGATGCGCGCGTTGCTCGCGCGCCGCAGCGGCGCGGGTGGCGCCGCGCCTCGTCGGCCGCGAGCCCCTTCGCGCGCATCAGCTGGTCGGTTTCCATCTCGATGTGAAACCGGAACTCGTCATTCATCCGTGACTCGGCGGCGCGACGAGCGAACAACAGGCGCAGGTGCGCGCGGGCGCTGTCAGACCATTTCATCGACGTGCTCCCAGCGGAATTGGAGCGGTTCTCAGGGACGTCTCACGGGGTGCGCAAAACGGTGTCGAGCGCCGCGGCGAAGCGCTTCCAGCTCTCCACCTCGTTGCCGAGGGCGCGCCGTCCGGCAGCCGTCAGCCGGTAATAGCGGGCCTGCCGGTTGTTGTCGGTCACGCCCCAGTCGCTAATGATCAGGCCCTCCTAATGGGAAACGGCGATCTGGCGAGAAACGGCGGCCCTGAGGGCCATGAGTGAACGCCGTCGGCTACGCAGCCTTCACTGTCTGGGCCTTGAGGCCGACCTTCAGTCTGTGTCTGACCGCGTCAAAAATGGCGGCCAGGTTGTCCATGCTTGGATTCCCGCCGCGGGACAGCATGCGATGCAGGCTCTTGGCAGGCTTGTCGGTCATCCCCGCCAGCGCCTCGAAGCCCACCGTCGCGTTGACAAGATCGCGCAGCAGCAGCCGCGCCGCTTCCGGTTCGCCGTTGAGAAACAGCGTGGCCGCCTCGTCCAGGAGCGCCCATGCGAACTTCGGGTCGCGACGGACCCGTTCCACCACCGTTTTTTTGAAGTCTCGGGTCAAAGCCATCGTTGTTCACCGTTTCTTGTGCGTTTCAGGCGGAACGCGTCGTGCCGCCGTCTTCTTGCGCGCCTTGTAGTCGTGGTGGAGCGCCAGGGCGAAGCGTCACCTGTCTAAGGTAACATATTAGTGACTATAGGAGAGGGCGCAGATCCTTGTTTCCCGTGATCGGGCGACGTGTGGTCGGCAAACCTGAGGGCATCAGGCTTGCGACGAGCTCCACGCGGTTAGAAATCGTGCTCAGGCTCCGATCGTCACGGTGTCGTGCCCCACACGTGGAAGGTGTTGATGGCGTCGACCTCGACGCGTCGGAGCAAGGCCGCACCCGACGCACATGATTTTCGGCTGGAAAATTTGGCTTGGCCATGAGCGAGCCGAGAACCACGCGAGTCGAATGGCGCGCCCGGAGGGAATCGAACCCCCGGCCTACAGGTTCGAAGCCTGTCGCTCTATCCATCTGAGCTACGGGCGCCCTGAACGCAACGGCAGAATGGCAGGATTACAGGAAGTGAGGGCGGCGTCAAGTGCCATCCCTGCTCGGGGTCCGTCGCGTCCTCCGCGCCAATCCTGAAACACGCTCATAATCAGTGCGTGGCCCACGGATATCGACGCGTCGACGACGGGCTGAAGGCAAGCGACATCACATGACACATCTCGGATTCATCGGGCTCGGCGCCATGGGCGCGCCGATGGTCAGGAACCTGTTGAGGCACGGCCATGCCGTCACCGTCTGGGCGCGTCGGCCCGAAGCGCTGGCTCCCCTTCTGGCCGCCGGCGCCAGAAGCGGCGCCTCGCCAGCCGACGTCGCCGCCGAGAGCGACATCACCATCACGATGGTGACCGATACACGAGCGGTCGAAAACGTGGTCCTTGGAGATCGCGGGATCGTGCACGGCACGCGCTCGGGTGCGCTGGTGATCGATCACAGCACCATCGCACCGGATGCGGCACGACGGATCGCCGCCACGCTCGCCGCACGCGGCGTCGACATGCTCGACGCGCCCGTCTCCGGCGGCGCGGCCGCCGCGGAGGCCGGCACGCTCGCCATCATGGTCGGGGGTTCCGAGGCGGCTCTCGATCGAGCCAGGCCCGTGTTGTCCTGCTATGGCAAGACACTCGTTCATATCGGTCCAAGCGGCGCCGGGCAGGTGGCCAAGGCCTGCAACCAGATTTGCGTGATCGTCAATCAGCTTGGCGCCGCCGAGGCGATGCTGCTCGCCGAACGGGCTGGCGTCGATCCGCAGAAGGTCAAGGACGCCCTCATGGGCGGCTTCGCCGCGAGCCGCATGCTCGATCTGCAAGCGCCGAAGATGATCGCCCGCAATTTCGACGGCAAGATCGAATCGCGGCTCCATCACAAGGACATCGTGATCGTGCTGGACATGGCCCGCTCGGTCGGCGTCGAGCTCCCTGCCAGCCGGGCCGCCGCCGAGGTTCTGGCGAAGCTTCAGCAGCGTGGCGGCGCCAGACAAGACTCGGCTGCAATTTTCGATGTGCTCGACAATCCACCCGGCAAGCCGGCGTCGGGAACCGATTGAGTCGTAGGAGCTAAACCAGTGGCCCGTCCACTAGCCCGATGTTGGCGGGACCGAGAGTCGGCGAAACCGCTCCCGCAGATCGTCCCGGAAACGCCCGCAGCTCCGCGATCTCGAGCGGCATCAGCATGACCGGCAGTGGCTCGACGGGAAACTGGCCGAGTAACCACGCGATGACTCCCG
>MEKT01000206.1 GCA_001767435.1 Acidobacteria bacterium RIFCSPLOWO2_02_FULL_65_29 | reverse complement strand
CGCTGGACGACCACTCGTGCAGCAGCCCGCTCAAGTAGCGCCCGACGCCGGTCGGGCGGCCGCAGAGCTCGCGCGCGTCAACGCCAATCCTCATCAGCGTTCGCCGTTCTCCGTCCGACGTGCGTCGTTCTGCTCGTGCGATGTTCGGCGGAGCGTGCCGCGATTGGCGGCGACGACCGGCACGCCGGCCGTCATGGCTTCGAGAACGGGCAGACCGAAGCCTTCCTCGAACGACGTCGATCCGTTCGGCGGATACGCTGCGGACAGCGCTGTCGCGAGATGGTGAACGTACTCGCCGGCGCCGCTTCTCCCTCGGAGCGCGGAGCGATAATCGATCAGGACGCGCACTTGTGTAAGTCTTTCCGAGTCAGTATCTTATTGTGAAATGAAGATCGCCGTCATCGGAACGGGGTACGTCGGACTCGTCGTCGGAGTCTGCCTTGCGGAAAACGGCAACGAGGTGGTCTGCGTCGACAAGGACGAGGCGAAAGTCGCCACGCTCGAAGCGGGACGGATGCCGATGTACGAGCCCGGACTCGAAGAGATGGTGCGGCGCAATCACGGCCTCGATCGCCTGAAGTACTCGACCGACCTTCATGCGGCGGTCCGGGCATCCGAGATCGTCTTCATCGCCGTCGGCACACCGCAAGACGAGGATGGATCGGCCGACTTGCACCACGTGCTCGATGTGGCACGCGGTGTCGGCCGCGCGATCGACAAATATACGGTCGTCGTGGACAAGAGCACCGTGCCCGTCGGCACGGCGCAGACGGTTCGCGCCGCGGTCGCCGGCGAGACCAGCCAGTCGTTCAGTGTCGTCAGCAATCCCGAGTTTCTGAAGCAGGGCGCCGCCATTGAAGACTTCATGAAGCCGGATCGCGTGGTCATCGGCATCGAGCCCGGTGACGACCGGGCCGGGCAGGTGATGAGGGAGCTCTACGCGCCCTTCACGCGAACGGGCGCGCCAATCATGATGATGGACACGGCGAGCGCAGAGCTCTGCAAGTACGCCTCGAACTCGCTGCTGGCGGCGCGCATTTCCTTCATGAACGAGATCGCCAACGTGTGCGAGCTGGTCGGAGCCGACGTCGATCACGTGCGCAAAGCGATGGGCGGCGATCGACGCATCGGCAGCTCGTTTCTCTTCCCTGGCGTCGGCTACGGCGGCAGTTGCTTTCCGAAGGACGTCAAGGCGCTCCTCAAATCGTCGGCCGACAAGGGGTACGACTTCCAGACGTTGCGCGCGGCCGAGGCCGTCAACCAGATCCAGAAAACCCGGATTGTGCGCAAGATGGAGTCGCATTTCGGGGGACTGCAAGGACGCACGACGGCGCTCTGGGGGCTGGCCTTCAAGCCGCGCACCGACGACATGCGTGAGGCGCCCGCGATTGCGATCATCGAAAGCCTGCTCGCCAAGGGTGCGGCGGTCCGCGCGTACGACCCGGAAGCCGCGCCGGCGGCTCGCCGGCTGTTTGGCGATCGCATCACGCTCTGCGAGAAGACCTACGACGCCCTGGCCGGGGTTGACGCGCTGGTCATCGTGACGGAGTGGAACGAGTTCCGGGAGCCCGACTTCAGGAGGATGCGACAGTTGATGCGCACCCCGGTCGTCTTCGACGGCCGCAATATCTACTCGCCGGAGCACATGCGCGCGCTCGGCTTCACGTACTTCTCCATTGGCCGCTGAGGGTGCCGCGGTTCTGGTGACGGGCGGCGCTGGCTACATCGGCAGCCACGCGTGCAAGGCCCTCGCCCGCGCCGGGTACACGGTGGTGGCCTTCGACAATCTCGTGGCCGGTCACCGTGCGGCGGTACGCTACGGTACGCTCGTCGAAGGCGACGTGGTCGACACGCGCGCGGTGCGCGATGCGCTCCGGCGCCACCGGATCTCGGCGGTGATGCACTTTGCCGCCTTTCTCGACGTCGCCGAGTCGGTCCGCGAGCCGTCGCGGTACTTCCGGAACAACGTGGTCGGGGCGCTGAGCGTCCTCGAGGCCATGGCGGCCGAGTCGGTCGGCACATTCGTGTTCTCGTCGACCTGCGCGACCTACGGCGAGCCGATCGAGACGCCCATCGGCGAGACCCATCCACAGCGGCCCATCAACAGCTACGGTGAGACCAAACTCGCCATCGAGCGTGCGCTCCCGCACTTCGCGCGCGCGTCGGGGCTCAAGTGGGTGTCGCTGCGCTACTTCAACGCCGCGGGCGCCGATCCGGACGGCGAGATGGGCGAGGATCACTCCCCTGAAATTCACCTGATGCCCCGAGCGATCGACGCGGCCGTCGGCGGTCCGGGGCTGCAGGTGTTCGGCGAGGATTACCCGACGCCCGACGGCACGTGCCTGCGCGATTACGTCCACGTGTCCGATTTGGCTGATGCGCACGTCAAAGCGCTCCAGGCGATTTCCGGAAGCGGCGCGTCGGACGCCTACAATCTCGGCACGGGCCGTCCCCACTCGGTCCGAGAGGTCATCACCGCCGTCGAGCGCGTCACGGGCCGGAGAGTGCCGTGGACGCCAGCCCCCCGGCGCGCCGGCGACCCCGCCGTCCTGTGCGCCGCATCCGGCAAGGCGCGGGCGGCGCTCGGCTGGACGCCGCGGTTTCCCGATCTCGATTCGATTGTCCGTACCGCCTGGGCCTGGCATCGCACCCATCCCCACGGCTACCATGCGGCGGCGCACTCGTGAACGATCCGCACACGCTTCGTCGCCTCTTCCAGTACGCGCGGCCCTATCGCGGCCGCCTCGCGTGGGCGGTCGTCGGCATGCTCGTGTACGCAGCCGGCTCGGCCGGCCTCGCGTGGCTCATTCGGTGGATCTTCGACGACGTCCTTCGCAACCAGGAGCACCTCGCGCTCACCGGCTGGACCATTGTCGGGCTGTACCTGTTGAAGGGCCTGGGGTCGTACGCGTCGACCTACCTGATGGCGAGCGTGGGCCAGCGCGTCGTCACCGATCTGCGCAACGATCTCTATCGCCACATCCTCGGACAGTCGGCGAGCTTCTTCTCCCAGCGCACGACCGGGCAGTTGATGTCGCGCCTCAATAACGACGTCGGCCAGGTCCAGCAGGCGGTGTCGGAGACCGCCGGCGATCTGGCGCGAGAGTCGATCGCGCTCGTCGCGTACGGTGCGTTGCTGTTCTATTACGACGCGTGGCTGGCGGTGTTCTGCTTCATCAGCGCGCCGCTCATCGTCTATCCGCTCATCCGGCTCGGGCAGCGCGTCCGGCGCACGACACGACGCAGCCAGGAGGCGCTCGAGCAGCTGTCGCATGTGAGCGTGGAAGCGTTCACCGGGCACCGGATCGTGAAGGCGTTTGGCAGCGAGGGAACAGAGGCGGAGAAGTTCGCCAGGGCGGGCGATCACCTGTACCGCACGAACATGAAGGTGACCGCTGCGCTGTCCAGCCTGCCACCGCTCATGGAGGTCCTCGGCGGCGTGGCGATGGCGGGCGCGCTGTGGTACGGCAGCCGCGAGATCGCGACAGGGCAGTTGAGCCTCGGGGAGTTCACGTCGTTCATCGCGGCGCTCTTCCTGATGTACGGCCCGGCCAAGAAGCTCAGCCGTGTGAACGCCAGCCTCCAGCAGGCCATTGCCGCGTCCGAGCGTATCTTCGAGATGCTCGATACGCACACCGAAGTGAAAGAGAAGCCCGGAGCGCCCGCGCTCGCGCCATTCCGCCGTGCGATCGAATTTCGCGACGTGTCGTTCGGCTATGAGGAGCTGAACACGCGCACGCTGCGGGGTGTGAGCTTCACGGTTCCGGCCGGGCAGATGGTGGCGATCGTCGGCCGGAGCGGCGCCGGCAAGACGACGCTCGTGAATCTGCTGCCGCGCTTCTACGACGTCAGCGCCGGCAGCATCCTCATCGACGGCGTCGATATTCGCGACGTCACGCTGGCCTCACTGCGCAGCCAGATTGGCATCGTGACGCAGGAAACGGTGTTGTTTGACGACACGGTCGCCAGCAACATCGCATACGGTGCGCCGGGTGCCAGCCTGGCGGAGATCGAATCGGCCGCTCGTGTGGCGCACGCCCACGAATTCATTTCGGCGTTGCCGAGGCTGTACGAGACGCTCATCGGCGAGCGCGGACAGCGGCTGTCTGGCGGACAGCGCCAGCGCGTGGCGATTGCCCGGGCGCTGTTGAAGAACGCGCCGATTCTGATCCTCGACGAGGCCACCTCCGCCCTCGACACCGAAGCGGAGCGGCTGGTCCAGGACGCGCTGGCGAACCTGATGATGAACCGGACGTCGTTCGTCATCGCGCATCGGCTCTCCACGATTCGCCGCGCCGACGCCATCGTGGTCATCGAGCGCGGGCGCATCGTCGAGGTCGGCCGCCACGACGAGCTGCTCGCGCGACCGTCAGGCGCCTACGCGTTGCTGTATCAGATGCAACTGCTCGAAGGGCGCAAGCCCGAGCGGCGGATGGTGCCGTCTTAGGGCGGGCGAGGCGGGCAGGGCAGAGCGCCTGCGGCCATGCCGAGGCTGCGGCCTGCGAAGCCGCAGCGAGGCATCAGCGTCAGAACGCACTGGGGTGGGGCCCCAGCGCAAGTGAAAGAAAGTTGGCGCCGACCAGATGATCAAATCGATGACAGGCTTCGCGGCGGTGACGCGCGAAGACGACACCGCCACGATCTCGGTGACCATCCGCGCGGTCAACCACCGGCACCTCGACCTGCAGCTGCGGGTGCCGCAGGCGTTGGCGTCGATCGAGAGCGACGTGCGCGCCCTGGTGGGGAGGCGCATCGCGCGTGGGCGCGTCGAGATCGGCCTGTCGGTGCAGTTCCGGCAGACCCCTGGCGTCGACGTGGAGTTCAACGAGGTGTTTGGGCGGGCGCTCGAGGCGGCGCTCGATCGCGCGCGCGCGCAGGGTCTGGTGACCGGCGCCCTCACGCCGGGCGATCTGCTGCGCCTGCCGCAGGCCCTCACGATTCGCGAACGGGCGGCCGGCGCCGACGACACGCTCTTGCCTGCGGCCGCGGCGCTGGCGCGCGAGACGCTGGATGCGGCGCTGGAGGAGCTGGATCAGATGCGGGTCCGTGAGGGCGACCACCTGCGCGCAGACCTCGACCAGCGGCGCGCGATGGTGGCCGATCTGATCGAGCGCATCGCGACGGCCGCTGACGAAGGCCGGCACGCGATGGAGCAACGGCTGACCGAGCGCGTGGCCGAGCTTCGCGCGGTTGTCGAGGCCGACGAAACCGCCGTCGCGCAGGAGATCGTTCGCGCCGCCGCGCGGTCCGATATTTCCGAAGAGATCTCGCGCTTCCGGGGCCACGTGTCCCACTGGGTCGCGCTCGCCGACGACGCCGAGCCCTGCGGGCGCAAGCTCGATTTCCTGCTGCAGGAGATGAACCGCGAGGTCAACACGATGGGCTCGAAGGCCGACGGCCTGCGCGTCTCGGAGCTCATCATCGCCGCCAAGGCCGAGCTCGAGAAGATGCGCGAGCAGGTGCAGAATGCCGAATAGCGCGACGTCGCCGACAGGGCGAGGCATTCTCTTCATCGTGTCGGCGCCATCGGGCGCCGGCAAGACCACACTGGTCGAGCGGCTCGTCGAGGACGTGCCTCGCCTCAAGATGTCGCGGTCCTACACCTCGCGCGCCGCCCGGTCGGGCGAATACGACGGTGTGGACTATAATTTTGTGAGCCGCCAACGGTTCGAGGCCATGGCGGCCTCCGGCGAATTCCTCGAATGGGCCGACGTCTTCGGTAACCTGTACGGCACATCGGCCGCCGACACCGAGCGCGTGCTCTCGGCTGGCGACGATGTCGTGCTCGTGATCGACGTCCAGGGTGCGCGACAAGTGCGCCGCCGGGGAGCCGAGGCGACCACGGTGTTCGTGATGCCTCCCTCCTACGGCGTGCTCGAACAGCGACTCCGTGGCCGCAGCAAGGACACCGAGGACGCCATCCAGCGCCGGCTGCAGGTGGCGCGCGAGGAAATCGCAGCGTTCGCTGAGTATGATTTCATTGTGATCAACGACGAGCTCGCGTCGGCCGTGGCCAGGCTCGAGGCGATTGTGCTGGCCGAGCGGGCCCGGTTGCAGCGGATGCACGAGACGGCCGAAACGATCAGGAGAACGTTCTAGCAGCCCGCTGACAAAGCCAGCGATCTGAAGTGAGAAGTTAGAAGTGAAGAGTAAGGGGTACATATGATTGACCGTTCGAAGCTGCCGAATTCGTTCGAGTTCGTGGTGACCGCCGGTGCGCGCGCGCGCCAGCTGCTGGCGGGATCGACGCCCAAAGTCGCGGCCGGCGCGCACAAGCCGACCACGATCGCCCAGGAGGAAGTCATCACGAAGGCGGTGGAGAAGATTGAGAGGACGAATCGGGTCATTGAATAATCGAGTCATCGGGTAATCGGGTAATTGGCATTTGAATGGCCCGATTGGCCGACTCAATGCCCCAATCAATGACCCGATTACCCAATTACCCAATGACCCGATTGGTTATCCAATGCTGATAGCACTTGGCGTCACGGGCGGCATCGGCGCGTACAAGGCCGTGGAGGTGGCTCGAGGCCTCCAGAAACGCGGCCACGAGGTCGTCGCCATCATGACGGCGTCGGCGACGAAGTTTGTCGGCCCGGTCACGTTTGAGGCGATCACACGGCGCCGAGTCATCACCGATCAGTTCGAGTCGGGCGCCAACTCGGACATCGAACACATCGCGTTGGCGTCTTCCATCGACCTGCTGCTCGTCGCCCCTGCGACGGCGAACATCCTCGGAAAGTTTGCCAACGGGCTTGCCGACGATTTCCTCTCCACGCTGTACACCGCCACGCGGGCGCCGGTGCTCGTCGCGCCGGCGATGAACACGAACATGTTCGCGCACGAGGCGGTGCGCAGGAACCTCGACGCGCTCGCGGCCCGCGGCGTCCGTTTCGTGGATCCGGGCGAGGGCTACCTCGCGTGCGGATGGATCGGCAAGGGGCGCCTGGCCGAACCGGATGAGATTGTCGCCGCGGCCGAAGCAATCCTCCGGCCGACGGGCACCGGTCCCGCCCCACGCGAGGCGGCGGCGAGCGTGCTCGGGGGACGACGAGTGATCGTCACCGCGGGCCCGACCTATGAGGATGTCGACCCCGTGCGATTCATCGGCAATCGTTCGAGCGGCCGCATGGGCTTTGCGATCGCGGCCGAGGCGGCGCGTCGCGGCGCCGACGTGACACTCATCATGGGGCCGACGGCGGTCGAGCCGCCCGCGGTGAGGGACGTCGTGAAGGTGCGCAGCGCGGCCGACATGCACGACGCCGTGATAGGGCTCGCCGACCGCGCGGATCTCGTGGTCATGGCGGCGGCCGTGGCCGACTACTCGCCCGTGGAGCGGGCAGCCCAGAAAGTCCACAAGGCCGGCGAGACGCTCACGCTGGTCCTCAGGAAAACGCCGGACATTCTCGGCGAGCTTGGCCGGCGAAGGCTGGCAGCCGGGCGCGGCCCCGTTCTCGTCGGCTTTGCCGCCGAAACGGAACGGGTCTCCGAGCAGGCCGAAGCCAAGCGAGCGCACAAGCACGTGGACCTCATCGTCGCCAACGACGTGTCGAGGTCCGATGCCGGCTTCGAGGTCGACACCAATGCGGTGACGATCGTCGGTGCGCACGGGGCCGAGGTGCTGCCGCTCATGACGAAGACCAGGGCCGCCGCGGAGATCCTCGATCGCGTCGAGCGGCTGCTGGCCGGGAGTCCCGCTGCGACAAGAGCGTTGCGAAATTGACCGACGACGACAACCGTGGAATACGCAGAGACCGCAGGTCAGCCCATTTTGAAGCCTCCGCGACCTCTGCCGTTCGGCCCTTCGACTGCCTCAGGGTCGTCCCGAGCTCAATCGAGGGACGACAGGCTCAGGGCGTCCCGAGCCCGTCGAGGGATGCGGTGATCGTCGAGCACCTGAGGTTTGCCGCCGAGCTCGGCGTGGCGGGCGTGAGCCGCGACCCAGCTTGGCGCGCGCGCGCTGGTGACACCGTCCCCCTCCTCCGGTCTGGCGCGGAAGCGCTGGCGGCCCTCAAGGCGGACATCGGACCCGACTGCTCCCGCTGCAAGCTCCACACGCTTGGCCGCCGACAGGTCGTGTTCGGCGTCGGCAATCCTGAAGCGAGCCTCATGTTTGTCGGCGAGGCGCCTGGAGCGGACGAAGATATCCAGGGCGTCCCGTTTGTCGGCCGCGCGGGCCAGCTGCTGACGAAGATCATCGAGGCCATCGACCTGAAGCGCGAGGACGTGTACATCGCCAACGTGATCAAGTGCCGGCCGCCCCAGAACCGCAACCCCGAGCAGGACGAAGTCGAGACGTGCGAGCCGTTTCTGTTTCAACAGATCGACATGATCAAGCCGAAAGTCGTGGTGGCCCTCGGCACCTTTGCGGCGCGCGCCCTGCTGAGGACGCTCGACCCTATTTCCAGGCTGCGCGGGCGGGTGTACGAGTATCGCGGCGCCAAGCTCATTCCGACGTTTCATCCGGCGTACCTGCTGCGCAATCCCTCCTCGAAGCGCGAGGTCTGGGAGGACATGAAGCTGGTCAAAAGCCTTCTCGGAAGTGAAAAGTGAAAAGTTGAAAGTTGAAAGGAGACAGACAGCCGCCAGAAAATCCCCAGAGCGCCCCGTTCCGGACGTAAGGTAAACCGTTAGATTCTTCCAACTTCTAACTTTTCACTTTTCACTTTTCACTTTCTGACCGTGTTTCTCCTCGTCGCCGTTCCAGTCCCCACCCTTGACCTGCTGACCTACAGCGTTCCGGACGGAGTCGAGGTGCCTCCGATCGGCGCGCGTGTCGTGGTACCGGTCGGCGCCCGTCAGCTCACCGGGGTCGTAGTCGACCACACGGCGCGGTCGGAGGCGGCGGGAGGCAAGGCGATCAAGCCAATTCGGCAGGCGCTCGACGCGGGTCCCTTCGTTCCGGCCGAGGTCATCGGGCTCGCGCGGTGGACTGCGGAGCACTACGCCGCTGGAGCCGGTGAGACGATCACGGCGGTTCTGCCGCCAAAAACACGAAATGCGCGAGCCGACGCGCACAAGACCCGTCGTGTGGCGGCGATCACGGCGGCGGGCCTAGCAGTCCGTGGTGAACGTCTCGGTGCGACGCCAGACGTTCACCACGGGCTGCTCGCGATCGGCGCCACTATGACGGAGAAGCAGCGAGAGGTGCTCGATCGGCTGGCAGGCGCGCCCGCGGGCGTGCCGGTTCCGGAGCTGACGGCACGCGGCGGCGCGGACACAATCGCCCGGCTCGTGCGGAACGGTTGGCTGACCGTGCGGCGGGAACAGGTCGATCGCGATCCGTTCGAGGGCGCGCTCGTCGCGTCCGAGCCAATCGATCTGAACCGCGAGCCGACGCGGGAACAGGCGAGCGCCGTCGCGCGGCTCACGGCGCTGGCGGGCCGACGAGAGTTTCACGTGGCGCTTCTCCACGGCGTGACGGGCAGCGGGAAAACAGAGATCTACCTCCAGGCGGCCGCCACCGTGCGCGCGTCTGGCCGATCGGTGTTGATGATGGTGCCGGAGATTGCGCTGACGCCGGTCCTGGCCGCGCTCTGTCGGCAAAGATTCGGCGACCGCGTGGCCATTCAGCACAGTGGCCTGTCGGACGGCGAGCGTCACGATCAATGGCAGCGTATCCGCCGCGGCGCGGTGGACGTGGTCGTTGGCACGCGATCGGCCGTGTTCGCGCCGCTCGATCGCGTGGGCCTGATCGTGGTCGACGAGGAGCACGACGCGTCCTACAAGCAGGAGGACAGCCCACGCTACCACGGCCGCGACGTGGCCATCGTGCGCGGCCACCGCGCCAAGGCGCTCGTCGTGCTCGGCTCCGCGACGCCCTCGCTCGAAAGCTACCACCACGCCATGACAGGCAAGTACGAGCGCATCACGATCGAGCGTCGCGTGCTCGACCGCCCGATGGCGGCGGTCACCATTGTGGACATGCGAGACGAGTATGCGGAGGCTGGCCCAGACACCGTGCTGAGCCGCGCGCTCGCTGCGGCGATCGATGTTCGGCTGACGCGCCGCGAACAGTCTCTGCTGCTCTTGAACCGCCGCGGCTTCGCGACGTCGGTCTTCTGCCGCCAATGCGCCGGCACGGTGGAGTGTCCCAACTGCAGCGTCTCGCTCGTGGTGCACGGCGACGGCGCGTCGCGCCGCGCTCGGTGCCACTACTGCAACTACACGGCTCGCGTTCCGCCCGCGTGCCCGCTCTGTGCCGCACCGTATCTCGAGCAGGCCGGTTTTGGCACCGAACGTGTCGAGGCGGAAGTGAAGCGCGCGTATCCAGCCGCGCGCGTCGCGCGGATGGACCGCGATGCCGTGCGGCGTAAGGGGGCCCTTTCCGCGCTGCTGTCCCGCTTCCGCGACGGCGACATCGACGTGCTCGTCGGCACGCAGATGATTGCCAAAGGCCACGACTTCCCGCGCGTGACGCTCGTCGGCGTCATTTCAGCCGACGTGGGCCTCGGCATGGCCGACTTTCGCGCGGCCGAGCGGACGTTCCAGCTGCTCACACAGGTCGCCGGCCGCGCGGGACGGGGCGAGCGGCCGGGCGAAGCCGTGATCCAGACGCTCTATCCGGACCACTACAGCATCCAGCTGGCGTGCCGGCAGGACTACCCAGCCTTCTACGATCGGGAGCTGCGCTTCAGAACGGCGATGCGGTATCCACCGATCGTCTGTCTGGTCAACATCGTCGTGCGGGGGCGGACTTTTGGCGCCGCCATGGACGATGCCGCCGGCCTTGCCGAACGGGTGCGGCGCGCGGGCGCCGACGGCGCTTTTCGCGTGCTCGGTCCGGCCCCTGCCCCGCTCGGGAAGCTGCGCGGCGAGTACCGCGCCCAGTTTCTCATCAAGGGCGTCAACCGCAAGCGCATGCGCGACGCCGTACGCACCGCCCTCGCGCTCAGCCCCGACCTCGCGAGGCGCACGACGGTCGACATCGATCCGATCAGTGTCCTTTGAATTTGAGGATTTGAGAATCTGAGAATTTGAGGATTTGAGCGTGTGAGGATCTGGGGACCTGAGGATCTTGAGCGGCGGCGGCTAGCGCCGGATGATCTCGATCGGCTCGATGGGCGCGGGGGTGAAACACACGACGAGCATCGCCAGCGCGACGAGGGCGAGGAGGAGCCGCGTGCGGTCGAGCGGCCGGTCTTCGTCGAACGTGCGGGGATGATGGCGGCCGAACATCAACAGCATCCCGACGACCAGCACGGTCCACACGATCCAGCTCGACGAGAACCACGCGAGCAGCAGCGCGACGGCGACCATGCCCAGCGTGAGGGTCGACGATCGGCGGCCCAGAACGGCATACGAAATATGGCCCCCGTCCAGTTGGCCGATCGGGAAAAGATTGAGCGCCGTCGCAATCAGCCCAAACCAGGCCGCGAATGCCATCGGATGCAGGTTGAGCGAGTAGCCCTCTGGCGGTGAGCCCCAGAGGAGCCACGCCACCAGCTGGAAGAGCAGCGGTTCGCCGAGCTCGACGAACCCCCCGCTCATCTCCTCGACGGGCGGCAGTTGAATCACTCGTGACATCGACAGCCCAAGCACGAGTGCGGGCACCGCCGCGAGGAACCCGGCAATCGGTCCGGCGATGCCGATGTCGAACAACATGGGCTTGGTCGGGATGGGCTCGCGAATGCGGATGAACGCACCGAAGGTGCCGGTGAGCGGAAAGGGCGCCGGCAGAAAGAACGGCAGCGACGCGTCGACGTCATAATAGCGGCAGGCGAGATAATGGCCCATCTCGTGGCAGCCCAGGATGGCGAGGATCGGCAGGCTGTACCACAGGCCGTGCAGGAGCAGAGAGGGGATCGCGAGCCTGACCGAGTTGGCGGTCTCGAAATCCGCCACGAACGCCGCCCAATGAAACGCGCCGGCCAGTGTGGTGGTGGCGATCGTCACGAGCAGCAGCGCCACATGGCGCCACACGCGGTCTTGGAACTTGGGCCGCGTCGCCCACGGCCATTGGGGCGTGACATCGTCGGGGGCTGGATCCACTGGAACTAGTTGTAGCGCAGCATCTTCGGTCGTGCCAACCTTGCGTACGGCGCTGAGGCTGTGCTACCCGATGTTCTGGAGATCTTTTCCGGGTTTGAAACGAATCGTCCGGCCCGGCGGAATGCGGACTTCCTTTCCGGTTCTGGGATTGCGACCGATGCCGCGCTTGCGAGGCTTCACCTGGAATACGCCAAAGCCGCGCAGCTCGATACGCTCGCCGCGCTGCATCGAGGTCCGCATCGCGTCGAATACCGCGTCGACCGCCACCTCAGCCTTGACCTTGGTGATGTCGGCGATTTTCGACACTTCGTTCACGATGTCGACCTTGATCATGCTTAGGGTCTCCTGACGGCTGATAACTACTATAGATTGTGTCACTTACGCTGTCAAGGTAAAGGCTAACTTACATTACAGGATGTCCGCCAAGCCTCCATCCATCGTGCTGGTCGGCCGCCCGAACGTGGGGAAGTCGACCCTGTTCAACCGCATCACGGGATCGCGCCGCGCGATTGTCGCGCCGGTCGCTGGAACCACGCGCGACTCGCTGTCGAGGCCGGCGTCCTGGGCGGGGCGCTCGTTCCTCGTGTCGGATACTGGCGGGCTCTATGGCGCGAGCGAGGATCCGCTGCATGAGCTCGTGGTCATCCAGGGCCAGCGCGCCATGGTCGGCGCCGATTTGCTTGTGTTTCTGGTGGACGGGCGCGAAGGGCTCGTGCCGGGCGACCAGACGATCGCGCGAGAGCTACGCGCGACCGGAAAGCCCGTCCTGCTGGCGGTCAACAAGACCGACGACAAGCGCTCGAGCGCGGCCGAGTTCTATCAGCTCGGTTTCGAGCCCATCACGGAAATTTCAGCCGAGCACGGGACCGGGGTGGCGGAGTTACTTGACGAAATCGTGTCATCCCTCGCCTCTGCCCTTGGCCCTTTGCCCTCTGCCCTTGGCCCTCTGCCCTCTGGCCTTGGCCCTTTGCCCTCTGCCCTTGGCCCCTCTGCCCAGCAGAGTTCTGAAATCCGAGTGGCCATCGTCGGCCGTCCCAACGTCGGCAAGTCGTCGCTCCTCAATCGTCTCCTGCGTGAGGAGCGTGTGCTCGTCAGCGAAATGCCGGGCACCACGCGCGACGCGATCGACGCGGTGCTGACCTGGCACAAACGCCGGTTCCGCATCGTCGACACGGCCGGCATGCGGCGCCCTGGCCGGGTGCATCGTGGCGGACAGGTCGAGCTCGTGAGCGTGGCCGGTGCGAAGAAGGCGATTTTCGATGCCGACGTCGTCGCGCTGCTCATCGATTCCAGCGAAGGCGCGACGGACCAGGATGCGGCCATCGGCGGCGAGGCCGACCGGGCAGGCCGGGGCGTCGTGATTGTCGCCAATAAATGGGACCTGGTAAAGAGCCAGGATCCGGAGTTCGTCAAAACGTTCGACGACGAGCTCCGGCGCAGGATGAAGTTTCTGGACTACGCACCGATTCTTCACATTTCGGCTCTGACGGGCGAGCGCGCGCCGAAAGTGATCGAGACGATCGACAAGATCGCGGCCGCACGGCGTACTCGCATTGCCTCATCGGCGCTGAACAAGTGCGTCGAATCGATCACGGCGGCCAATCCGCCGGTCAGCCCGGGACGCCGGCACGTTCGCATCATGTATGCCGCGCAAGTGGGCGTCGCGCCGCCGTCGTTCGTCTTCTTCACGAACGTCGCCACGACCTTTCACTTCTCGTACGAGCGATTCCTGGCCAACAAGTTGCGGGAACAGTTCGGCTTTTTTGGTACGCCTGTTCGTATTCAGGTCAGACGCCGAAAGAAATAGCTCTCAGCTTTCAGCTCTCAGCGAGTGGCGCCAGTCGACGGCTGATAGCCCTGGCTGACCGCTGATGGCTGATCGGCGTATACTGAAACGGGCCTAAGCTCCGCGCCATTCGCGGAGCGCGGGGGAACCGAGCACTCGGGGCGAATTGGCATCGCGCCATAGGACACTTCCGAAGTCCGAGCCCGTCAGCTAACCCCGCCGGCGCTTTTCGGGAGCGCGTGTGGACATCTCATCGCCGGTCCGCGAGGACCGCGTCAAGGTCGTCGTCGCGACGACCGTTCTCCTGTCTTTCATCTCGTTCTGGCGCGCCGCCGCGATCGTTCTGAGCGATCTCGGCTCGACGGCCTACTACGTCGGCGGCATCGTCGAGCAGGCCATCGGCAAATCGGCGCCGTGGTTCATTCTCGGCGTCATGCTCTTTTCCTATGCGGTCCGAGCGCTGTACATCGAGAGCTCGGCGATGTTCGTGCGCGCGGGCGTGTATCGCGTGGTCAAAGAGGCGTTGGGCGGCACGCTGGCCAAGCTCTCGGTGTCGGCGCTGCTCTTCGACTACGTGCTGACAGGCCCGATCAGCGGAGTGTCCGCCGGCCGCTACATCGCTGGGCTGTTGAACGACGTGCTGGCGCGCGGTGGCATCGCCCTGCACGTCCCGGAAGGCGCCACGGCGGTCGCGATCGCGATCCTCATCACCGTGTATTTCTGGTGGCGCAACACCAGGGGCCTTCACGAGTCGAGCGACGATGCGCTGCGGATCATGCAGATCACGACGGTGATGGTCGTGATCCTCGTGGTGTGGTGTGGGCTGACGATTCTGGCCCGCGGCGGGTCGCTTCCGCCGGCGCCCGCGCTGGCCAACCTGCACTTTGCCGACGATGCCCTCGGCTGGCTGAAAGGCACGATCTGGCCGACGTTCACCGCTGTCGCGATTTTCGTGGGGTTCGGGCACTCGATTCTGGCGATGAGCGGCGAGGAATCACTCGCGCAGGTCTACCGGGAGATCGAGCGTCCGAAGGTGAAGAACCTGCAACGGGCCGGCCTGGTCATTTTTGTTTACAGCCTGCTGTTCACGGCGCTCGTGAGCTTCTTCGCCACGGCGATCATTCCCGACGAGGTGCGGCCGCGGTTCTACGACAACCTGATCTCGGGGCTCGCGATGCACCTCGTGGGGCCGCTGTCGCTGAGGCTGCTGTTCCAGGCGGTGGTCGTGGTGGTCGGCTTTCTGATTCTTGCCGGCGCCGCGAATACCTCGATCGTGGGATCGAACGGCGTACTCAACCGCGTATCGGAAGACGGCGTGCTGACCGACTGGTTCCGCAGGCCGCATCGCCGTTTCGGCACGACGTACCGCCTGATCAACATGGTGGTGATCCTGCAGATCATCACCATTCTCCTGAGCGGCGGCGACGTCTACCTGCTCGGCGAGGCCTACGCATTCGGCGTGATCTGGAGCTTTGCTTTCAACGCGGTGTCGGTTCTGATCCTCCGCTACAAGCGGCCTGACGCGCCGAGAGACTGGAAGGTGCCGCTGAATGTTCGCGTGGGCGGCGTGGAGCTTCCGCTTGGTTTGATCGGCATTGCGGTCGTGCTCTTCTCGTGCGCGGTCGTGAACCTCTTCACCAAAGAGATCGCCACGATGTCAGGTCTGGTCTTCACGGGTGCGTTCTTCGTCATGTTCGTCGTATCCGAGCGTGTGACGAGGCGCCAGCGGACCGCGGGCGCGACGATGCTCGATCAGTTCCAGTTGCATGCGGAGCAGGACATCGCCGCCGAAGCCCTGGGCTGCCGGCCGGGATCGGTCCTGGTGCCGGTGCGCGACTACAACACGCTCGCGCATCTGGACTGGGTCCTCGGACAGCGCGAAGCCGAAGATCGCGACGTGGTCGTGCTGACGATTCGCGTGCTGGCGCAGGGCCAGGGGAGCGCGGGGCTTGGACAGGATCAGATGTTCTCGGACTACGAGCAGACATTGTTCACGCGCGTCGTGGCGATCGCCGAGCGCCATGGCCGCGGCGTCATGCTGCTCGTGGCGCCGGGCGCCAACATCTTCGACGCCCTCGCGCAGGCGGCCGTGCAGCTTCGCGCCGGACTGATTGTGGTGGGAGAGTCCGAGATCATGCCGCCCGCCCAGCAGGCGCACCTGGTCGGCGAGGCGTGGGATCGCACGCCGAAGGACATCGACCTCACGACGCGGTTCGTCGTCCTGCGCAAGGATGGCGCCGTCCAGCGGTTCTCGCTGGGCGCGCATGCGCCCGATCTGTCGACCGCCGACATCGAGCGCATTCACAAGATCTGGGCGGACGCCGTCAAGAACGTCGGGCCGGGCATCCACCACCGCGACATCGTCACCGCGGCGCTGAGCAGCCTCGAGCACGAGCTGGCGCACCGGAAACCTGATGCGATCGACCGGCTCAAGCGGCAGATGGCGGGATCCCAGAGATCGGTCCGTTAGGGCCCTTCATGCCTTGACGGGCTCTGGGCACGCCATCTGGCGTCGATCACCTCAGCGGCGAGAAAAAGGTTGAACCAGACCGGCGAGACGGAGGACGCTAGACGCCGTGAAGTTCCCACACATCCATCCGCGTCGGGCGATCGTCGGCGCGCTGGCGGCCATGTCGATCCTCACCGCATCGCCAGCGGCAGGACAACGCTCACAGGGCTCACAGGGCTCACAGGGCTCACAGGGCTCACAGGGCTCACAGGGCGGCGCCAGTCACAATCGTGGCGCGCTGACGTTCAGCGGCGGCATCGACGCGGCGTCGGTCCACTATTTTCGCGGCCTTCGGCAGGAGCGCGATCCGAAATTCACCACTCAGCCGTTCGGCGAGCTCCGCATCGGGCTGTCCGACCAGGCTGGTGCGCCACGCCTGGCGGTGACCATCGGCGTCTGGAACAGCCTCCAGACGGGCTCGTCAGGACTCGAGGGTCCGAGCAAGGGTCTTCACTACGAGGAAGATTTCTACGCCACGCTGAGTGTCGCCGTGGGCAGAGGCCTGGAGTTGGCCACCGCATTCGAGGCGGATACGAGCCCGAACTCGATGTTCGAGTCCAGGAAGGAAGTCCGCCTCGCGGTGTCGCAGACCAACTGGCTGCATCCGTCCGCTCTCGTGGCACAGGAACTGAGCGACGAGGGCCAGGCCGACGAAGGGGACAGCAAGGGCACGTACGTCGAGCTTGGCGCCGGGCCGGGCTGGGCGCTGATGGCGGGCGGGCCGACGGTCGAGTTTCCCGTACGTGTCGGCCTGAGCCTCAAGGACTACTACGAGGGCCGCGGCGGCGACGAGCGATTCGGCTTTTTCGATGTCGGCGGACGGTTGACGCTTCCCTTGAAGGTGCCCGAGCGGTTTGGCGCCTGGAACCTTCACGGCGGAGCGAGCTGGCTGCTGCTCGGCGATTCGACGAAAGCCCGGAACATCGACAAGGATGGCAACATCACGAGCACGGAGATCCTCTGGACCTTCGGCGTCGGGGTCATCTACTGACGCGCGGTCGGCTATACTTTTCAGCAACGTGTCCGAGAGCTTCGTCGAGATTCAGATCCCCAAACGCGCGCTCTTCAAGGCGGCCGAGGTGTGCCATCTGGTGAAGGTGCAGCCCTACGTGCTGCGCTCGTGGGAAGCGGAGTTTCCGGCCCTCGGGGTGAGGAAATCCGAGGGCGGACCGCGCATCTATCGCCGCTCCGACGTCGAGCAGGTCATCCGCATCAGGCACCTGTTGCTCGACGAGGGGTTGACGCTCGCCGGCGCCCGGCGGCGGCTCGAAGAAGATGAAGCGCCCGTGGCCGCCGACGAGGCGGCGATCGACGAGCTGTTCGGCCGCAACGCGCGCGAGCGGCTCACCGCCATCAAGCGCGGGCTGAAGGCCATTCTCGAGCTGTTGGCGAGGAACGGTGGGCGGGCCGTCAGCCTGGCGCCGGCTGCTCGCGCGGGGCCGCCACCGCGCCGCGGCAGCGTCGGGCGGGCCAGGCCGGCCAGAAGCTCGGCGCGGCCCGAGCGAAACGCGCGTCGCAAACGCTCTTCGTAGTAAAATCTTCAAATCCTCAAATCCTCGGATTCGAGGTGTTTGACACATTCGGGATGTAGCGCAGCCTGGCTAGCGCACCAGACTGGGGGTCTGGGGGCCGCGGGTTCGAATCCCGCCATCCCGACCATTTTCCCCCGACAGCGACGCTCCGACATTTCAGAGTTCAGACTTCAGAGTTCAGATTTGTGAGCTGTTCTTCAGTGCTCTGCTCTTCTTCAATCTGAACTCTGAACTCTGAACTTTCTCAGTTCTATTCCACGATCACCGGCGGCTGGCGTTGTCCGAGCCGCTCGCGCTCGGCGCGAAGGTAAAAGATCGTCCCTGGAGACGACGTTGACGGCGACGCACTGCCCGCAGACGCCGCTGCGGCCGGCGTCGGAGCCGTGCCGCTGGGAGCGGTGTTGCCGGGGCGCAAGATGGCGTAGGCCGCCAGGCCGCCGATCGCCACCAAGGCGAGTGCGCCCGCGGCGGGGGCTCTCCGGCGGCAGTCCCAGCAGGCGCTTCAACTCGATCATCGCGTGATCCGCGTGGCCGGTCTGCAGCATGCGCTCGGATTCGAGCCGCTGCGGCTCGACCTGGAGGACATCGCGTTCGAGCGGCGGCGCCGCCCCTTGATCGACCCGCGCGCGAACCAGCTCGAGCTGCCGTGTCCTTGGGTGACTGAAATCTGACGTCTGAAGTTGTCTGAAGTCTGAACTCTGAGATCCTAGTCGTCCACCCGGGGTCTTTTCGGGGCCGGGGCCTCGACGCCGCGCGCGTTGGCCTGCAACCATCCCGCGTAATCGGTCTCGTCCAGCGCCCTCGCCGCAAACGCCAGCGTGTGAACGGCCGCGTCGGCGTCCGAGGCACGCAGACGATAGCCGTTCAGCTCGAGGAACAAGACCGCGGTCGTGAAACCGAGCCGAAGATTGCCATCGACGAACGGGTGGCGATCGATCAGCTGGTAGCAGTAGCTGGCGGCCAGCGCAAACACCGAGGCCTCGTCGGCCGTCAATTTCACCGGGGGCTCGGCGAGCGCCGTCCGCAGCGCGTCGTCGTCCCGCAGACCTGCGGCACCGCCAAACGCCGCAAGCAGTTGTTCCTGGAGCGTCACGATGGTCTCGCGCTGGATCCACACCGGCGCGGTCACTTGGAGAGCTCCCTGAGCGCGTTGCGATAGAAGCGGATCACGTTCTGCGCGGCTTCGAGTTGTCGCCTGCTTTCGGCCGTGCCCGGGCTCAGGCGCAAGCTGCCCCCGGCCGCATCCGTCACGCACACGGTGTCGCCTTCGCCGACATTGAGGTGCGTGAGCGCCTCCCGGGGAAGCACAATCCCGACCGAGTTGCCGATCTTGCGGAGCTTCAGTTCGAGCACCATAATCGTGCCGGATCCACCGGAGTTATAACAGTCGACGACCGTCGCTGCCGCCTGCGCCGATTCTCACGTGTGGCGTCGCTCAGCGTTGCGGAGAGGAAATCAGACTGTGGTGGTCGCCATCGCTGGCGTCGTTTGGCCGGCACCTGCCGGCCGGTACATCGAGAGCTTGGCGTCGATCGCCTTGAGAATCGCGGGATAGGCGCGCTCGGCGGCCTCGGCGCCCCGGGCGATCAGCTCATCAGCCCTGTAGTACTCGATCCACGTGAAGTCCGACAGGTCCGGATTGATCAGCACGTCGGCGGTGATCGCCTTGAAGTTCCCCAGTTCGTACTGCAGGATCTGCATCGAGTTCATGACGATATCGAACAGGCTCGGCAGGTCCTGCTGGTTCTCCATCACGTACGAGAGCGGATTGAACGCGTTGATGCGGCGGTACCAGTAGGACACGGCGGTTTCGACGCCGCGCTTGAGCGGCGGGACGACGTTGACCGCGACGGTCAGGTCCGCGCCCATTTCGCTGGTGATTTCGGCCGGCACCGGATCGGCGACGCCGCCGTCCACGAGCACGCGTTCGCCGACTTTGAGCGGCGAGAGCACCATTGGCACCGAAGAGCTGGCGCGAAACGCCGTCTCCAAGCGGCCCGATCCGATCGCCACACGCTCTCCCGTCTGGATATCGGTGGCCACCGTGCGGCAGGGCAGGATGAGCTCTTCGAAGCGCTCGCGCCCGCGCAGGTACGGCCGCATCATCGTGAGGAACCGCTGTCCGGCGAGAATGCCCGGCTGCAGGAAGAATGTCGGATCCGACGCAAACAGGAAATTCCGGCGGGTGCCGAGCGTCCGGGCGATCTCGATCATCTCGTCGACATCGAGGCCCGCCGCGTATCCCACCGCGATGATCGACCCCTGACTGCACCCGGCGACCAGATCGATCGGCACCTTCTTGGACTCGAGCATTTTCAGCACGCCGAGGTGCGCGAGGCCGAACGCCGCGCCGCCGCCGAGCGCCAGGCCAACCGACGCACCGAGCATCTTGCGCACGAGCCGGTAGACCGGCAGCCCGACGTTCGATCGCGGATGCTCCGCGATGTAGAGGGCGGCTTCGAGCGGGGGGAGGCCGAGCGAGGGATGAAACGGGATCACGAACGGTTCGGACGAACTGATCGGCACCGGCCGCGATGTCGGGTTGAATAGATTGATGACCCGGTGCACCTTCAGCGACCGGCGCCGCTCGACGCCAGGGTCGTCGTCGGGCCCGTCGACGATGGCGACGAAGATGTCCGAGTACTCGTTGGCCGACTCAATCAGGCCAGGCGTGTCCGACCCGAGATCGAACACGATGAAGCTGAACGAGTCGCTCAACTTGGAGACCATGTTCGACAGCAGGTCTCCGTAGGCGCGCGCCGTGAGGTCGGCCGGCAGCACGACGCGCAGCAGCGCCGGGCCGGATGCCTGTTCGGTCATGCTGCGGACGATTTTCGACGGGACGGCTTCGATGCCGTCCGAGAGCAGGCTGGCGATCGACGAGTTGTTGCTCTCGGACCCCGGCCGCACCTCGACGCACAGCACTTCGGTGCCCGTGAGCTTTTTCAGCACCGAGGCGATCGCCACCGACAGCAGGGTTTCGCCTTTGCGACCCTGTTTGCTCGCCACGCTGATCATCGTCGTGGTCCGGCGCCCGCGGTCGCCCCGCGTGAGGCCGGCCAGCCGCTTGGACAGCACGCGGGCGAAGTACTCGATGGCCTTCGGGTTCTTGAGGAAGAGCTCGTCGAATGCGTCCTTGTCGACCTCCAGCAGCTTGGAGCGGCGCGACACGGTGACCGTCGCCGTCCGCTTGCCGCCCTGCAGGAGCGCCATTTCGCCGAAGTAGTCGCCGCGCCCGAGGGTGCCCGTGCGTTGCGGCGGATCGCGGGTGTCCCAGACCTCCAGCTCGCCGTCGAGCACGACGTAGAACGTGTCACCCGGCTCGCCGATGCTGGTGACGACGTCGTCTTTGGCGAAGTGCACCTCGTGGAAGCGCTTTTCGGCGGACACGAGCTCGTCGCGCGTGAAGAAACTGAAGATCGGGATCGTCGAAAGAAAGGCGAGGTCGGCCATGCGGCCGTTAGCATATCACCGGGGGGCCGGGGTTGAGCAGGCATGCACCCGTGTAATACCGTGTCCGCTTGTGCGAGCGCGCTTCAGAGGGGTCCGTGGATCGGTGCCGTGGGCGGGCGCCGGGTCGATCCGATTCGGCAGCAACACCCCCTGCGTCGAGGTGCGCGATCTGCGATCGGACGGCCTCCTCGTCCTCGACGCGGGGACCGGTATTGTCGGGCTGGGCGACCAGCTGGGCGATCGGCTTCGCTCGGTCGCGCTCGTGCTGACGCACTACCACTGGGATCACATTCAGGGTCTGCCGTTCTTTCAGCCCGTGTTCGACCCGGGATGGGATCTGGCGATTTGGGGCCCGACGTTCGCCGCGGGCGACGTCGGCTCGATCGCCACGCTGTTTCGGCCGCCGTTTTTCACGACGGCGTATGAGGATCTGCCGTCGGCGCCGGCGCTCCATGCGATCGGTCCGGGGTCGCATCGGGTCGCGGGCTTCGATCTTCGCGCGCTCGAGCTGACGCATCCCGGCGGCGCACTCACGTACCGCCTGCGCGGCGACGCGGGTGACTTCGTGTACGCGACCGACCACGAATTCGGCATGGCGGCCGTGGACGAGGCGCTCGCCGCGTTTGCGCGGGATGCGCGGCACATCGTGGTGGACGCGCAGTTCACCCCGGAGGAAGCGCCGGCCGTGAAAGGCTGGGGCCACGGCACATGGAAGCGCGCCGCGGAATTCGCCGCCGAAGTCGGCGCGGGCCACCTGTGGCTGTTTCATCACAAGCCGGGCCGCTCAGACGACGATCTCGAAGGCCTGGTGTTGCGTGCTCGCGAGATTTTTCCGGCCACCGACGCGGCCGCCGAGGGCGTGTCCTTCGATTTCTGACCCGCCGCGGACGGCGGTTTGCAGGTACAATTCCACATCTGTCTTGTCGAGACCTATGGACCCACGGAGTCGCGTTGTCGTCACGGGCATTGGCCCGGTCACCTCGATTGGCATCGGGCGTGAAGCGTTCTGGCGGAGTCTCCTCGACGGACGATCGGGCATTGGGCCGGTCGAATCGTTCGATACGCGCCGCTATCCGGTGCATCTCGGCGGCGAGGTCAAGGCGTTCGAGGCGCCGCGGTTCGTCACCCGCCAGTCACCCGCCTCGATGGGCCGGGCGTCGCAGATGGCGATTGCCGCCGCACGGCTCGCGCTCGACGACGCCGGAATCGACAGTGGCGCCATCGATCCGTCGCGCGTGGGCGTGGCGGTCGGCACCACGTCGGGCGAGCCGGAGTGGATCGAGCGTTTCAACGATCGGGAGCTCGCGGGCGAACGCGATCTGATCGGCGACGAATTCCTGAACCGGTACCCGTGTCACGTGCTGGCGGCGCACGTGGCGTCCGAGCTGGGTTTCCGTGGCGTCAATCTCGTGATTCCCACGGCGTGCGCGGCCGGCAACTACGCCATGGCGTACGGCCTCGACGCGATTCGCCTGGGCGAGGTGGACGTGATGCTCGCTGGCGGATCGGATGCGTTCTCGCGGATCACCTACACGGGGTTCGCCCGGCTCGGGGCGATCGCGCCAGAACGCGTGCAGCCGTTCGACAAGCACCGCAAGGGGATGATTCCCGGCGAGGGCGCGGCGGTGCTCGTGCTGGAGTCGCTCGATCGCGCGCTCGCGCGCGGCGCGCGCATCTACGCCGAGCTCGCCGGCTACGGGCTGTCGTGCGACGCGTCGCACATGACGGCGCCGCAAGGCGACGGCGCGGTTCGCGCCATGCGGGCCGCGATGCGCGACGCCGGGCTCGCTCCGCACGAGATCAGTTACATCAGCGCGCACGGCACGGGCACCGCCGCCAACGATCGCGTGGAGACGATCGCCGTCAAGCAGGCGTTCGGCGACGCGGCGGCGCGCGTGCCGATGAGCTCCATCAAGTCGATGCTCGGGCACACGATGGGGGCGGCCTCGGCGATTGAAGGGGCGGCGTGCGCGCTGGCAGTGTTCGACGATCGAGTGCCTCCGACGATCAACCTGGAAGAGCCCGATCCCGACTGTGATCTCGACTACGTACAGGGAACCTCGCGTGCCTTGCCCGTGGAGACCGCCATCAACAACGCCTACGCGTTTGGCGGCAACAACGCGTCGGTGATCTTCCGCAAGGTCCGGGCTGAGCGGCCGGGAGGCCGGTAAGGCATGCCTTCCGCGGTCGTCATCACCGGCATGGGCCTGGTGTCTGCCCTGGGCGATCGGCCGTCCGCGCTCCACGAGGCGCTCCTCGGCGGGGGGACCGCGTTTGGTCCGAGCGCCCTCATCGCCGAGCAGGCCGGGTCGTACCGCGTCGCCGAAATCCGCGACTTCGCGCCGCGAACCTACCTCGGGCCGAGGAATCTCCGGCCGCTCGATCGCACCGGGCAGCTCGCGGCCGCCGCCGCGGAGCTCGCGCTTGCTGACAGTGGCTGGACGATCGAGGCGCGGGACGCTCGGGACGTCGGTCTGGCGCTTGGCACCACGTTCTGCAGCGTCCGGACGATCGGCGAGTTCGACCGCCGGGCCATGCGGGACGGCCCTGAGTACGCCAGCCCGATCGACTTCTCGAACACCGTGATCAACGCCGCCGCGGGGCAGGTGGCTATCTGGCACCATCTGCGCGGCGTGAACTCGACGATTTCAACCGGTACGGCCTCGGGCCTGCATGCGCTCGGCTACGCGGCGCAAATGATTCGCGCCGGCCGCGCCACGACGCTCCTGGCGGGCGGCGTCGAGGAGCTGTGCTTCGAGTCGTTTCTCGGTTTCGTGCGGGCGGGTCTCGTCGCGGCCCCCGGCGAGGGCGCCGTGCCTCGGCCCTTCGACACCGCGCGGGATGGGTGCCTCCTCGGCGAGGGCGCGGCGTTTCTCGTTCTCGAATCCGAGGACACCGCAAGGGCGCGCGGTGCGCGCGTGGTCGGCCGGATCGAAGGCTACGGCTCGGGATACGACAGCCGTCAGGCGACCGCGCACAGCGAAGGCGAGAACGCGCTGGCTGCCTCGATCGTGCGTGCGCTCGGACCGTCGGGCCCCGAGGGCCTTGCCGCCGTCATGTCGTCGGCCAGCGGGCACATCACGCTTGATGCGCGGGAGGCGGCGGGTATTCTCGAGGCGTTGGGGACCCGGGCGGCGGAGGTGCCGGTGTCCACCATCAAGGGGCACCTCGGCGAAACGCAGGGCGCCGGCGGGGCGCTCGCGACCGTCGTCATGCTCGAGTCGCTCCGCACGCGCCGGCTTCCTCCGATTGCTGGACTGGAGCACCCCGACCCGCGCGTCGGGCTGGACCTCGTCATCGGTAGGCCGCGAGCCATCGCCGCCTCGCGTGCGCTCGTCACCGCCGTCTCGCGCGAGGGCAACGCGTGCGCGCTCGTCATTTCCGCGGCGGATGGAGCCGACCGTCGACCATGAAGCCAGCCCCAATGCCCGAGCAGGGTGCGTTCGACCTCGTCCCGCGGTTCAAGGACCAGGGCTACGGCCCGGAGGACGTCGGCCGCCGCCGCGCGTGGGTCGAAGCCAAGCTGGACGTGTCCCTGCCGCTCGTGGGCGCCTGCGCGATTCCCACGGCCGACATGCGGGGCAACATCGAGAATCCCATCGGCGCCGCACAGATTCCGCTTGGCGTGGCGGGGCCGCTCCTCGTGCACGGGCTCCACGCTCAGGGAACATTCTACGTACCGCTCGCGACCACTGAAGGCGCGCTCGTGCGGTCCTACGAGCGCGGGATGGCGATGCTCACGCGCGCCGGCGGCGTCACCACGAGAGTGTTCGCCGATGGCAATGTGGTCGCGCCGTGGTTTCCCTTCGAGTCGGTGGCTGACGCCCATCAGTTCGTGACCCGGCTTCCCGGGTGCGTCGACCAGCTGAAGGCCGAGGCGCAGGCGACGACACGGCACGGACGCCTCGAGCGGGTCGACACCCACGTCGTCGGCCGGGCCGTCATCGTCGGGTTTCATTTCCATACCGGCGACGCGCAGGGTATGAACATGATCGTCAAGGCCGCCGAGCGCGCCTGCCGCTGGATCGTCGCGAACGGCCTGGCGCCGAGGTTCCAGATCTTCAGCGGGCTGAGCAGCGAGAAGCGCGCGAGCGGGTACCTCTTGAGCGGCGTGAAGGGCAAGAAGGTGGTCGCCGGCGCCCTCGTGCCGGCCGACGTCCTCTTCCTCTACATGCGCATGACACCGAAGGGCATTGCCGACGTCTGGCACAGTACGATCATCGGGCACCTGCAGGCCAACGCCATCGGCTTCAACGCGCACTACGCCAACGGCCTGACCGCGTTGTTCATTGCCTGCGGCCAGGACGTCGCCAACGTGGCGAACGCCGCGGTCGGCATCACCGACTACGAGGTGACGCCGGAGGGCGATCTGTATGCCTCGGTCACGCTGCCGTCGCTGACGGTCGCCACTGTGGGCGGAGGGACCGGCCTCGGCACGAGCCGCGAGTGCCTGCAGATGCTCGGGTGTGCCGGCTCGGGCCACGCACTGAAACTCGCCGAGATTGTTGCGGCGACCGTGCTCGCCGGCGAGTTGTCGATGGCCGGCGCCATCGGGTCGGGCGAGTTCGTGTCGGCGCACGAGGAGTACGGGCGCAACCGGCCGCACGAGGATCGCGACTGACGCGCTTCGGTCTCCCACCTGCGCACCTATGCGACCATTCCGGGGGCTCAAAGGCGATCCGCAGCGTTTCTACGATGCCGTCGTCGTCGGCGCCGGCATCGGCGGTCTGGTCTGCGCCAACCTGCTGGCCAAGCACGGCCTTCGCGTGCTGCTCGCCGAACAGCACTACATGGTCGGGGGCTACTGCAGCACGTTCAAGCGGGGTCCTTTCACATTCGACGCCGGCACGCACTTCTATCCGCTGCTCGGCAACCCGGCGACGATCACGGGAGAGCTCCTCGAGGACCTCGAGATCCGCACCAGGTGGATCAAGATGGATCCGGTCGATCACTTCCATTTTCCGGACGGGTCGAGCTTCTCGGTGCCTGCCGACTTCGACGAGTACTACGAGAAGCTCAAACGGGAATTTCCGCATGAGGTCGAGGCAATCGACCGGTTCTTTGCTGTCGCGCGCGAGGCGTATCTGTCGGGTCTCCTGTACTACTTCAAGGGCCGCACGCATTCGCGATTCGAGTCGCTTCGCGGTCTGACGCTCCGCGAGGTCCTCGATCAGTACTTCAAGGACCAGAAGCTCCGGCTACTGCTGGCCGCCGATTGCGCCCATTGGGGGTCGCGCCCGTCGCGCACGTCGTTTGTCTTCGACTCGATGCTGCGGCTGTCGTACTTCCTCGGCAACTACTACCCGGCTGGGGGGTCGCAGGCGTTTGCCGACGACCTGGCTCGGCGGTTCGAGGAGTTGGGCGGGCACATCCTGATGCGCTCCCGCGTGAAGCGGATCATGATCGAACGCGGCTCGGCCGTGGGCGTCGAAGTCGAAATCGGGGTGGGCACGGATCGGCGGCGCGTGCACGTGCTGGCGGGGCATGTCGTCTCGAACGCGGACCTGGTGCTCACGCTCGAAGAGATGATCGGCGCCGAGCACGTCGGATCCAACTACATCAAATCGGTCAAGAAACTCACCCCGAGCATGCCCTGCTATCTGGTGCACATCGGATTGCGCGACATGCCGCTCGAGCCTCTCAAGCAGGCAAGCGGCTACCACTGGCGGACGTGGGATACCGAGAAGGTCGCGACCGACATGTTCAAAATCTTCGTGCCGACCGAGTACGAGCCGCTCATGGCGCCGCCGGGCGGCCAGGTCGTTGTGCTGCAGAAGGTGACTTACGTCGACTACGCCAGCGTGCGGGACTGGGCCGCCCAAAAGCTCGAGATCGAAACCGATGTCATGCAGCGCCTGAGGGCCGAGGTTCCCGGCATCGACGATCACATCGTGTTCAAGTCGACGGCGTCGGCGCTGACCGCGTGGCGGTTCACGCTGAACTACCAAGGCGCGATGCTCGGATGGGAGATGTCCCCCGATCAGTTGGGTGATCGGCGGCCCGCACTCGAAAGCCCCATCGGCAACCTCCACTTCGTGGGCCACTGGACGCGGCCGGGTGGTGGGATTACGCCGGTGATTGTCTCGGCCATGCAGGTGGCGGACGAGATCGGCCGCGGCTGAAACCGCGGCGTCTGGCGGGGCCGGCGGAGTCACGGACCCGCGCATCCGTTGTCACGTCTGTAACAACGTGGCGCGATTGCAAAAGAGAGTTGAGACGACTGAGTTTCTGTGACAGGATGATTCGTCAAGATTTTCTTGCGGTCGGCAGTCCCTTGAACCGGCGTGCGGCCTTCGCGGCAGCCCGCCGGTCCTTTCCTGGAAAGAGCGAGCCATGAACGCGGACGAGATTCGGACGGCGATTCGCAAGAGCGTCAATCGCATCACCGGCGTCGCCGCAGACGATATCCGGGACACTTCGAGCTATCGGGACGATCTGGGCCTCGATTCGCTGTCGATGCTCGAGCTGACGGTCGACATCGAGTACGCGTTCAAGATCAAAGTGCCCGAAGAACGGCTGGCGACCATCAAGACGGTCAACGACACCATCCAGCTCGTGCAGGAGTTTCTCCCGGCGCAAGCCTGATATACTGCACGCGCTTCGGGAGATTATTTGGCCAGCGTCGCGGTCGTCGCAGCCTCCGAACGTCTTGCCGATCACCTCGTACGAGCGCTTCGCGAGTCCGCGAGCGTGCGGGTGTGCGAACGCGCGCCGGCCGATCGCCGCCTCACTATTCACGACGCCGACTGGCTCCAGCGGTTCGATACGGTGGTGTACGCCCCGCCAGGCCACGACCGCACGGCGTCGGCGCCGGATCTGACCGCGGCCTCGGCGCTCTTCGATGCCCTCACGCGCACGCGGTTGGCGCAGCTCGTGGCGGTGTCGAGCGCCGCCATCTACAGCGCGGATCATCACAACGTGGGGTTGATGGACGAGTCGGCGTTCATCACCGACCGCGGCCGCGACATCGTTCGGCGCTGGATGGCGTTCGAGCACGAAGCCGGCCACACGGTGCCAGCCGAGACCGTCGTCACCATTCTGAGACCGGCAGCGGTCGTCGACGGCGCCACCTACTTCAGCCGGCTGCTCGCCGGGCCGGTTGCGGCGACGTATCCTGGCCACGACCCGACCATTCAGCTTCTCAGCCCCGCCGATCTGGCGGCTGCGGTTCGGGCGGTCGTGGAACGTCGGGCCCGCGGTGTGTTCAACGTCGCGCCGGCCGGCGGGGTGCCGTTGAAGCAGGCGCTGCGGCTGGCGGGCGTCACGCGGCTGCCGATTCCGCGAACCGTGCAGCGCCTCGCGCGCGCGGTCCTGGCGCCTCTCGGCCTGGCGGCGCCGTCCGAACAGCTGACCTACATTCAGTACTTGTGGACCGTGTCGGGCGACGCGCTTCGTCGTGAGGTCGGGTTCACGCCCTCGCGGTCGAGCGCGCAGGCCATTCTGGAGCTTCGCGGCAAGTCCACGGCCGGCGCCCCTCAGTTCGACGAGTTTGGGATGGATCCCGACTACATCGGCAGGTACTGCCGGCAGCTGTTTCATTTCTTGCACGAGTACTACTGGCGCGTCGAGGTCGAGGGGCTGGAGCGCGTTCCGCGTCAAGGCCGCGGAGTGCTGGTCGGGATGCACCGCGGCTTCATGCCGTTCGACGGGACGATGGCGCTGTACGACATGGTTCGTCGCGTGGGGCGCATTCCGCGCTTCCTCGTTCATCCCAGCCTGACCAAGTTCCCGTTCCTGGCCGACTTCATCGGCAAGCTCGGCGGCATCATGGCCTGCCAGGAGAACGGGGACTACGTGCTCGAGCGCGACGAGTTGCTCGGCGTGTTTCCGGAGGGCATTCGCGGCGCCTTCACGATGTACAAGCGCGCGTACACGCTTGGCAAGTTCGGCCGCGACGAGTTCGTACGGATGGCGCTCAGAAACCGCGCGCCCATTCTGCCGTTTGTGACAGTGGGCAGCGCCGAGATCTACCCGATTCTGGGAAGGGTGGACTGGAACTGGTTCACGCGCTATACGGAATGGCCGTTTTTCCCGGTGACCAACCCGTTTCCGCTGCCGACCAAGTGGCACACACGTTTTCTGCAACCGATGCACGTCGAGCAGGAGTACCCGCCCGAGGCCGCCGACGATCCGGCGCTCGTTCGCAGGATCAGCGTCGAGGTCCGGCAGCGGATGCAAGCGACCATCGACGACATGCTGCTGCGCCGCCGGTCCATCTTCTCGGGGACGATCTTCGACCACGTGGAGAAGACGTCGTGACGCCGCTCGTTCGCAACACCAGGCGCGTGCTGCACATCATGCGCACGCTCGCGGTGTTCGGGCTGGCGGCCGTGGTGGCCCGCTACACGCCGCCTCTGGCGCGATGGTTCCCGTTGGCCGCTCTATCGGGACCCCGCCGATTCCGGCGTCTCTTCGAGGACCTCGGGGGCAGTTTCATCAAGTTCGGTCAGATGCTGGCGCTGCAGCCCGACATCGTCTCGCTCGAGTATTGCGACGAGCTCTTCAACCTACTCGATCGCATTCCGCGGTTTCCCTACGATCGCGTCGAGCAGGTGTTCAGAGAGGAGTTCGGCAAGACGCCCGACGAGTTGTTCGACAGGTTCGAGCGCGAGCCCATGGCCACGGCGTCGATCGGTCAGGTGCACATCGCGCACCTCTCGGGCCGGAGGGTGGCCGTCAAGGTGCAGCGGCCCTCGGTCGACACCGACTTTGCCGGCGACATTCGGTTGATGGTACTGACAATGCGCGCGATCCGGCGGTTCGGCTTGACCTCGCTCATCTGGGTCCTCGAGCCGATGGGCGAGTTCGTCGCCTGGACGCGCGAGGAGCTCGATTACCGCCGGGAGGCCCGCTATGGGGATCGGCTGCGCCGAAATGCGGTGGACAACGCCTTCGAACACGTGCCCGCCATCGATTGGTCGCTCACATCACGGCGGACGCTGGTGGTCGACTACCTGGCGGGGATGACCGTGCTCGACTACCTGCGCGCGCTGGCGTCGAACGACGAGCTCGTCGTGCACCGCCTGCGGATGGACGGTTTCAACCCGAGCACGTTCGCGCGGCACATCATCGACAACTTCCTCGGCGACGCGTTTCGATTCGGGGTGTTCCACGCCGATCTGCACCCGGCCAATCTGCTGATTCTGCCCGGCGACGTCGTCGGGTATGTGGACTTCGGGATCACGGGCGTGCTCAGCCGCTACTCGCGCCGTCATCTGATTGCGATGACGCTGGCGTACACGCGAGCCGACGTGGACCGCATGGCGCTCGAGTTTTCCAAGCTGACCTCGTCGGAGCCCGGCGCCGATCCCGCGGCCTTCCGCGCGGGGCTCGCCGAGATGTCCAAAGAGTGGTACGAGGGTGAGGGATCGGCGACCACGTTCAAGAAGAACTTCACGCTCGTGATGCTCGACATGCTCACCCTGTCGCGCAAGACCGGCATCTGGCCCGAGCGCGACGTGATCAAGTACATTCGGTCGGCGATCGCGGTCGACGGCCTCATCACGCGGTTTGCGCCCGGCTTCAACGTCGGGCGCCATCTCGAGGCCGTCTGCCAGCAATGGGTCACGTGGGAAGCGCGGCGATCGCTCTTGTCCTACGATTCGCTGGCCAACTGGGCCATGTCGGGCGCCCATCTCATCCAGGACGGCGTCGCGCGCGCCAGTACGGTGTTGCGCCGGATCGCGGATGGCGAGATGATGGCTCGGATTGAGGTCACGGGAAGCCAGGACAAAGACGGCGCTGTTCGACGGCGGACGCTCCGGCTGGCTGGCGTGGCCGTCGGGCTGATGGGTCTCGTGGCCGCCGGCGGCCCGCAGCCGTTCGGCGCCAACGTGTTCACCGCCGAGCTCGTGCTGGCCGGCTCGACGCTCGGCCTGCTGGCCGACTCGGTGCGAAGGCTTCGCGTCGAACGACGAACGTAGAACGAGCGAACGTCGCACCTCGCACGTAGAACGTAGAACGGCTGTTCTTGGAGGCTCTGATGCGTGAACTGACCAAGTCGATGCTCGGACTCTCGTGGGCGATGTCTGTTTTCAGTGCGCAACAGCTGGGCAAGCTGATTGCACCGTCGCAGGAAGCGCTCGACGCGGCCGTGGCCGAGGTCGAGGAAGTGTCGAAGTTCGTGCAGAGTCGCTTGAGCGAGGCGATGATCCGGCAGTTCAGGGCCGGCGATGAGTGGCAGCGCCGCATCATCGACGCGACGTTCGCGGCGGGCGCGCCCCTGCAGGTGATCGACCCGCGGCCGCTCATGCAGTCGATCGACGCCCAGACGATCGTCAACGCGATGGATCCCGGCCACATGATCAAGTCCGGGGTGGATTTCGTCCAGCAGACGGCAGACGCCGTCCGCAAGCGCGCGCCGGGTGCGTCCGTCGGCGTACCGACGGTCAACTAGAATCTAGACTGATATGGACGAGGGCGCCCGTCACAGCGTCGTTGCCACACTCCGACAACGAAGGGGAGCGATATGCGCGAAGTAGCAAAGTCGGTCGTCACGCTGCCATGGGCGATGTCGATGTTCGGTGTCCAGCAGATGGCCAACCTGGTGTCGCCCCCGCCGGCCGGACGCACGCAGGGCGCGACGGAGGCCTTGGATACCGTCTCGAAGGCCGCCGAGGCCCACCTCGATGGTTGGCTGAAGTCGACCTTCAGCGTCGGCGACGGCGTGCAACGCGGTCTGGTCGACGTGATGATGCTGCGGCCCCCCGCAATCGACGCCAGCGTGTTCATGCGCATGGCGGACGAAATGCAAGGCAGCGCGGCCTTCAATTTCGGCGTCAACTACGTGCTGCCGCCGGTCGCCTGGGTCAGCACGTTCATGAACGCCACGGAGGACGTGCCCGCCGTTCAGCAGGAATTCGCCAACAAGGTCTACATCATCCAGCTCGTGACGGCCGTCGAATCGCAATTGGGATTCGACCCGAGCGTCCACGTGCCGGTCCCGGCGCTCGTCGAGCGCGCCGAGCGCTACGGGACGTTTCCGCGGCTGTGGGCGATCGAAGGGATCGGCCACTATTACGCGGATCGCGCATGGGATCGTTTCAAGGATCACGATCCGGTCGACCTGCTGACCGATGCGACGACGGCCTCGCTGCCTTCGTCGAGCCTGACGATGCTGCACGCGGGCATCGGGATGTCGTTTGCGAAGCGGCTGGTGAAGACGTTGACGGCCGAGAGCACCCCTGAGGAGATTCGCGCCGCCATCGCGCGTTTCGCGACGCTCTGCCGCCGCTCGTCTCGCCCGGGCTACGCGGGCGCCGCGCTCGAGTCGCTCGGTCTGGCGACACGGACACTCTTTCCCAATCTGGTCGGCGCGATCGATCGCGAGATGCCCGCGATCGAGCCCGACCTCGTCGGCTACTTCTGGCACGGCGTCGGCCGCGCGATCTTCTTCGGTCCGACGACGATGCTGCCCGCGTTCAACGCACCGTGGCGGGCGATGAGCGAGGTTGCCGAGGCCCCGCACGAAACCGCGTATTTGAATCTGCTGTCCGGTTTGTCGTGGGCCATCACCGTCGTCAACATGCGGAACCCGGAGGTGATGGAAGCCTTCTTGCGCCATCACGCCTCGACGCTGGCGAGCTCGACCGCGTTCTCCAACGGCGTGACCTCGTCGATGCTGATGCGGTTCGACACCACGCCCGACGACCCGAACATTCATCCGTTCGTGCGGCATCTGCCGAAGGACTCGGAGCCGGCGACCGTCGCCGCCTGGGAGTCGCTGATCATGCGGCCGAGCACGATCGCGCTCACCGAAACCTATCCGAAACTGAGGCAGGCGGCGAAGCTCGAGGATCTCTTCCACCACGTGCCGGGGCCCGCATAGGGATCCTGGCTCGGTCATGGCCAAGGCGGTAGGCGCGGGAAGCGCTCAGACGTCGCGGGGGCGTCGCCACGACGTGGAGGAGCGTTTGCGGCAGATCGGCGTGCCGGCGCACGCGGCGCCTCCGTCCGGGCGGCTCGTGCCCGAGGAGCGTCACGGGGCGCGCCTGCGGGCTGCGCTGGAGTCGCTCGGTCCCGTCTTCGCCAGCTTCGGTCTCTACCTCGGTTCGCGTCTCGACTTGCTGCCCCGCCGCGATTGTCAGGAGCTCGGACGCATTCGCGACGTCGGCTTTCCGGCGCCGCCCTCCGATCTCGTCCAGCTCTTTCGCCGCGAGTTGGGGGCGCCGCCTCCCCAGCGTTTCTTCAGCTTCCAGATGGCGCCGATCAACGTCCGCCTGCTGTTTCAGGACCACGCCGCGTGGCTGGCGCCGGGCGCCCCGATCGTGGTGCGGGTCGTTCGGCCCGACGTGGCCCAGGGACTCGAACGGGACCTGACGATGCTGTCCGCCGTCGAGCCGTACGTGGCGGTGTCCCCGGATCGTTTTCAGGCGGCGCTCGTCGATTTCAGCCTGGCGCTTCGCCGCCGGCTCGACCAGCGCGGTCAGGCCGACGCGCTGCAGCAGCTGGCTGAAGACTGGCGGACGATCGGCGCATTCGATGCGCCGTTCTGTTATCGCGATCATTCGAGCGTGAGCGTGCTGACGGTCGCGCGCGTCGAGGGTGTCGCGCTCGGCGATGCGTTCAGCCACAGCCGCGTCTGGACGGCGCCGCCCTTCGAGCGTGAACCCGTGGCGCGGCAGCTGTGCGCCGCGTGGCTGCGGCAGGCGATCGAGGGCCGGATCGTGCCGTGCGCCTTCGGACCCCAAGACGTCCTGCTCCTGCCCGACCGCATGGTCTACGTCGGTAGCCAGTTCGAGACGCAGACCTCCGACGGCCGCGTGCGCTTTCTCGGCTACATCAACGCCGCGGCCGCCGACGACCCCGACGGCGCCTGCGAGTGGGTCATGGCCGAGTGCGAGGCGCGCAGGAACGGCGGGGCCGAAGAGGAACTGAGACGCCGGTTTCGCCAGGCCGTGCCGTTCCGGGACGGCGAGTCGAGCGGCGAAGACAATCTCGCCGAGCACTTACTCGTGCATTGGCGGGCGACCGCCGAGGCCGGCTGGCGGCTGCGGCCGCACCTGCTACAGTTGTACCGTGCGGTCCACGCGCTATCGGTCCGCGCCGACGCGTTGGTGCCCGGGAAAGACGTCCTCACCCTGGCGCTGCAGGATGCGCGACTTCGCATCGGCTTGCACGAGGCCCGCCAGCTCGTGAACCCGCTGGGGGTGCCGGCGACGCTCGACACGCTTCTGGCGAACATGGTGACCCTGCCGCAGAAGCTCGACGAGGTGCTGACGCTGGCGGCCGAAGGCCGTTTGCGGGTCAAGCTCCACATGCCGACCTCCGAGGAGCAGCGCCGGGTCCGCAACGGGACGGTCGCCCTCGTCGCCGCGTTGTCGGTGCTGGCCGGGCTCGCGTTTCTCTTTCGGGTGGTCGTACCGGCGCCGGGCGCCGGCGCCGAGCGCATCGGTGCGTTGGTATTGCTCATAGCGGGATTCTGGCTGCTCAAAGCCGCGAGGGACTTATAGCCCATGTCACAGATCGACGTCGTGGACCGTTCGCACCAACCGCCCGCCGGAGGCGCCGCAGGCGTGGCACCCACGGACGCGCCAACTCCAGCCGACTTCACGGACGAGGACCGGCGGATTGTGAGCTACTCCGAGCAAACGCTCAAGGACGGCACCGAGCTGGCGAGATGGCTCGAGGACAAGAGGGATCCCGAGGACTTCCAGGATCATTTCACGGCGGTCGAGGAGTTCGAGAGCGGCGGCGGCAACTTCAGTTTTTTCGACACGGTCACCGTCTCGGGTCGCGCCGTGCCGGTCATGGGCATCGTGCAGGACATGTTCTACGACCGCCAGAAACAGGCGGACGCTGACGGGATTCTGCCGCAGGTGCGGGAGTTCATCCTGCGGTACTTCCTGCGCGTGAGCAACGCGCGGCAACCGTCGCCGGCGGCCGATGCGGAGAGCGAGTCCGGCTCGCCCTATCTGCGGCCGTTCGACTGGCGTCCATCGACCGGCGAGAGCCGGATCGGATTCGGATTCGAGCAGCTGTATTACAAGCTTCGGGGAGGTCCGGTCGGGAAATTCGCGCTCGAGGATCGGGCGGCGATCGTGGATCTGCGCGAGCTCGGCCGTGTGTACGACTGGATCGTGCTGAAGGTGGAGATCTTCAACTTCAACCTGTCGTACGCACCGCTCGGCTCGGGCGCGCCCAAGATGGTGTACCCGCTCAAAGAGCAGACCTATCTGCTGCTGGGCCCGCAGTTTGTCCGAAACCGGGAGAAGCCCGAACCTGGCGTGCTCGGCGAATATGGCTACGGATATGCCTTCATGCCGTACGCCCCGGGCGGGCCCGACGAGATGATTCAGTACGGGCCGGGCCACTTCGCGGCGGCCTTCCAGTCGGTGTACTTCAAGGTCGAGACCTCGGGCGCGATCACCGTACGCGCCTCCTTCGTCGTGAACCGGCCCGACAAGGTGGCCCGGGTCGACATCGACCCGGTGGGCTGGAGTTTTCAGCTGGCCGACCTGATGACGTTCAACCTGGCGTCGCGGGTGATGGCGCCGGTCAAGGACGCTGCGGGCCGGCTCCCGATCCGCCTCACTGGGGTCGACCCGGTCGGTGCCTACATCTCCTTCGCAAATTTCATGAGCGGCGGCCGGGCGGCCAGGAATCTCGGACACTCGATGTCGGTGCTCGAGAAACGCATGCTGGTCCAGCATTTCATGCAGCACTATGAGATGCTGAACACGTCGCTCGTGGCGTGGCGGAAGATCGCCGATTGGACCGACGAGAGGACCGTGCCGGCCCAGCTGACACGGGGCGTACGGCGTTGACAGGGGAGCAGGGCCAGGACGTGACTTCAGAGACCGGCACCTACGACTACGACGTGGTGATCATCGGCGCCGGATTGGCCGGGTTGTCCCTGGCGCGCCAGCTGCTCCTCAACTCCGATCGGCTGTCCATCCTGCATCTCGAGAAGCGGGTGTCGCTGCCACAGGTCGGACAGAAGGTCGGTGAGGCGACCGTACAGGTCAGCGGCTATTACTTCTCGAAAGTGCTCGAGCTCGAAGAGTACCTGCTGCGCGAGCACTACCTGAAATACAACCTGCGGTTCTACTGGAAGACCGCGGGCATGGACAACAGCCGGTTCGAAAGCTACTCGCAGTCCTACATCCGCGGGTTGTCGAACGTGCCGACGTACCAGTTGAACCGGAACGAGATCGAGCGGGAGCTGCTGAGGCGTAACCAGCTCGATCCCCACTACCGGATCGATCTGCACGCCCTGAACATCGACGTGTCGCTGTCGTCCAACGGCGATCCGCATCGCGTCTCGTACTCGGTCAACGGAGAGACGCGCACGGTCACGGCGCGCTGGGTGGTCGACGCCGCCGGCCGCGCCCACGTCCTACAGAAGAAGCAGGGGCTCGAGCGGAAGAACGCCATCCGCCACGGCTCGTCGTTTTTCTGGGTCGAGGGCCTGCTCAACATCGAGTACCTCACCGATTCGACCAACAAGCAGGTCCGGCTCAACCCCGCGCGCCGGCACCTCGGCCACCTGCCGTTCTGGCTCGCCACGAATCACTTCTGCGAGGAAGGTCTGTGGTTCTGGACCATTCCGCTGCAGGGCATCACGAGCCTCGGGCTCGTCTACGACAACCGCCTGATCAAGCCCGAGGACGTGAACGATCCGAAGCTGGTGGTGCAATGGGTGTGCGAGCACTTTCCGCTGTTCGCCCGCGATCTTCCGAAGCGGAAGCTCCTGCACTGGGCGTGCTACCGCGACTATTCGTTCGACTCGGCGCAGACCATCGACCGGAACCGGTGGGCGATGGTGGGGGAGGCCGGCCGCTGGACCGACCCGCTCTATAGCCCGGGCGGCGATGTCATCTCGGTGTACAACACCGTCCTGACCGACGCGATTCTCACCGAGGATCAGGCGGAACTGGACGAGAAGACGGTCCTCTACGAGCAGCTCGAGCGGGCCGTGTACGCCGCCTACGTGCCGAGCTTCGCCGTGAGCTACGACTGCCTGGGCGACCAGGAGGCGTACTCGCTCAAGTACATCTGGGAACTCACGATCTACTTCGCGTTCTACGTGTTCCCGATGATCAACGATCTCTTCACCGACAAGCGGTTCCTCGTGTCCTTCCTGCAACGATTCTCCCGGCTCGGACGCGTCAATGCGAGCCTGCAGGCGTTCATCAGCGCCTTTTACCAGTGGAAGAAAGAGCACAAGGAACCGCACCGCCGGCCCATGTTCGTCGATTTCTATGAGACCGGCGGCCTGGGTGTCGCCGAGAAGACGTTCTACGAAATCGGCGTGTCCACCGACGAGGCACGGACGATCCTCGACCGCCAGTTGCAGAACACGTTCGATCTGGCGCGGCAGACGGTGGCGCACATCTACGCGTCGGTCGTCGACGACCCGAGCGTCTTTCTCAACAAGTCCTTCATCGAGAGCCTCGATCTCGAGCGGTTGACGTTCGATCCGGCCCAGATGAGGCGCCACGTCGCCGAGCACGCCGGGCACCGCGAGAGGTACGAATGGCCGATGGGCTGGAAGCCCGATGCCCTGATGCGGTTGTCGATGCCCCGCCGCACCGCGGCAGTCGCCGGAGCATGACGGCCGTTCGGCGTTCTTCGTTCGACGTGCGGCGTTCGTTCGTTCGACGTGCGCCGTTCGGGGACGGGGCGTCTCTCAGGGACCGACGCCGTGTGCGCCATGGCCGATAACGCGCCGCTCATCGAGCGTGCGTTTTCGATCGAGGTCCACGAGGGAAGCGCGGACCTTTCGGTCGAGGGCGTCCTTCCGCCATTTCTTTCCGGCACCGCCTACTGGAACGGTCCGGGCCGCTTCGCGCGGGGGAGCCTGCAGTACCGCCACTGGCTCGATGGTGATGGCCTCGTCTGCGCGCTGGCGTTCCGCGGCGGCGGCGCGCGTACGACCGCGAGGTACGTGCGCAGCGAGAAGTTCGTGGCGGAGGAATCGGCCGGCCGGGCCCTGTTCCGGCAGTTTGGCACGGCGTTCCCCGGCGACCAGCTGAAGCGCGGCATCGGCATCGAGTCGCCGGCCAATGTCAGCGCGTATCCGTATGGCGGCGCCTTGCTGGCGTTTGGCGAGCAGGGACTGCCATGGGCGCTCGATCCGCAGACGCTCGAGACGCGCGGCCTCTTCACCTTCAACGGGCAGCTGAATGAGATCACGCCGTTTTCGGCGCACCCGAAGTTCGACCACCGGACCGGCGAGATGTTCAACTTCGGCGTCGCGTTCGCGGCGGAGCGGCCGATGCTCAACCTCTTCCGGTTCGATCGCTCGGGCGGCCTGATCTACCGCAAACGCCACGCGTTGCCATATCCGGCATCGATTCACGACTTCGCTGTGAGCGCGTCGTACGCCGTTTTCTATGTCAGCCCGCTGGTGCTCGATATGGCGGCGCTGATGCAGGGTGGAGCCACGATTCTGGACGCCCTCCGCTGGGAGCCCGAGCGCGGGAGCCGGTTGATGGTCGTGTCGCGCGAGAGCGGCGAGCTCGCGGCGTCCCTGTCGATCGGGCACAAGTACTGCCTCCACCTCGTCAACGCCTTCGAGACCGACGGACGCCTCGTGGTGGACGTCGTCGAGTACGAGCGCCCGATTTACGACCAGTACCAGGTGATTCCGTCGCTGTTCACCAACGTGCCGACGGCCACACCCGTCCGCCATCACGTGGACGTCCAGGCGGCGCGTCTGATCGGCCGGCAGGAGCTGTCGTATTCGTGTGCGCCGGATTTTCCGGCGCACGATCTGGACTTGACCGGCCTGCCGTACAGGGATTTTTGGATGCTGGGCATCGGAACGACCGGGAAACCTGGACGCAAGTTCCTCAATCAACTGGTTCGGTTCGACTGGGAGACCGGCGACGTGGAGATCTATCAGGCCCCGCCTCTGACGTACCTTGGCGGCGAGCCACTGTTCGTGCCCGACCCCGCCGCACGCCGAAACGGTGTCGTCGTGTGCCAGGCGTTCGACGCCGAACGGATCGCGTCGTCGTTTGTCGTGTTCGACGCCTTCAACGTGTCACGCGGACCCCTCGCCACCCTCGGGTTGCCGTCGGCGGTTCCATTGCTGTTTCACTCCTCGTATCTGGCACGGTGATGGGCGGGACAGCGATGACGCCCGACATCGATGATTCCCCGCTCTCGCGGGCAGGCCGCACGAAGGTCTACGCCTTCTACGGAGGCATGGTGGTCGTGGCGGTCATCGCGTTTCTGGCCATCCGGTCAATCGGCGAGGGCTTGGGCGCTCCGAGCGGAAGCGGCGCGCGCGTGCCGCTCGAGGCCGGCCAGAGCATCAACACGTTGTTTCACGCGCTGCTGGCGCTCGCGGTCATCGTGGTGACGGCTCGCGTCGCCGGCTGGCTGTTCGGCCTGGTCGGACAGCCTGCGGTGATCGGCGAGGTCGTCGGCGGCATCATGCTCGGGCCGTCGCTGCTCGGACAGATCTCTCCGGCGTTGCACGCCCAGATCCTGCCGGCGAGCGTGACGCCGTTTCTCAGTGTGTACGCCCAGCTCGGCGTCATCCTCTACCTCTTCCTCGTGGGTCTCGATCTCGATTTGAGCGTGCTGCGGAAGAGCGGGCACGCGACGCTGGCCATTTCACACGCGAGCATCATCGCGCCATTTCTGATCGGATCGGTGCTGGCGCTCGGGCTCTATCCAATCTTGTCCACGAGCGACGTGCCCTTCACGGTGTTCGCGCTCTTCACGGGTGTCTCGCTGTCGGTGACCGCCTTCCCGGTGCTGGCGCGCATCCTCACGGATTTGAAGATCAGCCGAAGCCGGATGGGCGTCGTCGCGCTCACCTGCGCCGCCATCGACGACGTGACGGCCTGGTGTCTGCTGGCGCTGGTCGTGAGCATCGTCCAGGCGCGTTCGGCCGACGCGGTCCGAACCGTCCTGCTGACGGTGGCCTTTCTCTTTGTCGTTCTGCAGGTGGCGGCGCCTCTCGTGCGCCGCGTGATTCCGCGGCTCGATCGCTCGCCGGACCTGACGCGGGCCGCACTGAGCGTCGTCCTGATCGCGATGCTGGCGTCGGCCATGACCACCGAGTACATCGGCATTCACGGGTTCTTCGGGGCGTTTCTGTTTGGGGCGATCCTCCCCCATGGGAGCCGCATCGCCACCGAGCTCAATCGGCGCCTGGACGACTTCGTGGCGGTGTTGTTCCTTCCCGTGTTCTTCGCCTATACGGGCGCGCGCACCGAGCTCGGCCTGGTGAGCGGCGTGCAGGACTGGCTGATCTGCGGCGTGATCATCGCGATGGCGTGCCTCGGCAAGTTCGGCGGCACGCTTGCCGCCTCCCGGCTGTCGGGGCTGAACTGGCGTGATTCGGCTGCGCTCGGCATTCTCATGAACACGCGCGGCCTCGTGCAGCTCATCGTGCTCAACATGGGGCTCGACCTTGGCGTCATCACGCCGAAGCTCTTCACGATGCTCGTGATGATGGCGCTCGTGACCACCGTGATGACGACACCGATTCTGCAGATCCTGCTCAGGAAGCACCCCTGGGTCGAGCGTGTGCCGTCGGCAGCGCTCGAGGGCGTGGCCCGCCTCACATGAGCCTGGGCGATCTGGCGGCCGCTCGTGCCCAGACGCTCAGGCTCGTGGCCGTTCTGACCCAGCCCCAGGTCGACTTCTCGCCGCGTCAGGCCAGCTGGTCGATCGGGGAAGTGCTCGACCACTTGCTGCGCGCCGAGTACCTGTACCGGTCCGACATCCGGACGCTCATCGAGTTGAAGCGAGCCGGCCGTCGCCCGTACTTGCGCCGCACATTCGCCGACGTGAATGTGGGCCCGGCGTTTCTGCCGCGCCCGTTTCTGCCGATGCTCGAGATGCCGATGACGCTCATGTCGGCGTTCATCCCCGACATCATCGTGGACGTGCTGACAGAATTCCCTTTGGTGCCCATCCGCAATCCGGATGTGGCGACCCCGCAGGCCGGCCGTGAGGCGGCCGAGCTGCGTGGCGCGCTCGCCCAGTCGATCGGCGATACCCGCGAGCTGCTCGAAGCGAACCGGGACCTGGACCTGAGCCAGCTCGTGTCCGAGCATCCGCTGACGGGATCGAGCAATGTTCCGAGGATTCTGCGGTTTCTGGCGATGCACGAGCGGCGGCATCACGGCCAGATCACGCGCGTTCTCGGCCACCACCTCTTTCCGCGCGCCTTCGGCTAGCAGCCCGTGGTGAAAGTCTGGCGTCGCACCGAGACGGGCGAGGCGCCTCGCTGGCAAGGCGCGACGACCGAGAATATCGGGAATATTTGAGGGAGGAGCAACGCAGCCAGCGAGGATGCATCGCCCGTCGAATGCAGCCAGACTCTCACCACGGGCTGCTAGATCTGGCACGGATGTTATAACGTCGACAGTCCCCAATCATGTCGGTGTTCGACCGTCATTCGCGCGCGAGCCGCGATCGCATCGCCGCACGTCTGTTAGAATGCCGGGCGGAGTTGGCACAAGATGGCTGACACGTCTGCACAAGCATCATCCCCGGGCGCGGGCATGGAGATGATGAGGGCCACTGGAGACCTGATCAAATCGCTCGCGCGGTTCTCGTGGGCGCTGTCGGTTTACACGGCGGGGCAGGCCGGTTCGATGTTGATGCCTGGCGGCGCGTCGGCGGCGAGCCGCGCTGGAGCGATGAACGACATCGCGAACGCGGCCGGCGGTCAGCTGTCGGGGCCCGTACGCACGACGTACGCCGTCGGCACCAATCTGTCGAGCGGTCTCATCGACTTCGTGTTCTCGACGGCCGGTTTCGGCCCCAAAGGCCAGACGCCGTCGGGCCCGACATCGGGTCTCTCGGTGCCGATGCTGGCCGGCGGCCTGCGCCGCGTCGCCGGCGTGCGCACCGTGTCGTCGGGCGCGCTGCACCGTCAAGTGCCGCAGGACGAGCTCGTCGAGGCGCTCAGCGCGTATCAGCGGGAAGCCGCGCACAGCCCGTCGGATCTCAAGAGCATCGTCGTCGGCTTGTGGAAGTCCGAAGGGCTGTCGACGACGGTGGGGAAGTATCCGAACGAGGAGAATACGTTCAGCGATCCACGCCTGCCGCGTGCGGCGCTGCCGATCGCTCACGTCGGATTCGGTTCGGGCAGCACCGAGGCGCTGGTGTTCGATCCGGCGAAGCTGAAGGCGCTGTTCGCCCTTCGCGCGGCGCGCGACTATCAGGAATTTTCGTACGAGGGCATCGGCGCGATCCTGCGGATCTACGAGCGCGGCCTCTTCAAGGTGATGAGCGGCGCCCTGGGACTGATTCGGCTCGACGCGCCGGACGGCCCGGATCCGGCGGACTTCTTCGCGGCGTATTTCGCGCAGTACCCACCGGAGATCCAGCGGCTGATCGCGCACGGCTACGGCCGCATCATCGCGTTCAGCAACATGAACATCTACAGCGCCCTTCAGGAAATCACGACGCTGCCGCCCGAACGCGTCGAGGGCGCGGCGCACGGCGCCGGCTTCGCGTTCGCCATCATGAACAGCACCGATCTGCCGCGGATGCTGGAGGCGAGCGCCGTGCCCTTCGATCCGAAGGTGCGCGCCGCGTTTCAGAATGGCCTGGCGTACAGCTTGGTCTTCTTCGATTGGTACGTGCCGGGACTCCTCCAGTCGTGGGAGCCGGCTGGCGCCCTCGAGACCGAGCTCGTCGAGCTGGCGCGTGCGGAGGCGGCGCTCAGTCGGGCCAGAGGATTCCCACTCGCGTTCCGTCTGCAGAACGCGCGAAGCTGATGGCCGCGTCGCGAACCACAACCATTACCCAACGGGTGAACGTCGCCGCGGCACCCAACGCCGTGTACGACGCGCTCGTCAACGCGAAGACGCTGGCCGCCGTGACGGGTGCGGCGGCCACCGGCGCCGCGCGAGTCGGGGGCCGGTTTACGGCCTGGGACGGCTATATCCTGGGGGTCCACAAGGCGCTCGTGCCCGGGAAGCGCATCGTGCAGGAATGGACCACGACGGAATGGCCCGAGGGAGCGCGACCCTCGACGCTTGAACTGACGCTCGAGACCGCCAAGGACGGTACCGAGTTGCGCATGGTACATTCGGACGTGCCAGCCAGCCAGGCCGCCGCCTACCGCCAGGGTTGGATCGATTACTACTGGACGCCGCTCCAGAAGTACTTCTCGAAGAAGGGACGAACATGATGAGACTGTCGATGCGCGTGTATGTCCGACTGACACTGGTCGCTCTGACCGTGCTGCTGCTTCCGGCGGCCGCGGGGGCGCAGGGCCATATGCTCCACGGTGTAGGACCCGTGAACAGCTCAATGGGCGGTGCCGGCACGGCGCTCCCAAACGAGTCGCTCGGCGCGCTCACCTACAATCCGGCGCTGCTGGCGGCCGCCGAGGGAAACCAGATCTCGTTTGCCACCGAGTTCTTCCAGGACGGGTTGCAGATCGACCTCACCGTCGGCAGCCTGAAAGGGCACACGACTCCGACGCTCATTCTCGGCGTGATCCCGGCCTTCGGGTGGCAGCTGCGCGCACCGGACGGCAAGGTCGCGCTCGGGTTCGGGCTCATCGGCATCGCCGGCTTTCGCACCGATTACCCCGAGAACCCGCAGTCCATCGTCTTCAACAGATGGCCGAACGGCTTCGGCCGTATCTACACGGACTACAACCTGACCAAGATCCCTGTGGCCTTCGCTGTGCAGGCGACGCCGAGGCTCGCCATTGGCGCGTCGTTCAACGTCTACCGCGGCTTGCTCGCGATAGCGCCACTTCCGTACAAAGTGTTCGACGTGAGTCCGTACACCGGCGATCGTTACTATCCGGTGGGCGGCAATATGATGCCCGCGTGGGCGTTCTCGGGCCAATTCGGCGTGCATGTCAAGGCGAGCGACATGATGAGCCTGGGCGCATCCATCACGACGCCCCAGAACTTCTCCACCTACGAGTGGAACTCGTACATCATCGACCCGACGTCTCCGAATTACGGGGCGCACCGGAAGCTCGATTTCGATCTCGACGGCCCGTTTCTGGTGGGATTCGGCGTCGGCCTCACACCGAATGCGAAGCTCGATGTCGCCATCGACGGGCACTGGACCAAGTATCGGGGCGTCAATGGTTTCGGAGGCCCCGGCGGCGTCGTCGATCGGATCGTGTACCCCTTCGGGTGGCGGAACATCTGGACCTTCAAGAGCGGCGTGCAGTACAAGGCGAGCGACAAGGTCACCGTCCGTGGTGGCTACAACCACAGCCAGACGCCGATTCTCGCGGAAAAGGTGCTGACCGGCACCGGCGCTCCGGCGACGTTCCAGAAGCATTTCACGGGCGGTATGGGTCTCAAGATGTTCCCGTTTCTCACCGCGGAGGCATCGTTCTACTTCGTGCCGCGGGAGCACATCGTCGGGCCGTTCCTCGATCTGGATGGCGTCGTGCCGAACAGCACCATGGATACGTCGAACAGCATCAAGAGCGCGCTCATTGGCTTGAACTTCAGGTTTTAGCCGAAGAGGGCACGCGCCGACAGTCGACGCGTGATTCATTCGGACCGAGGAGGATTGTCATGGCATACAAGCTGGCGTGCGCAGAGACCGGGGCACAGTGTCCGTTTGAAGTCGTCACCACGACGCGCGATGAGCTGATCGAACACGTGAAAGTGCACGTGCAGGCGGCGCACCCGGAAATGGCGGGTAATCCGCCCTCGCCCGAGACAATCGACAAGCTGATTCATGTTGTGTAGTTGTGCCGCCAGTGGAGTGAGATATGTCGGACAGAATGCGCCTCGTCACCCTGGTCGCAAGCGCGACCTTGGTAGTCCTCGTGCCTGCCGCGATCCGGTCCGGGAACGCGCAGACGACGGTTTCCACGGGAACCCATCGGGCGGTCGGATCGTGGTTTGGAAAAGCGGTGCAAGTGTGTCTGCCCGGGGCGGTGCCCTCGGCTTGCTTCAACGGGCAGCCCGCGGTCGTGTTGTTCATGACGCCGACGCTCACCGGCGAGGGTCTGTTCGTTGCGGATGACTCCCTCACCCTTGGCGGGGCGCCGTTCGGTCCACACACGACCGCCCACGGCCAGTGGTTTGCGACGAGCGCCGCCGAGTTCACCGCCGATTACACGTTCATGCTGAGGCCCTTCCCGCCAGTGGCGGACAGCATTACGGCGCTCCGCGCTCGGTGGCTGGGCCAGGTCGCCAACGCCGACACCCTCGTCGGGTGGGTCAATGCCTATCTCCAGCCCGCCGTTCCACTCGCCTGGACGCGATTGTTGGACAGCGAATTCCCCGCGTTTCCAAACGAAGCCGCCGGGATTGTGACCTCGCCAAGAGGCTTCGTCAGGGACCCCGCGTTGTGTCGGACGCCAGGCTGTCCGCTCGTCTTCAAGTTCACGGTGAAGCGCGTCGCTCCGTAGTGATGCCTCCGTGCGGGCCGAATCGGTCAAGGCCTGGTTCGGACTAACATCCGTTGACACGCCACTTGTGGGTTGACCCGCGGTCCGCTCGTAGGGGAAGATCGGGGCTGAGCCAAGCCGCATCCGACGCCGAGGGAATCCTTTCGTGCGCATGAACATCAGCAGAGACAATACGGGTGTGAAATCCAGAGGACAGCGCGGCGGCGTCGTGGCCGCGGCCGTGATGCCCGTCGTCGCCGTGCTCGGCGGAATGCTGGCTGCCGGATCGTTTGTCGAGAGGCGCGGAACGGCGTTTTTCGAGACCGGGAGGTCCATCGTCGATCGCCTCGAGCGCACGGCGCAGGCACTGAAAGCCCAGGACCGCGCCGGGATGAGCGACGTGTATGCGGAGGGGTTCGAAGGGACCGACCTCGGACTGAGCGGCCAGTCGCTCATCGACGCACGCGACGGGGTCCGGCGGTACCGCTGGCAGGCCGCGGGCAAGAGCGAACGTCGCGAGGAGGCGGTGGCGGCGTGGATCGGCTACGCCGCCGGCTTCGAAAGTCTCGAGGAAGTCGGCCTCCATCTCGAGAAGCTCGAGTCGTGGCGCGACCAGGACGCGATCGACGCGATCGTCAGGTTCGAGGCTATCGGGCGGCAGCGCGGCGAGACGCAGGCCGGGATCGATCGCGCCCGGTTCCACGCACGGTTCAGGCAGGGACCGAGCGGCCCCGTGCTGGTGCGGGCATCGCTTCTCGACGGCGAGCGCCACCTGAGCGACCGCCCGGCGTTCGAGGACGTCGCGCGCGCGGCCGGCGTGGACTTCGAAAACCAGTACTATCCTCGCTTTCTGAACGAGCGACAGGCCTTCGGGATGATCCGCTACGGCCCAGGCGGCATCTCGGCGGTCGATTACGACAACGACGGCTTCTACGACCTGTTCATCCCCGACGGGGTTGCCGCGCGGCTGTTCAGGAATCGCGGCGACGGCGGCTTCGAAGACGTCACGGCGCAAGCCGGCCTGGCGGGTCTCGATGGCGTCAGCACCGCCGTCTTCGCCGACTTCGACAACGACGGGTTCAAGGACGCCTTCGTCAGCCGAACGTATTCGCCGAACCAGTTATTGCGCAACAACGGCAACGGCACCTTCAGCGACGTGACGAAGAAGAGCGGGATCGGCGAGGACTGCTGCACGACGGCGGCCTCGTGGCTCGACTACGACAACGACGGCCGTCTTGATTTGTACGTGGGACGGTACCTCGACCCGCGCACCAAGATCCCGACGACCTTCTATGCGAGGAACGGCGAGCCGAATCAGCTGTATCACAACAACGGCGACGGCACGTTCACCAATGTCACCGATCGGGCCGGCGTCGGCGACACCGGCCTGTGCCTCGCGACGGTCTCGGCCGACTACGACGAGGACGGGTATCCCGATCTGTTCGTCGTGAGCGATTTCGGCCGGAGCACGCTGTATCACAACGAGAAGGACGGCACGTTCACCGACGTCACCGTCGAGGCGGGCGCGCTGGCGTACGGCGCGGGCATGAACGCCACGATGGGCGACTACGACAACGACGGCCGGATCGACTTGTACACGACCGACATCCGGTCCGAGCACGGATGGTTCGCCGAGTCGCCGACGGTGTGGCGCTACATGGCGAACTCGTGGCGCCAGGGCGTGTGGAAGTCCGACATGCCACTGTACTTCCAGATGTTCCGGCAGTCGGGCTTCGGCTTTGTCGGCGTGTTCAAGGAGATGGCGGCGGGGAACCATCTGCTGAAGAACCGCGGAGACGGCACCTTCGAAGACGTCTCGAGCCGGGCGGGCGCCAACCCGTTCGGCTGGTTCTGGGGCGCGACGCTGGCCGATTACGACAACGACGGATGGCAGGACATCTACGCCGCCAACGGGTGGGTCTACAACGATCGCGATACCGAGATCGAGCTGGACTTCCTGAACAACGTCGTGAGCAAGCAGGATATCTACAAGACCGGGACGTTTTTCGACCCAGCGTATTTCGGCCAGCAGTCGTGGCACGGCTGGGAGCGGAACCGGTACCTTCGGAATAACGGCGACGGGACGTTCATGGAGCTGGGCCGGGCCAAGGGCGCCGATCTGCTGCTCAACAGCCGCGGCGTCGCGGTGGCCGACTACTGGAACCGCGGCGTGCTGGACATTGCCGTGTCGGCGTCGACGGGACGTCATGCGCTGCTCAGGAACGCGGGCACGCCCCGACACTGGCTCGCCGTGGAGCTCGTGGGAACGACGTCCAACCGCGACGGCGTGGGCGCGCGCGTGTGGGTGACGAAGGGCGGTCAACGGCAACTGCGCGAGGTCGTGCTCGGTGACGGCTACGGATCGCAGAACACGCTCCGGCAGTACTTCGGCCTGAACGACGCGACCGTCGTTGACGAGCTGGTCGTGAGATGGCCGCGTTCGGGCGTGACGCAGACGTTCCGCGGCGTGGCCGCGGACCGGATCGTCGAAGTGACCGAAGGCCGCGACGAGCTCGTCGAGAAGACCTACACGGTAGCGGCCCGGGCTGGCGCGCCCGTGGTGACCCAGTGAGGGGCCTGTTAGCCGTCGCGATCGCCGCGCTGGGGTTGGCGCTGCCTGGCGGGATCGGGGCGGCGGCCGACCGCTGGTTCGAGGACATCACCGAGAAGGCGGGCGTGGCGAAGCCGCATCGAAACCGGGTGTTCGACAACGAGTACGCCAAGATCATGGCTGGCTACACGGCGCTCGGTGCGTCAGCGTCGGTCGCGGATTTCAACGGCGACGGGTTCGACGATCTGTTCGTCACCGACTCGGCCGCGGACGGTCGGAATCACCTGTATCGCAACAACAAGAACCTGACGTTCACCGACGTGGCCGAGGCCGCCGGCGTTGCCGCCGGCAACGACCCGTCGAACGCCACCGCCGATGCTCTCTGGTTCGACTACAACAACGACGGCCGGCCCGATCTCTTCGTGGTGCGGTTCGGGCAGAGCCAGCTGTTCGAGAACAAGGGCAACGGCCGGTTCGTCGAGGTCACGAAGGCGTCGGGCCTCACGAGGTACGCCAACGCCATCACGGCGATCGCCTTCGACTACGATCGCGACGGCCTGCTCGACCTGTTTGTCGGCTGCTACTTCCAGCCGACCAATCTGTTCAAGCCCGACACGCCGCGGTTCTTCCCCGAGAACTTCGAGACGGCGAACAACGGCGGCGGCCTGATCGCGTACCGCAACAACGGCAACGGCACGTTCGCCGACGTCACCGGGAAGATCGGCCTGCGCGTCAGCGGCTGGACGCTCGATCTCGGGCATGCCGATGCCGACAACGACGGCTGGGACGATCTCTACGTCGCTGCCGATTTCGGGACCGATCGGTATTTCGTCAACAACGCGAATGGAACGTTCACCGACAAGACCGAGGACGCGATCGGTATCGACACGAAAAAGGGCATGAACGCGGAGTGGGGCGACTACGACAACGACGGCCTGCTCGACATCTACGTCACCAACATCACCAGCGACTACATGCGCGAAGGCAACTTCCTGTGGCACAACAACGGGAAGCACACGTTCACCGACGTCTCGCGAGAGACCAACACGTACGACACCGGCTGGGGATGGGGCGGCAAGTTCTTCGACTACGACAATGACGGCTGGCTCGATCTCTATGTGATGAACGGCTGGGTGTCGGCGGGGCCAGACAGCTACGTGCCCGACATCTTCGAGATGATCATCAAGCCGGGCATCGACCTCGCAGACGCGCGCAACTGGCCGCCGATGGGCAACAAGAGCCTGAGCGGCTACGAGAAGAAGCGGCTCTTCCACAACGAGAAGGGCCGCGCGTTCAGCGACCACGCCGCCCGCCACGGGCTCGACTCGACTCGCGATGGCCGCGGCGTGGCGGTATCGGACTTCGACAACGACGGACGGCTGGACCTCTTCGTGGCCAACGCGAACGGCCTTCCGTTCCTCTATCGGAACGTGCTCCCCGCGGGGCCGCACTGGGCGGCGTTCGCGCTGCAAGGCACCACATCGAACCGCGGCGCGGTCGGCGCCCAAGTGCGCGTCACCAGCGGTGGGCGGACCCAGCTGCGCTTTGTCGACGGCGGCAACAGTTTCGCGGGCCAGAGCAGCGCGCGGCTGCACGTCGGCCTCGGCGACGCCGCGCGCCTCGATCGCGTTGAGGTGCGGTGGCCATCGGGCCAGAAACAGACCTTCGAGAACATTCCCGTGGATCGGATGATCAGGATCGTTGAAGGCCGGGCGGCGTTCACGGCGCTGCCGGCGCCGACGGCAGCCACGACATCGACGACAGGGGCAGCAGCACGATGAGACGATTCGGACTCCACTGTTTGCTCGCGGCGGGCGTGGCTCTTGCGCTCGCCGGGCGCGTCGTCGCGCAGAACGGCTGGGACGCCGACGCCGCGCGCCTCGAGGCGGCGGTCGCCGCCTCTCCCGACGATTTGCGGGCCGGCAACGACTACCGCATGGCCGTGATTGTCGCGGCCAGAACCGACAGGAACCTGGTGAAATACGATCGAGCGATTGCCTTTTTCGAGAAGCTGGTCACCGATCACCCGACGGCCGCCAACGCGCACTTGAACTACGGCTTCGCGTACGTGGACAAGATTCCGGCCGCGGGTGCGATCACCCAAGTGATTCTGGCCAACAACGCGCTGGGGGCCTTCACCAAGTCGCTGGATCTCCGTCCGAGCTGGATCGGCCTGTACACGAGGGGCAACAGCTATCTCTTCTGGCCGCGCATCTTCCTCAGGACGAAGTACGGCATCGCCGACCTCGAAGAAGCCTTGAAGATGCAGAATGCCGAGCCCAAGCGCCCCTATCACGTGCGGACGTACGTCTCGCTCGGCGACGGCTACTGGAAGATGGACGATCTCCCGAAGGCGATTGCGACCTGGAAGGACGGCCTCGCGGCTTTTCCCGACAGCGCCGCGCTTCGGGACCGCCTCGCAAAGCAGGGCGACGATCTCCAGAAGCTGATCGACGATTCCTACGATCCCTCGAAGCGCGTGGACACCAGCCTGCAGGATTTATGGACAAACCAGTAAACGACACGAAGACGACGATGACGGCAGAGACCGCAGAGAATCATGTTGGAAGACTCTCTGCGATCTCCGCGCGCTCTGCGGTGATCGTCTCGATCGTGTCCCTGTTGACGCTGACCATCGGAGCGGCCGACACGCCGGGCGTGATGAAGTTCGAGGACATCGCCGCAACGGCCGGGGTCCGCGTGCGCCATCACACGCGGCAGTTCAAGGGCGCCACGGGCGACGTCCTGCACATGTTCACGTCGGGCGGTGCGGCCGCGTCGGCGGGCGATTTCGACAACGACGGATTCGACGACCTCTTCGTCACCAACTCGAACGAGGGCACGACAAGCTATCTGTATCGCAACAACGGGAACCTGACGTTCACCAACGTTGCGGAGAAGCTTGGCGTCGGCGGCGGGAACGACGCGAAGTCGATCGTCGCCGACAGCGTCTGGTTCGATTACGACAATGACGGCTGGCGGGACTTGTTGGTCGTTCGTTTCGGAACGCCCATCCTCTATCACAACGAGCGCGCCGCGGCTTTCAGGGACGTGTCGGCCTCGTCGGGCCTGACGACGTTTGGGAACACCATTGCGGCGATGGCCTTCGACTACGACAACGACGGCCGGTTGGATCTGCTGTTCGGCAACTATTTCAAGCCGCTCAACCTGCTCGATCTGCCGGACCCGCACGTCCTGCCGAACGATCTCGACAACGCCGTCAACGGCGGCGGCGTCACGCTCTGGCACAGCCTCGGCAACGGGCGGTTCGAGAACGTCACCGCAAAGGCCGGCTTCGCGGGGCACACCGGCTGGACGCTGGACGTGGGCCATGGCGACTTCGACGACGACGGCGACCAGGATGTGTATCTGGCGAACGACTACGGCACCGATCGGTACTTCGTGAACGACGGCGACGGCACATTCACCGACAAGACCGAAACGGCGCTCGGCGGTTTCGACACCAAGAAGGGCATGAACGTCGACGTCGGCGACTACGACAACGACGGTAAACTCGACGTGTACGTCACCAACATCACCGACGAGTACATGAAAGAGTGCAACATGCTCTGGCACAACAACGGCGACGGCACGTTCACCGATCTCTCGCGCGAGACCGGCACGTGCGAGACGCTGTGGGGCTGGGCGGCGAAGTTCGGCGACTACGACAACGACGGCCTGCTCGACCTCTTCGTCGTCAACGGCCTCCGGTCGGCCGGGCCCGACAACTACATTCCGGTGCTCGTCGAGATGATCACGAGGCCTGGCGTCGATTTCACCGACGTCCGCCAGTGGCCCAGTATCGGCACCATGACGTGGAGCGGGTACCAGAAGAAGAAGTTCTACAGGAACCTGGACGGCCAGGTGTTCAAGGAGATGTCGGCCGCGGCGGGCGTGGACAACGACAAAGACGGCCGCGGTCTCGCCGTGGCCGATTACGACAACGACGGCCGGCTCGACTTCTTCCAGGCAAACGCCGATCAGGAACCGCTCCTGTATCGCAACGTCACGACGGGCGCCGGCCACTGGATTCAATTGAAGTTGGTCGGCTCCAAATCCAACCGCGACGCGATCGGCGCGCGCGTGACCGTAAAGACCGCGGCCCGCACGCAGATTCGCGAAGTGGACGGCGGTAACGGCTACGCCGGTCAGAGCCTGCAGCGCCTGCACGTCGGGCTGGGCGCGAGCACGGCTGTGCCGTCGGTCTCGGTGCGCTGGCCGAGCGGAGCCGTGCAACAGGTGACCGCGGTTCTCGACAGGCTGACAACGGTGCGTGAGCCCGCGTCATCCGGCTCGCGCTGATGTCCCGACCCTTTCGACTGTTCGGCACGTGCGTTGTGCTGCTGTCGTTCCTCTGGACGACGGCGGATCCACACGCGCAGCTGCCGGGCGCCGACGCGCTCGCCAGGCATCGCAATCTGGGCAAGGCGTTCTACGAGAACCCGACGACGCAGCAGCAGGCTGTCGCCGAGTTCAAGGCGGCGCTCGACCTGGCGCCGGCCTCCGCGCGCGAGCGCGTGAACTACGGCCTCGCGTTGCTCAAGGCGGCCAAGTCCGATGAAGGCGTCGCCCAGCTCCTGCAGGCGCAGAAGCAGGATCCCTCGATTCCGCACACCTGGTTCAACCTCGGTATCGTCTACAAGAAGGCCTCCGAGTACGCGAAGGCCACTGTCCAGTTCGAGCAGATGGTGAAGCTCGTGCCCGACGAGCCGGTCTCGCGCTACAACCTCGGGTACCTGTACAAGCTGAACGAAAAGCCCGCCGACGCCCTTCGCGAGTTCGAGGCGGCCGCGAAGCTCGATCCCAACCTGGCCGGCCCCCACTTCCAGCTGTATAACTCGTACCGCGAAGCGGGTCGCGCCGAGGACGCGGCGCGCGAGCAGGCGACGTTCCAGGCCCTCAAGAAGCAGCAGGCGGGCGCGGCCGTCCCGGAGGATCTCGAGTGGAGCTTCTATTCGGAGATTCTCGATCCCGCCGACCCGGTGTCGGCCGACGACCGACCGCTCGCGCCGCTGAAGTTCGAGGACCGTGTGCTGCCTGGCGCCAGCCTCGATCGGGATCCGCCCGGCCTCCTGACCGCGGATGTCGACGCCGACGGCCGTCCTGATCTCGTCGCCTGGTCGGCGGCCGGCATTGTCGTCTACAAGAATGGCGACGTGCCGATGGCGGGCACGGGCCTCGAGGGTGTCAAGGCCGTGCGCGCGGTCGTCGCCGGCGACTTCAACAACGACGGCTTCGCGGACCTGTGCGTGCTGACCGACTCGGGGGCGGCGCTGTACGGCAATGCGAGCGGGACGTTTCAACCGAGCGCCGTGTCACTCCCTCAGGTGCCCTTCAACACGGCCGTGTGGCTCGACTACGACCACGACTACGACGTGGACCTGTTTCTGTTCGGCGCCCGATCGCTGCTCCTTCGCAACAACGGCCAGGCGGGGTTCAGCGACCAGTCGACCGGCTTTCCGTTTGCCGACGGGGTTGCGACGAGCGCTATCGTCATCGAACTCCTGCCCGATACGAACGGCCGCGACCTCTTCGTCACCTATCTCGATCGGCGGCCGATCCTCTACAAGGACCTGCTCGCGGGCAAGTTCGAAACCCGGACGGTCAACGAGGCGTCGGCCGGGAGGCTCGTCCTGGGCGCCGCCGACCTCGACCACGACTCGGCGACCGACCTGGTGATCACCGCAGAGACGTCGGTCAGCGTGCTCTTCAACCGCCGGGGACAGTTCCAGGCGGTCCCCTTGGCGGACGCGGGCCCCGGCGTCGCCACGCTCGTCGACTTCGACAATCGCGCCCTGCTCGACGTCGTGACGGGCGACCGCGTGTTCCGGAATCAGGGCTCGGGCCGGCTCGTGCCGGCCGAAGGGTCGCCCCTCGGGAGCGCGATTGCGGCGACCGCTGCGGACTTCGACGCCGACGGCCGTACTGACGTGGCGCTCGTGCGACCCGACGGCTCCGTGCATCTCATGCGCAACGACGGCGCGGCCGGCAATGCCTGGATCGGCGTACGGCTCGCTGGCGTGAGGAACTTGAAGCTGGCGTCGCAGGCGCAGGTCGAGGTGAAGGCCGGCCGCTCCTATCAGAAGCGCGCCTACGACGGCGTCCCGATCGTGTTCGGGCTGCGCAACGCAACACAGGTGGACACCGTGCGCATCACGTGGCCGAACGGACTCATTCAGAACGAAGTCCGCCAGCCGGTGCGGCAGGCGGCCAGCTACAAGGAAGCCCAGCGCCTATCGGGATCATGCCCGATGATCTTCACCTGGAACGGACGCGGGTTCGAGTTCATCACCGATGTGCTGGGTGTGGCGCCGCTAGGGGCGAGCTCGGGCGACGGTACGTACTTTCCGGTCGACCACGACGAGTACGTGCAGATTCCCGGCCGCGCGCTCGCGTCCCGCGACGGTGCGTACGAGATTCGGATCACCGAGGAACTGCGCGAGGTGTCGTATCTCGACCAGGTCCGGCTCTTCGCGGTCGATCACCCTGCCGGCGTCGACGTGTTCACGAATGAGAAGTTCAAGGCGCCGCCGTACCCGGAGTTCCGTCTGTTTGGCGCCTCGCGGCGCGTGCATCCGGTGCGGGCGCGCGACGACAAGGGACGCGATGTGAGGGCGGCGCTGACGGCTCGCGACCTGACGTATCCGGAGGGTTTCTCGCGCAACCTCTCGGGCGTCGCCGAGCTGCACACCCTCGATGTGGATTTCGGGCCGGCCCCGAGCCACCGGCCCGCGCCGACCGAGCCGCGAGGCGGCGAGTCGAAGGGCCCAGTCCTGATCCTCAGCGGCTGGGTGGACTGGGCCGACGGCAGCACGTTCCTGGGCGCGGCGCAGGAGGATCCGAGGGGCCTCGTGTTCCCCTCGCTTCAGGTGAAGGACGCGTCCGGCGAGTGGAAGACGGTGGTCGAAGACATGGGTATTCCGGCCGGGAAGCCGAAGACCATCGTCGTCGATCTCACGGGAATGTTTCTGTCGGCGTCGCGCGAGGTTCGCATCATCACGAACCTGTGCGTGTATTGGGACGAGATCTTTCTGAGCGAAGATGCCGGCGCCGCGGCGGTGATGACGCCGATCGATGCGGCGTCCGCCGAACTGCGTTTCCGGGGATTCTCGACGCCCGAGATTCATCCGGAACGCAGGCAGCCCGAGACGTTCGACTACTCGCGTCTGATGCCGCTCTCGACGTGGAACCCCACGCCCGGGCTGTACACGCGTTTTGGCGACGTGACGCCGCTCACGAAAGACATCGACGACCTGCTGGTGATCATGGGCTCTGGTGACGAGCTGCGCCTGTTGTTTCCCTCGAGCGCGCTGCCGGCGCTTGGGCCGGGTTGGACCCGGGATTTCCTGCTGCTCGTCGACGGGTGGGCCAAGGATGGCGACGCGAACACGGCCTTCTCTCAGAGCGTCGAGCCGCTGCCGTTCCACGGCATGAGCGCGTATCCGTACGGAACCCCTGAGCAGTTTCCCGACGATGTGAAGCACCGCGACTATCTCGAAAAGTACAATACTCGGCCGGCGTTGCGGCTCGTGCGGCCGCTGACCCAGCTATTTCCCGGAGCAACACATTGACAAGGATTCCCGCGCTCAAAACGCTGGTCGCCACAGGCTTCGTCGTCCTGCTGGTCAATACCGGCTATATCGCGGCGTTCAAGTCGCCCACGGTTTTCTACATGGGCAACGTGCTGTTCCACCTGGTGCTGGGCGTGGCCGTGTCGATCGCCGGCGCTATGCTCCTGGCGCGCGACCCCGAAGTGCGCCGCGGCACGCTGCTTGCGGCGGCGGGGACGGCGGTGGCGCTCGCCCTTGGCCTGTATCTGGTCGCCGTCGGCAATCTCAACGAGAACCGCTGGATTCTGAACGCGCACATCATCGCGGCGGTTGTCGGCGTGGTGCTGCTGCTTCCGTACACAGTCAAGGCCGCGCGCGCAGCCGGCGGCCTTCGCACCTTCGGCCGCGCCACGCAGGGCGCCGCGGTGTTTGCCGCCGTGTTCCCTGTGGCCGTCGGGCTGTACGTGAAGGCCAACCCGAATCCCTCGCACCGTATCGTCAATCCGCTGGTGGTGCCGACGGTGATGGAAGAAGAAGGCGGCGGGCCGAAGTCGCCGTTCTTTCCCTCATCGGCGAAGACCAATGTCGGCGGGATCATCCCGTCGAACTTCTTCATGGACTCGGAAGCGTGCGGGAGCTGCCACAAGGATATCTACGACCAGTGGAACAGCTCGGCCCATCATTTTGGATCGTTCAACAACCAGTTCTATCGGAAGTCGGTCGAGTACATGCAGGACGTGGTGGGGCCGACGCCGAGCAAGTGGTGCGCGGGCTGCCACGATCACGCCGTGTTCTTCAACGGCCGGTTCGATCGGCCGATCAAGGACCAGATCGACACGCCCGAAGCGCACGCGGGTCTGGCCTGCACGTCGTGCCACGCGATCACGCACGTCGACGGCAGCATGGGCAACGGCGGCTTCACGATCGAGTACCCGCCGCTGCACGAGCTGATGACGAGCCGCAACCGCGCGGTTCGCGCGATGGACCGCTTCATGACGTACCTGAATCCGGAGCCGCATCGCCGGACGTTCATCAAGCCGTTCATGAAGGAGAACGCGTCCGAGTTCTGCTCGGCGTGCCACAAAGTCCACCTGGACATCCCGGTGAATGATTACCGGTGGGTCCGCGGGTTCAACGACTACGACAACTGGCAAGCGAGCGGATTCGGTCAAGGCGCGCGATCCTTCTACTATCCGGAGGCCGGCGCGACCTGCGTCGATTGTCATATGCCCTCGCTCGCGTCCGGCGACCCGGGCCGGCACGCCGACGGCTCGGTGCACTCGCACCGTTTCGCCGCCGCCAATACCGCCGTGCCGACGGCGAACAACGACCAGGCGCAGCTCCAGGAAGTGGAGAAGTTCCTGACATCCGGCTTCATCACCGTCGATATCTTCGCGGTGTCTCCGGTGGATGAGAAGTCCGAAGGCACGCGCATGATTCGTCGCGCGGGCGACTCGCAGCAGGCGGCGACGACCTTCGGCGTGGGTGAAGAGTCGGAGCAGTCGGGTCCCATCTTCATCCGCGACGTGGGGCAGGTGGCAGCGCCGATCGACAAGGTCCAGCCGGCGCTGCTGCCGGGCTCGACCGCGCGCGTGGACGTCGTCGTCCGCACCCGGAAGATCGGTCACTTCTTCCCGGGCGGCACCGTGGACGCGTTCGACATCTGGCTCGAGCTGCAGGGACGCGACGCGTCCGGCCGCCTGATCTACTGGAGCGGCCAGGTCCAGGACGAGGGCAAGGGCCCTGTGGAGACCGGCGCGCATTTCTACCGGTCGTACCAGCTCGACGGCGAGGGCAACCCGATCGACAAGCGGAACGCCTGGCAGGCTCGAAGCGTGATGTACGTCCGGCTCATCCCGCCGGGCGCGGCCGACACGGCGCATTTCCGGGTGAAGATTCCCAACGACGTGCAGGGGCCGATCACGTTCACGGCGAAACTGAACTACCGCAAGTTTACGCACTACTACACGCAGTTCGCGTACGCCGGCGAGCTCAAGCCGGGGCAGCCCCCGTCGCTCATCAGCAAGGCGTTCAATAGCGCCGAGTACTCGTTCGACGCGGCCAACATACCCACGAACGTATCCGGCCAGATCAAGGATCGGATTCCGGACCTGCCGATCATCATGCTCGCTGAAGCGAAGGCCTCGATACCGATTGGCGACGGCAAGACGCCAACCGAATGGGTGCAGAGCTCCGAGAAATCGACCCGCGAGCGATGGAACGACTGGGGCATCGGGCTCCTGCTGCAAGGCGACATCAAGGGCGCGGAGTATGCGTTCAAGCAGGTCACCAAGGCCGAGCCCGAATACGCCGACGGCTGGCTGAACGTGGCGCGGGCGCTGATCCAGGAGGGCGAGACCGAAGAAGCCAAGCCGTACATCGCCGAGGCACTCAGGCGCGACTCGTCGCTCGGCCGCATCTACTACTTCCGGGCGCTCATCGAGAAAGCGGACGGCGACTACGACGCCGCGATCAAGTCGCTCGAGACGACCATCGCAAAGTACCCGCGCGACCGCGTCGTGCTGAACCAGTTGGCGCGCATTCTCTTCCTCCAGCGCAATTACCAGGAGGCGCTGAAGGTACTCGATCAAGTCTGCCTCGTCGACCCCGAAGACGTGCAGATGCACTACACGGCGATGTTGGCGCACCGCGGCCTCGGGAACGCCGAGGCGGCGGCCCGCGAGGAGAAGCTCTTCCGCCGGTTCAAGGCGGAGGAATCGTCTCAGGCCATCACGGGTGTCCGCCGGATGGCGAGCCCGGAGGAGAACAACGAGCGGCAACAGATCCACGAGCACGAGAGCGTGCCGCTCGACTGGATGGGATCTCCCGAGCGCCGTCCGGCCCGCGGCGCCGTCACGACCGCGAACAACGGAGCGCCGGCGGCGGGAAAGCCGGGAGCGAAATCGAACAATTAAGAGGCTGGCTCGAGCCTGAGGCTCAGACTCTAAAGCCCAGAGCCTGAAGCCCAGAGCCTGAAGGAAGCAGATCATCGTGGTTAAACGTGTCTCATTGACGGCCGCCTCGGTTGCGGCATGGCTCGCCGTCGCGGCCGCCCAGACGCCGAAGCCGGGCGTGACGTTTACCGACGCCACGGCCGCAGCGGGCATCAAGTTCACCCACAACAGCGGCCGAGCCGCCAAGAAGTTCCTGCCGGAAACGCTGGGCTCTGGCGGGTCGTTCATCGACGCCGACGGCGACGGCTGGCAGGATCTGGTCCTGGTCAACAGCAAGGACTGGCAGCCGCGCGGCCGGCGCTCGCTGAGCGCGCTCTATCGCAACAACCGGAACGGCACGTTCAGCAATGTCACCGCGGGGAGCGGCCTCGACGTCGAGATGTACGGCATGGGCGCCGCCGTTGGCGACTACGACAACGACGGGAGAGACGACGTCTACATCACGGCGCTCGAAGGCGACCGGCTGTTTCACAACGAAGGTGCCGGCAAGTTCAAGGATGTGACGAAGGCCTCGGGCATCGCCAATGCCAACTTCAGCACGAGCGCTGCCTGGCTCGACTACGACAAGGACGGCAGGCTCGATCTGTTCGTGGCGAACTACGTGCAGTGGGACGAGAAGAGCGATCTGTGGTGCTCGCTCGACGGGGTGTCGAAGTCGTACTGCACGCCCGAGTCGTACAAGGGCACCTCGTCGAAGCTGTATCACAGCCTTGGCGGCGGCCGCTTCGAGGACGTGAGCGAGAAGGCTGGCGTGGGCGACGCGACGAGCAAGTCGCTGGGCATCACGGTCTTCGACTACAACGGGGACGGCTGGTCCGACATGTTCGTGGCCAACGACACGCAGCCCAACAAGCTCTATCGCAACAACAAGAACGGTACGTTCACCGAGGAGGGGATGTCGGCCGGTGTCGCGTACAGCGAGGATGGCGTCGCGCGTGGTGCGATGGGTGTCGACACGGGAGACTACGACCGCTCCGGGCGCCCGCACCTGCTCGTCGGCAACTTCTCGAACCAGATGCTCGGCCTCTACCACAACGAGGGCACGGGCCTCTTCGTGGACGAGGCGCCGACGTCGAGCGTCGGGCGGGCGAGCCTGTTGTCGCTCGCGTTCGGGGTGTTCTTCTTCGATTACGACCTCGACGGCATGCTGGACATTCTCGCGGCCAACGGCCACATCGAAGAAGAGATTGCCAGCGTCCAACCGAAGGTGCAGTACAAGCAGCCGCCGCTCCTCTTCCGCAACACCGGCAAGAAGTCCTTTGAAAACGCGAGCGCGGCCGTCGGGTCGGCGTTCGCGCGGCCGATTGTCGCCCGCGGCGCGGCCTACGCCGACTACGATCGCGACGGCGACCTGGACGTGCTGATGACGACGAACCATGGACCGGCGTACTTGTACCGCAACGATGGCGGGAACCAGAACAACTGGATTTCGATTCGGACGCGCGGCACGAAGTCCAACAGAAACGGGATCGGGGCGGTCGTCCGTATCCAGAGCGCTGGCGGACGGCAGTGGAGCACCGTGCGGAGCGGATCGAGCTACTGCTCGCAGAGCGACCTGGCGCTCAGCTTCGGCCTCGGCAAGGATCCGGTGATCGCGTCGATCGACGTCGAATGGCCGAGTGGAGCGAAGGACCACCTGACGAACGTCCCCATCAAGCAGTTCATCACGATCGAAGAAGGCAAGGGGATCGCTCCGTCCGCCGCAGGCACTGCTCAGTAGAACCGAGCCGCTCGACGTAAAGCCCCGGGCGTGCGAAGTCCCGTCGATCAACGCAGCCAGCCACCTCCGCCCGGCGTTACAGGCAGGCCCTGCAGCCAGCCGCGCGGAAACCTTCTCGTGCCTGAAATGGTCAAGCTCTTGCGCCAGCGGCACTTGTTTCGCGGATGCTGTCGGCACGTCGTCGGTGGTTGGCTGCAGCCGCCGCAGCCAATCCCGTGGCTGCAGTCAATCACGACGACCGTCCAATGGGTCGCGCCGTGCTAACATCCGCCGTTCCGGACCCATCGGAGTGAGGTCGACTTGGGCGGGTGGCCCGGTTGGCCGCGCGCAGGGCCGTGCGGTCCACTTCAATACGTGTTGGGCGGACTATTTCATAGAGCCTCTATCGGCATGATGCCGTTTGCCAGCCAACCGGAAACACCGTGAGCCTGTCACCCGGAGCTCGTCTCGGGAAGGTCGAAATCCTCTCGCTCATCGGGGCAGGCGGCATGGGCGAGGTCTATCGCGCGCGAGACCCCCGTCTCAAGCGCGACATCGCGGTGAAGGTCCTTCCGGCCGTGTGGGCTTCCGACGCTGACCGCTTGGCGCGGTTTCAACGCGAAGCGGAGTTGCTGGCCACGCTGAATCATCCCAACGTCGCCGCGATCTACGGCTTTGAAGAGGCTGACGAGACCCAGGCGCTCTTGCTCGAGCTGGTCGAGGGGCCGACCCTCGCGGATCGTCTCAGGCGGGGACCAATACCCATCACCGAAGCGTCGTCGATCGCGCGTCAGATCGCAGATGCGCTCGACGCTGCGCACGAGCGAGGGATCGTGCATCGCGACCTGAAACCGGCCAACATCAAGGTGCGCGACGACGGCATGGTCAAAGTGCTCGACTTCGGCCTCGCCAAGGCGCTGGAGCCCGAGCCATCGGCCGGAGCCGCGACGCAGCTCCCCACCGTGACCGATCCCGGGATGACGCGCGCGGGCGTGATTCTCGGGACGGCGGCTTACATGAGTCCCGAGCAGGCGCGCGGCCAGGCCGTGGACAAGAGAACCGACATCTGGGCGTTCGGCTGCGTGCTCTACGAGATGCTCATGGGCCGCGCGCCGTTTGTCCGTCCCACGGTGACGGATACGCTGGCCGCCGTCGTCGAGCAGCACCCCAACTGGACGGCGCTGCCGCCAGCGACACCCGAGCTCGTGGTTCGGCTCCTGCGGCGCTGTCTGGAGAAGGACGTCCGCCGCCGATGGCATGACATCGCCGACGCGCGACTGTATCTCGAAGACCTCGACAACCCGCCGCCTGTCGAACCGCACGGGCTCGCTCGAAGGCGCATTCCGCAGGTCGTTGCGGCCCTTGGAGTCCTTGCCGTCGTGGCGGCAAGCGCGGCCGTCTGGAACTCGAGGCGCGGCGAAGACGCCCCTGCGTCAGACCCGGTGCGATTCACCGTGGATCTGCAGCCGGGCGAAGAGCTGCCGCTGGACGCCGGGCTGCCGGTACCGATGGCCATCTCCCGGGATGGGCGCAGCATCGTCTATGTGACACGACGACCGTCCGGCAATCGCATCTACCTCCGCCAGACAGAACGCGTGGATGCGAACATGATTGCCGGCACGGACGGGGGCAGCGGCCCGTTCATCTCGCCGGATGGGCAGTGGCTCGGTTTTGCATCTGGCGGCTTCATCCGCAAAGTGTCCATGCAGGGCGGCACGCCTCAGACCGTCGCGCGCGTCGCTACGTTTTTCGGTGGCTGCTGGTCCGACGACGGCTCCATCGTGTTCCACGAATGGCAGAGTGGACTCTTCCGCGTGTCGGCAGATGGGGGAACGCCGGAACGCTTGACCAGCCAGGATGAACAGGCCGAAGGGCCGGGGCATCAGACACCGTTTTGCTTGCCGGGGGGCCGGGCCGTGTTGTTCTCCGTCTCGCCGCGAGGACGTCCGCGAGCGGTCGAAGCTGTAGAGATCCGCACAGGGCGACGCACGCACCTTCTGGAAGGCAGCAGTCCGCAGTACGTCTCGAGCGGTCACCTCGTGTTCGTCCGAGACGGCAAGCTGCACGCCGCACCGTTCGACGTGGCGCGTCTGGACGTGACGGGGCCGGCCGTGGCGCTCGCCGACGACATTGCCGTCACCGTGGTACAGGACAGAGGCGCCCTAGCGATCTCGCTCAATGGCACGCTGGCGTACGCACCTGCGGTATCCAACTCGAGCCGCCTGGTCGCGGTGGACGCAGCCGGTGGCTCGCGGCCGGTCGTGGAGGGGCAGTACCGCTTCGACCATCCACGTCTCTCGCCCGATGGCACTCGCCTCGTGGTGTCCGTCGCGTCGGATACCGGCAACGAGTTATGGGTCTATGACCTCGCGCGCAACGCTCGCGCCCGTCTGAGTGTGGGCGGGCAGGTGTCGCGGCCCATCTGGTCGCACGACGGGCTGAGCATCACGTTTCAAAGAGAAGGCAGCCTGTATTCAATGCCGGCCGACGATAGCCGGACACCTGGTGTGCTGCTGGCGCGAGACCAGTCCGCCAATGCTCTCTTCCCGCTGGCGTGGTCTCGCGTGGGCCCGACCCTCGTGTACAGTCGCCCCGCGCCTGGCACCAATCGGGACGTCTTCACTCTTTCAGCGGACGGTGTCCCGACCCCGTTTCTCGTGACGCCGAGGGACGAGCGGTCCGCGATGTTGTCGCCCGACGGACGATGGATGGTGTACGCTGCGCTCGAAGCCGGCCGGGAAGAAGAGGTGTACGTCGAACGGAATCCGGGCCCTGGGGAACGCGTTGTGGTCTCCGTCGGCGGCGGGCGCGAACCGGTCTGGTCCCCGTTCGGCGACGAGATCTTCTATCGCTCGACCGACGGGCAGCGGATGATGGCGGTGACCGTGCGAGCCGACCCAGCGGTCAACATCGGGCGCCCTCGGACCCTGTTTCAGGGGGCGTTTCGCACCGGGCTCTTCTGGGCGAACTACGACGTGCACCCCAAGACGCGCGAATTTGTCATGTTGGCCGCGGAGGGACCCCTTCAGCCGCGGCTGACGGTCGCTTTGAATTGGACTCGCGTGTTGGGTCAACGGTAGACCATTCGTCACGGGCGACTTCGCCGCCGACTGTGGAACGCTCCAGAGTTACCGACACGCGTCTCCCTGTGGCGGGGAGACGGTGCCGTCGCCCATGATCGCCGCCGAACATCCGCTTGCAGCCGACGGCGGCTGGCGCAATGATCAGCTGCCGCGGCTGAAGCGGCACGTTGGACGGTCAATCAGTCGGCTCTCCGATTCCACAAGACTCAGTTTGCCTTCGTCGACTTTCCTGAGGCTGTACGAAAGAAGATTCTCGCACTTCAAAGGGCCAGCTGACGAATTGAGGATTCTGGTCGCGCGGAAGCCGCGACAAAATCCTGGGTTGGACTATCCTGCGTTTGTAGTGTTCCATGACCCGGACGAGGGAAGCGCGTTCTACGCACAAGATGCCCTGGCGCTGGCGCCCTCAGTGAATCAGGTCGGCTCAGGACTCCCGACACAGGTCGAGGTATCCTGGTATGGTGAATTGACCTCGCCTTGCGGCCACAGCCCAGTGCCAAAGACAGTTGGCGGGAGTCCAGGATTATCTTGCGATCTCGATTGATCGGCCTTGTTCTGCTCGGCGCCGCCCTCGTCGCCTCGATCGGCGCCGCCGAGCTGCAGCGTGGACGCGGCCGGCGCGGCGGCTCCAGTGGTGTCGGTCGCTTTGCGACGCTGGAGGATTTCGACGGCGGCTTCCAGTTCTGCCGGCTCGTCGTGCGGGAGGCCGGCAATGGCGACGGCGCGGGCTGGAGCGTGGACTACCCGCGCGCCGAGATGAACCTGTCCATCCGCCTGTCCGAGCTCACCCGCGCGCCGGTGAGCATGGACGCGGGCAATGAACCGAGGCCCCTCCTGGTGAACCTCGGCGAACCAGGGGTCGTGGCCCGCTGTCCCTTCCTGATGATGACGGAGCCCGGCCGCGCCTACTTTACGCCGGAGGAAGCAGTTGCATTGCGCGAGTACCTGCTGCGCGGCGGCTTCCTCTGGGCGGACGACTATTGGGGGCAATACGCCTGGGACTTCTTCGAGGTGCAGCTAGGTCAAGTCCTGTCGTCCGCGAGCTATCCCATTGTCGATCTGCCGCGTGACCATCCCATTTTTCGCCAGGTGCTCGATGCCTCGACGGTTCCCCAGATTCCCGGCATCGGGTACTGGGACGGCGCGAACGGTACGTGGGAGCGATCGCCGAGGGAATCGGTACCGCATATCCGCGCGATCAACGATGCACTCGGCCGGGTGATGGTCCTGCTGACCCACGACACGGATTTCGGCGATTCGTACGAACGCGAGGCCGAGAACCCGAGGTATTTCATGAAGTTCTCGGTGCCCGGGTACGCCTTCGGCATCAACGTCATCGTGTACTCGATGACCCATTGATGGAGAAGCCCCATGCGAACTGCGATTGGCCCTCAGGTCCTTGGATCGCTCGTCGTGCTGCTCGTGGCGCCGGCGGCTTCGGCTCAACGCGGGCCCGTGCCCGACCCGCTCGTGAAGGAGAACGCCACGGTCAAGCTGGCCGACCACTCTTACGTCATTCCCGACGGCAACGTTGGGCTCGTCCCGAACGTCGGCATCATCGTCGGCTCTCGCGCGACGCTCGTGATCGACCCAGGGCTGGGAAAGCGGAACGGGGAGACGGTGCTGCGTGAAGTGGCCAAGGTCAGCCGAAACGCCGAGGTCTTCATTGCCTCGACGCATTACCACGCGGAGCACACGACGGGTTACCTGGCGTTTCCTGCCACGGCGAAATACGTGAGCTCCACTGTGCAGGAAGCCGAGTTCGCCGAGGGCGGCGCGCAACAGATCAGGACGTTCTCGGGCCGCTCGCCGCTCACGGCCGAGCTCCTGAAAGACGCCACGCGGCGCAGGGCCGACATGACCTTCGACCGAGACTACACCCTGGATCTCGGGGGCGTCAGCGTCCGCTTCCTCGTCGTCGGCCCCACGCACACGCGCGGCGACACGGCCTTCTTCGTGGTAGGCGACGGCGTCCTGTTCACCGGCGACGTTGTGATGAACAACTCGTTCCTCGCGGCGACCGCCGTGTCGAGCATGAAAGCGTGGCTGGCGGCGTTCGACGCGCTCGCCGCTTGGCATCCCAGGACCGTCGTCCCCTCGCACGGCGCCGTGGGCGCCGGCACGCTCATCGCGACGAACCGCGCGGTGATGCAGAGCGTCCAGACGCGCGCGCGGGAATTGAAGGCCGGAGGCTGGTCGGCAGACGATGTCGCGATGACCGTGCAGTCTGAGCTGCAAGCGAAGTATCCGGACTGGCCGCGCGCCAACGGCCTCGTGTCCGCGGCGCGCTCGGCGTACGCGGAAGCCCCGTAGCCGATCGCGCGTTGCGGTAGGCAGGACGAAAGTCCCGCGCGACATGCCGCCGTAGGCTGACCAGCAATTGGCGCTATCCACCCACATGAAGTTAGACGGCTGAGCGACGCTTGGACGTGGGAAAGAACAACCGCGAGAAGAATCCGTTTACCAGGCTCCAAGGTCAATACCTCGCGTACATTGCCATGTACACGAAGCTCCACCGGCGACCTCCAGCCGAGGCTGACCTTCAGAAGTTTTTCGGCGTGACACCTCCGTCCGTGCATGACATGATTCTGACTCTTGAGAAGCGCGGGCTGATTTCCAGAACTCCAGGTCGAGCTCGCGCGATTGAAGTGCTTGTCCCGCAAGACCAGCTGCCGGCACTCGATTGACGGCCGGGCCGAATGCTCGCGAGCGATTGTCTGGTGTCTTGAGACAGCGATGAAAGGCGACGAGGAACTCGACGTCGTCTCATTTGTCACACTCCAAGACGGCGATGATCTCATCGTGTCGTTCGCAATCGCCGACGAGGAACCTGGCGAAATCATGAGCCTCATTCTGTTGCGGACACCCAAGTATGAGGCACTTCTACCCGCCGACGAGCGTGGCGTCAGCGTATCGCACGAGTCCTTGCCGGAAAATGAGGATCCCGTGTCGCGATGGATCCCAGAATTCGCGCGGATGGAGCGGCCCACGCTCGACACACCGCCCCTGACCATTCGCCAGTTGCTGAGCCACAGCGCTGGTTTTCCCGAAGACAACCCAAAGCCGGACGGGACCTATAGCCCCCTAGCATCCCCAACCTGCTTCCGCCTGCGCAAGTGATCGACCAGGAAGTCCACGACCCGCTCGAACGGGTCGAAGCCGAACACCGCCGCCACCGAGGGACGCAGGTTCGAGTTCGCGTTGATGTCGTAGAAGACATGGCGGCCGTCGGCCGTCTCGAGATACTCGATCCCGCCAACGTCGAGCTTGGCCGCGGCCACGATTCGCTTGGCGATCGCGACGGCTTCGGACGGGACATCTGGATAGGGAAGAAACTCGACAGGCGGAGCAGGATCGGCCTCGGCGGCCGGCACGGCGCAGTGGCCCACGCCTTCGTCGGGATTGCACACGGGCGACGGGCAGAGGTTGAACCGCCCGTGGGTTTTGACCCGCATCGCGTACAGCAATTCTCCGCCAAGAAATTCCAGCCGGACGATGCCCTGTTCGGGGTCGTGGGGCAGATATTCCTGCAGCAGGAACAGATGGTCCGGCAGCCACACGCTCGGGTCCGCGGCAAAGATCGCCTCGACGTGCGCCAGCGAATCCACGATCTGAATCCTGGCGCCGCTTCCGCCCTGGTCGGGCTTGAGCAGGGCCGGCCAGGCGACCTCATCAGCGTACGCGTGCAGGGCGCTGACCTCGTTGAACGTGATCGAGCGCGGACACTCGATGCCGAGTGTCGTGAGCAGCGTGGCCTGGGCGCTCTTGCTCAGCTCGAGCGCGAACACGTCGGCGCCGTTCAGGACCTTGGCGCCGAGCAGCTCGAGGGATCGCAGGTAGGCGAGCGCCAGCGGCACAGCTCTCGTCTGGCCGCGCAGGTACGCACTAGGGCTGGCCTGGTTGAAATACAGGGAAGCGCGTGGCGCCTCGACGTTGCTGAAGGCCGCCTGCGTGATGTTGAACGGCGCAAACGACACGCCGCGCCGCTCCAATGCGGCAAATAGGGGCTTCTGCCACTCGGGATGCTCGTAGAGGACGATCACATCGGGAGAGGACGTGGTCACCGGCGCATGCTAACATGCGCGCGCAGCCGGACCGCGCGCCACATCCGTGAGGGGACGATGCAGAAACACACGCACGATCTCGTCTTGTTCAACGGCGGTCTCACGGTCACGCGCCGGCGGCTTATTCAGGGTCTGGCCGCTGTCGTGGCGCCCACCCTGCTGCCCGCGCGACTGCCCAGCGTCAGCGCGCAAGCGGCCGACCCGGGTCCTTACAGCCCGGGGATGCTTCCGGCCGGCATCCGCTCGCGCCTCGTCAACAACATCAACGGCCTCAGGATGCACGTCCTCGAGGCCGGTTTCGAATCGGCCAACAGACCAGGCGTCCTGTTCCTGCACGGATACCCGGAACTGGGTTACAGCTGGCGAAAGGTGATGGGACCCCTCGCCGCCGCGGGCTACCACGTGCTGGCGCCCGACCGGCGCGGCTATGGCCGGACGTCGGGCACGGACGTGAAGTACGACGACGACCTGACGCCGTTCCGCACGCTGAACGAGGTGCGCGACATGCTGGGGCTCGTCTCGGCGTTCGGGCATCGATCACTAGCCGCCGTGATCGGACACGATTCCGGATCGCCCCTCGCCGGCTGGTGCGGCATCGTCAGGCCAGACATGTTTCGGTCTGTCGTGATGATGAGCGCGCCGTACGGCGGTCCGCCCGCCATTCCGTTCAACACCGTGGACGCGAAGCCAGCCGCGCCGGCCGGGAACGCAGGCGACGCGATCTACGAGGAGCTTGCGAGACTGAATCCGCCGCGCAAGCACTATCAGCGGTACTACGCCACGCGCGAAGCGAACGAGAACATGTGGCATCCGCCGCAGGGCATCCATGCGTTTCTGCGCGCCTACTACCACATGAAGAGCGCCGACTGGAAACAGAACCAGCCGCACCCGCTGCAGGCGAGAACCGCGGGCGAGTGGGCGAGGCTGCCGCGCTACTACGTGATGGATTTGCACAAGGGCATGGCCGAGACCGTGGCGTCCGAGATGCCATCGGCCGCCGAGGTTGCCGCCTGCAGGTGGCTGCCCGACGACGAACTGAAGGTCTACAGCGCGGAGTACGGACGAACGGGATTTCAGGGCGGTCTTCAAGGATACCGCCGGGGATCGGGCGGACGGTTCACATCGGACGAGCAATTGTTCTCCGGCCGGACGATCGATCAGCCGTCGATGTTCATCGGCGGCAAGAGCGACTGGGGCGTCTATCAGAACCCGGGCGCGATCGATCGCCTGCAGAAAACGGTCTGCACGCGGATGGTCGGCACTTATCTGGTCGAGGGCGCCGGACACTGGGTCCAGCAGGAGCAACCGGAAGAGGTGGCCAGGCTGTTTCTCCAGTTCTTGCGGCGACAGCTTCAGCGGTAGCCGAAGGACGCGAAGGACGCAGAGTTGGACCGGTATGCGGCGCCTTACGAGAATCTTGTTCTCGACTGTGATGCCGGGCAGCGCCGCAGGGCGGTCCTAGGCGCGCACGGCGCG
>MEKT01000205.1:41017-41193 GCA_001767435.1 Acidobacteria bacterium RIFCSPLOWO2_02_FULL_65_29 | reverse complement strand
GCGCCGCGCAAAAAGTGCCCATGATCTCGTCTGGCGCGCGGTCGACAAGATCCGTGCACCCGACGAGGTCGACCGAGTAGAGGGCGGGTGGACCGCCGTGCGTCTTCATCCTCCGAGACTTTAGATGGGGCTGCGGGACGGAACTGTCTCAAATTGAACAGTGGCCCGAATCACGG